>DATMAC010000100.1:0-16937 GCA_035573655.1 Thermoflexus sp.
CGCCAAGCCGTTACCGCTTGGTGCTCACGGCCCCTGAGGTTCCTGAAGCCTCTCCGGTGATCTTGCAAGGCGAGCTCCCCTTAGCTCTCCCCGCCTACTTGGAGGCGCTGCCCATCGGCTGGGTTCCCCAGCCCCAGGAGGCCTCGGCGTTGCAGGTGGAGGGGCAGGTGGAGCCAGGGGAGAAAGGGCGGATGCATCTCCCGCCCCCACAACCGGTTCGGCTGCGAAGCACCATCCCTCTAAGAGGTCCGGCGCCGAAGCCGTCGGGGGTATGGCGGATGCCACGATTGGAGTTTGAGAACGGGTTGGCGCTGGACGCTCTCGCCTTGAGCGGAGAGAGCTTCTGCCCCGGCGAGGCATTGGAGTTGACCATGTTCTGGAGCGTGTGGGATGCGCAGGCTTTCCACGCCCAGGACCAGGTGCCCGTGGTGTTTCTTCATTTACATGATCATGCAGGGCGGATGGCCGCAGGTCGCGACCTCCCCGTCGACTTCGGGAACAAGCCCTTCCGGACGTGGGCTCAGGGGGAGTCCATCCTTCAATCGTATCGCCTGATGCTCCCCGCCGACCTCCCGCCGGGCTCAGCGACCATCGTGGTTGGGCTTTACCCACTGGGCCGGCCGGACCCAGCCTCCCGCTGGCCGATTCGGTCTGCTCGGGCCTCGCTCTGGGAGCACGCCGCGGCTGCGGTGGCCACCATCGAGATCCGACCGACGCCTTGCTGGGTTCAGGGGGATTCATGAGGATGATCTACGAACGCGGGTTCTGGTTCATGCTGCTCTGGTTGATGTTCATCGGGGAACCCATGATCCGTCCCGGCCTGCCTCCCACCGAGGACGGCGTGCTCCACGCTTATCGGGTTGTCGAGATGCATCGGCTCTGGCAAGCGGGGATCTTTTACCCCCGCTGGGCGCCCGACTTAGCCTTCGGCCTCGGCGTTCCGCTTTTTCACTTCCTCGGACCGCTCTTCCCATGGCTGGGGGCCGTGGGGATGTCGGTGGGGCTTCCCTTGGAGCTTAGCCTGAAAGTTGCGTTGGCTGGGCTCCTGTTTCTGGGCAGCGGAGGGGTTTATGGGCTGGCCCGCCTCTGGGGGCTGTCGGAGTGGGGTGCGCTGATCGCCGGCCTTGCTTTCGCCGCTGCCCCTTTCCGGGTTCGCGAGCTCTATTGGCAGGGGGACTTCCCCCAGTATTTAGCCCTCAGCCTGTTGCCGTGGGCGCTATGGGCCCTCCACCGGGCGCTCCGTGATCCTCAATGGCATCGCCGCTTTGTTGCCGCCGTGTTGATTGCGCTGTTACCCCTCAGCCATAACATCAGCGCCATGTTGAGCGCCCCGCTCCTCCTGGGGTATGGACTGTTCGTCTGGTGGGCGGAACGCTGGCCGTGGCGCCGTGTCCTCGTGGGACTGCAGATCCTGATCGTGGCGCTGGGTTTGGTGGCCTTCTTTGTATTCCCTGCCTTGCTCGATCGCCCGCTGGTGCATTTGGACCGCCTGCTCCGCGGCGAATACGATTTCCGCAAGCATTTTGTGGATATAGGGACGTTGTTCGCCCCGCTGCCGCTTTTCGATGACCGCTTGGGGAATCGACAATTGCGCTTGACCATGGGGCCGCACCAGGTGCTGCTGGCGCTCCCAGCGATCGCCTGGGGATTGATCGGGTCTCTGAAGCCAAAGCCTGGGATGGGCGACCGCCCACGGATACTGGCGGTTGGTTGTATTGGCGCATTGATTGGAATGATCGGGATGATGCTGCCGATCTCCCAAGCCGTTTGGGAGCGCATCCCGCTGCTGGCCTATGGGGAGTTCCCGTGGCGCTGGCTGGGGCCGGTGGCTCTGCCGCTGGCGATGCTGATCGGCCTTTCCACCGACCTGATGGCACGCCGCCTGCGAGGTTACTGGATGCTGATCGCCGCGATCGTCCTGGTCCTGGGCGACCTTGGTTTACTTTACAATGGGGGCACGCCGATTCACCTGGGCCGCGCGAGCCTGGCCGATCTCCATGCCTACGAACGTCGGCATCGGTACCCTGGCTTGATCAGCGTGGGGGAGCTGTTCCCCAAGTGGGTCACGGTGGAAATCGAGGGCTCGCCCCTGGAGGCTGCTTACCAGAGGGGGGAAGAGCCGGTGCGATTGGATTTGGAAAGCCTGCCACCCGGCGCAACCGCTCGAGTGATCGAGCGGGGGCTTATGCGCCAGCGATATACCGTCGAGCTCCCGGTGAGCACCAGCCTCCGCTTCTATACCTTTGCCTTCCCGGGATGGACGGTGTGGGTGGACGGACGGCCGGTTTCCACGTGGGCGGAGGCCCGGACCGGATGGCTGCGGGCGGAGGTCCCTGCCGGGGCTCACGAGGTTCAACTGCGTTTTGATCCTCCTCTTGGATGGCGGCTTTTGGAACTGCTCTCCTTGGGGTTGGCCCTGGCTGGGGGCGGGCGGGCGATCTCCGCGTGGCACCGCGCGCGATCCGCGAATCCCCGAATGGTCTCCATCGACATCCGACAGCGCCTGACGTCCTGGAGGCGGTGGGGGATGGCTGAACATGCGATGCTGTGGCTCGGGGTCATCGCTTTAATTGGCCGTGGGCCATACCGACTTTGGGAGTTCACGCGGGTGCCTTTGGACCAGCCCTTGGGGGCCGCAGCCTATATCCGGGAGGATTACGAGGGGCGCATTCGGTTAGTGGGCTATCGGCTGGATCCTCCTGCTGCGCCCCCTGGCGGACAGGTTCGCCTCACCTTGTGGTGGCGGCCGCTTCGATCCATGGAAACGCAATACAGCGTCTACGTGCACGTCTTCCCCTTTGGCGGGGAACCTCATCTCGCGTTCCAGAGCGATCACATGCATCCAGCGGATGTGCCCACGAACGCCTGGGATGTAGAGCGAGTATATCGGGACGACCATATCCTGCGCATTCCCCGTGGGATCACCCCTGGCCTTTACCGGATCCGAGTCGGCCTCTATGAACGGCTGAACCCTGGGCGTCGCCTCATAATCGATCGCTCCGGGGAGGACGGATTGAATCTCCCCACTCCTCTGATCATCGCTCGAACCGTCCAGGGGATCGAGCGACCGGTCACTTTCGGGGGGAAGATCCGCCTCACGGGCATCGAGGCGCCTCAAGCGTTAAAGGCTGGACAGCCATGGGCGCTATGGCTGGCCTTCGAGGCCATCGCCCGCCCTGAGGCTGATTACACGCTCTTCGTGCATGTGGTCGATGAAGCGGGGAACCTGATCCATCAACGGGATCTGTGGCAACCGACCTCGCATTGGCCGGAAGGAAGAGCTATCCCGGTCGCTGTGGCCATCGATGGGCTTCCCCGCCCAGGCCGTTACTTCCTGCGGATCGGATGGTATATCTGGCCTACCATGGCCCATCTTTCGGTTGATTCCCCTTCGCCGGAAAAACGCTTTTACACCTATCCTCTTCCCATCATCGCCGTGGCGGAAGAACCCTCGGAGGGCAAGGACCGTCGATGATTCGAGAGCGCGGGTTTTGGCTGATGTGGATCGGGGCGGCGCTGGCCTGTGGGCCGTTGGCCTGGTCGGGCTTTCCCCCCTCGCACGACGGGGTGCTCCACGTTTATCGGGTTTTGGAAATGGACCGGATGTGGCGGGCGGGCGTCTTTTACCCCCGCTGGACACCCGATCTGGTCTTCGGCCTCGGGTATCCGCTCTTTCATTTCCTCGGTCCTCTGTTTCCGTGGCTGGGGGCCATCGGGATGCACCTGGGACTGGACCTGGAGAGCAGCGTGAAGGTCGTTCTCGCGTTGTTGGTGGGGCTGGGGGGCGCGGGGGTTTATCGGTTGGCGCGTCGGTGGGGGATCAGTGAGGTGGGGGCGATGGTCGCTGGCCTGGCGTACGTTTATACCCCCTTCCGGATCCGCGAGCTCTATTGGCAGGGGGACTTCCCCCAATATCTGGGGCTTTCTTTGCTCCCCTGGGTGATGGACGGGTTGCATGCCTATCTCCAGGAGGGTGGGTGGCGGCGCCGGTGGACAGCTGGGGCCCTCTATGCCCTCTTCCTGTTGAGCCACAATATCACGGCCATGCTGGGCACGATCGCGCTGGTGGGCTACGGCGTGCTGGCCTGGGCGGCCGAGCGTCCTCCCCGCCGCCGCATAGGGGGAGCGCTGTGGGCGCTGGGGGTGGGAATCGGGCTGGCAGCGTTCTTTATCGTCCCCGCCCTGATCGATCGCCCGCTGGTGCATCTGGATCGCCTGTTACAGGGACATTTCGATTTCCGGAAACATTTCCTGGGGCTGGGCCGGCTGCTCTCGTTTGTGCCGGTGCAGGATCAGAGCATGGGCAACCCCCAAGAAGTGCTCACCTTAGGCGCCCATCAGATCCTGCTGGCAGCCGCCGGGCTCCTGAGCTGGACGAAGTGGACACAGCGTCAGCGGGTACTGGCGATCGGGGCGTGGATCAGCTTGGGAGGGATGGTCGGGTTGATGACGGAACCCTCCCGCCTCCTCTGGGAACACTTGCCTTTACTGGCGTACGCCGAGTTCCCCTGGCGGTGGCTGGGCGTTGCCGGGATCCCCGTGGCGATGCTGATCGGCCTGGGGATCGAAGGATTGCGGCCGGGCTGGCGGGCCCTGGGAGGTGCCCTCGCGGGGCTGGGTCTGATCCTGGGGATCGCGCCGCTGTTGTATCCGTTCGGCCGATTCACGGTCCTGCGGGAGGCGACTTTAGCGGATCTGCAGGCCTTCGACCGGGCGGCAGGGCTAACCGGCCTGACCAGCGTGGGGGAGCTGCTGCCCCGGACGGTGACGGCTCCGACGATCGCCGGTTCCCCACTGGAGGAGGCTTACCGGCGGGGTGAGGAGCCCATCCGTCTCGATCGGATGACGCTTCCCTTCGGGGCAGAGGTCGCGACCTTAAGAGTTCAGCCTTTGGATCAGCGTTTCCGGGTGGTTTTCCCCCACGAGGCCAAGGTGCGGTTTTGGGTCTTCGCGTTCCCCGGCTGGCGGGTGCTGGTGGATGGGCGTCCGGTTCCTGTATGGGCGGAGGGGGAGCTGGGATTGTTGCACGCCCGGATTCCGGGTGGGAGCCGCGAAGTCCGCCTATGTTTCTGCGGACGATGGGATTGGATGATGTTGGAAACGCTGTCGCTGGCGCTCTGGCTGTCGGGCTTCGCCCGATGGTCTGTTCGCGCTCTTCGGGCATGGAGGCGGAAGTGGGCCCCTGCGTTTCGGAGCGCTTCGGCCGCCCCGCTCACCCGATGGGAGGGGATCGGGTTGGGGATCTTCTGGGGGGTGGTTCTGGGGTTGAAGGTCCTCTATATCGATCCGCACACGATGTGGTTTCGGATTCGCTCGGATCCGGATAGGCCGCCGGGGATGGTTGAGCGGGCGGATGTGGATTTCGGAGATCGGGTGCGCCTGTTAGGATGGACGCTCTCTTCGGCGATTGCAGAGCCGGGGGAGATCGTGACGCTCACCTTGTGGTGGCGGGGTCTCCAGCCGATGGAGACCCAATACAGCGTCTATGTGCACGGGCTGGAGGCGCTGCCTCCCCATCGGCTGGTGTTCCAGAGCGATCACATGCATCCTGGCGAGATGCCCACCACGGCACACCCGTGGCGGGAGGAGCGTTACATCCGGGATGTTCATACGCTCCGTTTGCCGCCGGATCTTCCGCCAGGGCCTTACTGGCTGAAAGTCGGCTTGTATGTGCTCGGGAGGCCTGGCGAAAACCTTCCGCTTGCGAATGGGGAGAATGGATATTTGCTGCCTGTCTCGCTCCTGGTCAATCGACGGATGCCGAATTGGGCGCGCTTATCTCAGCCTGTGCGCTTCGGGCCGCTCGAGCTGGTAGGGGTCGAGCTGCCCGCTTCCGTTTCGCGGGGGAGGCCTTGGCCCCTTTGGTTTTACTGGCGGGCTGTAGCTCCGGTCCGCGAATCGTACGTGTTCTTCGTCCACCGGCTGGATGCTCAGGGGGCCATGGAAAGCCAGCGGGATGGTCCGCCCTACTGGGGAACGGACCGCTGGCCTATAGGGGAAGTCATCGCGGTGCCCGTCACCCTCGAAGGGACGGAAAAGCCTGGAGCTTATCGCTTGCGGATCGGCTGGTATCTATGGCCGTCTATGGAACATCTCCAACTGCCGTCCGGCGAGATCTCTTACGTGCTCCCCCAGGAGGTCCGGGTGCGATGAGAAGGCAGAAGGCAGCGTGGATTGCGCTTGCGTATCTGCTGTGGTCCATCTTGCTGACGTTGCCCTTGGTGTTCCGTATGCTCGACGGGCTGCCCCAGGATCTGGGGGACCCGCTACTGAACACATGGATCCTCGCCTGGGAGACCCGGGCGCTGGTGGAGCAGCCGCGCGCGTTGTTCGACGCGCCGATCTTCTATCCTCATACGGGCACCCTGGCCTATTCGGAGCCGCTGTTGGGGATCCTGCCCTTCGCTTTCCCGTTCATGTTGGCCACCGGCATCCCGGCTCTCGGATACAACGTGGCGTTTGTGTTTTCGTTCTGGATCGCCGCCCTGGGGATGCGGCATTTGGTGCGGGCCGGTGGGGGAAGGGAACGGGCCGCTTTCGTGGCCGGCTTGCTCTTCGCCGCCGCTCCCTATCGCTTCGCCCATCTAATGCATATGCAGTTGCTCTACATGGGGTGGATCCCTCTGGCGATGGCGGCGCTGATCCGCTACGGGCGCCGTCCGGGGTGGCGGCGGGCGGGGGACCTCGCCCTGGCAGTCCTATTGATGTCCCTTTCCTCGTGGCACTTAGCCGTCTTTGGGATGGTGGCATTGGGGGTTCTAACGCTCTTTCTGACACGAGCCGGGGGGATCACCCCTCAGTCGTGGCTCGGCCTCGGGGGCGTGGGGGTGGTCTGTGGGCTGGGGCTGGCAGCGATCGCGGTGCCCTATCTCCGGATCGCCCCGGAGCTGGCTCAGGTACGTACTCTTTCGCTGGCTCAGGAGTTCGCCGCGTGGCCGGTGGACTTATTGGCCGCGCCACCGGTGCTGCGGATCGTCGGCCCCCTCACGGCTCCCTTCCGGATCCCAGGCCATACCACCCACGAAGTGCAGCTCTATGTGGGCCTGGTCACTGCGATCGCCGCGGCCTTCGGAGTCCGTTGGAAACGCTCCCCCACCCAAAGCGCCCTGAGATGGACCGCTTTGGCTCTGATCGGGATCGGTGGGCTTATGGCGATGGGCCACGACTGGAACATCGGCGCCGTGCGGATCCCCGGCCTCTACGCGCTGGTTGCTTGGATCCCCGGGCTCACCCTCATCCGGGCTACCGCGCGTTGGTTCATCTTAGCCCTCATCGGCTTCTCCGTGCTAGCGGGCTTGGGCCTGGATCGGCTCAGTCGTAACCGCCGTTGGGGGCTTGCCGTCCTGGGGCTTGGGCTCGGAGCCCTGGAAGGATGGGCCGTCCCAATCCCGATCGCCCCTCTCCCGCGGCCCACCGATCTCCCTGCCGTCTACCACTGGCTGGCCCGCCAACCGGGATCCTTTGCCGTGTTGGAGTTACCGGTGTTTCTCCCGCTGGACGCCGATGAAACCATGCGGATGTATGCGGCGCTCGTTCATCGCAAGCCGCTGGTCATCGCCTACAGCGGTTACATTCCGCCGGACATCCGGGAGCTTCGCGAGCGGCTTCGTACCTTTCCTCAGCCAGAAGCTTTAGATGAGATCGTACGCCTTAGCGCCATCGGTGTGCGCTATGTGTTGGTGGATCGCTCTCACCACCGCGACTTCCCCCTTCCCGGTTTATGTCAGGTTTCCAGGAATCCTTACTTTATGTATGTGGGTTTCATGGATCCCTACGACGTATTCGAAGTCCGATCAGCTCCTGAGGCCGAACCCGCGGAGACGCAGCCGGTTCAAGCGACCTTCGGCGATGTCGCTGTGCTGAAGGCTTATCGTGTGCATCAAATTGCGCCGGATCGGGTGGAAGTGTGGTTGATCTGGGAGGCTGGCCCTCGTCCCCACGGCAGCTACTCCATCACGGTCCAGGTCTTCGACGAAAACGGAGAGAAGCTGGCCCAGCAGGATGGGCCGCCGCGGAACGGCAGCTATCTATTTGATTGCTGGCGTCCCGGGGAGCGCATTGTGGACCACCGGGTTCTGCAAGGGGCGGCGGCGGATCTCCTCCGGGCCTCCCGATTGGGTGTGGCCATCTATACGTGGCCCGCCCTCGAGCGTGTGCCGGTGCGAAGTGCTTATCCTGCGCGTGAGGAGATGCTGATACTGCCCATATCGTCGGTGGCTGGCCCTTAAGAGGCGGTGAGCGACAGAACGGCTTGCTCTGTTTCGAAGATAAAATTTTCTCTGAAGGGCGGGCCGCGTACGCGGCCCGCCCTTCAGAGAAATCTCACCAATGAAACATCTTCAACTCCGTTCCGTGGAAACGTTTGATATCCCGCCTCATGAGATCCGGGTGCGATGAGCAGATCCGTCAAGTCGGCCTCGTTGCTTCGAGAGATCGGGGTTGCTCTCGTCTACGGGCTGTGGGCGATCCTGTTAACGGTGCCTCTGATCTTTCGGATAGCAGACGGTCTTCCCAAGTATTGGGGAGATTCGCTGCTGAATACGTGGATCCTCTCCTGGGAAAGCCAGGCCCTGCTGAGGCAGCCTCATCGACTACTTGATGCACCTGTTTTCTATCCCCATCGCGGAACCCTGACCTACTCTGAGCTGTTGTTGGGGATCTTGCCCTTTGCTCTCCCGTTTAATTTGGCCACCGGGATCCCGGCTCTCGGATATAATGTGGCCTTCCTCTTTTCGTATTGGGTCAGCGCGATGGGGATGCGACGCTTGATTCAAGCCCTAGGAGGTGGGCCTCGCGCGGCCTTTGTCGCCGGTCTGCTCTTCGCCGCTCTTCCGTATCGCGCAGCGCACATCATTCATCTGCACTTGCTTTACGTGGGATGGATCCCGCTGGCCATGGCAGCGTTGATTCGCTATGTGCATCGCCCGACACGCCGAAGGGCCGTCGATTTGGCTCTGTCCGTTCTGCTCATGGCGACTTCCTCCTGGCATTTGGCCGTGTTTGGGATGATCGCCATTTGCGTATTGCTGATCTCTTTGATCTGGGAGAGGGGCCTCTCGCTCCATGTCGGAATTCGTCTGATCGGGATAGCGCTCGTCTGTGGGGCGGCCATCCTGCCCATCGCCTGGCCTTACCTCCAAACCGCCTCAGCGTTATCCGAGCCCCGAACGCTCGCAGCGGCTCAGTGGTTCTCCGCTTGGCCGGTGGATCTGCTGGCCGCTTCGCCGGAGCTTCGGTTCCTGGGCCCCTTAACCGCTCCGTTTCGGGTTCAGGGACATACGAACCATGAGGTGCAGCTTTATCCCGGTTTGACCCTTATCGGAGCAGCAGCTGTTGGATTGTCCAGGGGAGCGTTGCGAAGCGTGAAATCCATTCGACAAACCGTGCTTGCGCTCATGGGGATCGGGATGTTGATGGCCTTAGGGCCATTCTGGCAAATCGGATCGTGGCGCATCCCTGGGCCCTACGGGTGGGTTGCGGCATTGTTCCCCGGCGTGCTCTTGATCCGAGCCACCGCGCGCTGGTTTATCCTGACCCTCATCGGCCTATCGATAGCAGCCGGCATGGGGTTTCGTCGGTTGTTGCGGAAACCCAGATGGATGCCATCTGTGTTGGTGATCCTCTTCAGCTTGCTCGAAGGAGGGATCGTTCCAATGCCGATTGTAGCCCTCCCACGACTTGCGGATCTCCCTCCAGCCTATCATTGGCTCGCGCGCCAACCCGATCCCTCGGCCGTGCTTGAGCTCCCGGTGTTCCTGCCTGTGGATGATAACGAGACTTTCCGGATGTATGCTGGGTTGTTGCATCGCAAGCCGCTCGTGATCGCCTACAGCGGTTATATCCCCCCTGATATCCGGGAGATCCGCGAGCGCCTTCGCGCTTTTCCGAGCCCCACAGCCATCGAGGAAATCATCCGCCTCAGCGCGACGGGGGTGCGCTACTTGTTGGTCGATGCCTCCAAGGAGGAGCTTCGAGATTTCTATCCTAAAGGTTTGTGTGAGATCTCCCGGAATCCGCATTTCACCTATATCGGCCATATGTATCCTCATTATGTGTTCGAGGTTCGTCCAACCCCTGATGTCCCTCCCCCTGCCATTATGAAGCCGGTTATGGCGAAATTCGGCGAGGTTGCCATTTTGCAAGCATACGGCTTTCGGGAGCTGGCGCCTGGGCAGCTGGAGGTTTGGCTCCTATGGATGCCCGGCCGGCAGCCTCATGGCAACTACTCCATCATGGTGCAGGTCCTGGAGGGGTCGATGCGCTCGCTCGCCCAACGCGACGGCCCCCCGCGGAACGGCGGTTACCTGTTTGATTGTTGGCGACCCGGGGAACAGATCGTAGACCGTCGGGTGCTGCGGGGCGATCCGGCGGACCTGCGTCGAGCCGCTTATCTGGCGATTGCGGTTTACGACTGGCTATCCTTGCAACGGGTTCCGATCCAACACACCGAGGAGCATTTTGACATGCTGTTGCTGCCCCTGAACACCGGGGAGGATTCTCAGTGACTGTTCGTTGCTGGTGAGAGCGGAAGCGGATGGGAGTTACGCGGTTGATTCCCTCGAAGGGGATGGGGGCGGAGCCGGGCGCCCCCACAAGCCCTCTGAAGGAAACCCCGCATACTCCTATCGACTATCGGCGTTGCGTGAGAACGGTGGGATCGTTGTGTGGCCTCCTGCATATTTCTCAAACACTCTCTTAGGGAATGAAGGTGTGTGGGAGGCCCGATGATTGGACGGGAGATGGGCAATGATCAAGAAAGAGCAAGCCTTGGCGTTGGTTCTCCTTGGGGCGGCGAGCGGGATGGCGCTTTGGACCATTCGCTATCGGCCGGTTTGGTTCGATGAGGGATGGACCTGGCACACTGCCCGTATGTCGCTTGGAGATGGGTTGCGGGCTGCGGCCAGGGATCGCCACCCGCCCCTCCACCTGTTGATTGATCACTTATGGATGCGAGCGGTGGGCGATTCGGAGCTGAGCCTACGTTGGCCCTCTGTGGCGTTCGGGCTGCTGACGATGGCCTTCGCCTGGCGCTTACACTGTCAGGTATGGGGACCTTCGTGGGCTGGGGCGCTTGTGATCGTTGGGATCGCGCTTTCCCCGTTATGGCTCGAGCAGATGCGCCAGGCCCGCATGTACACTCAGTTGTCTTTTTTCGTCTTGCTCTCATGGTGGGCCATGGAACGTTGGATCAAGCGCCCTATAGTGAGAAATTGGATCCTCTGGGTCCTCTCCGGCCTCGGCGCTTTGCTCACTCATTACTACGCCATCTTTCCGATCGTCGTGGGAGCAGCTCTCCAAGTATGCGCTCGTCGCAATTGGAGAGGATTGGTGGGGGCGGGGACCGCTCTCGCCGCGATCGGTGTGGGGACCGCCTTGTGGGTCCTTCTCGGTCAGATCCGACTCGCTCTCTTCCTCCCGGAGGAACATATCCCATCCCTCCCCCAATTCCTCGCGGCCACCAATGCGGCGCTTCGGTCCTCGGCGTTGGCCTATTGGGGAGCGATGCCTCCGATCGGTTGGGCCCTCCTCCTCCTCACGGTTTTAGTGAATTTAGGCCCTCATGCCTCCGCGGTTCAAAAGCGATGGTTCTTGTTTACCGGCCTTGGCATCGCCCTGCCCATTGTGGTGATGGCGGGTGGGCGAGGGAACCTGCTCAACTTCGCCCCACGGCATATTCTGTATGCCCATCCATTGGTGGCGATGGGATGGGCGGGTGGAGTGGCTCGTTTATTGCGCTGGAGTCAGCGGCGACCCGCGCGCCCGGTCCGAATCGGCTTGGCAGGGGCGATATGGACGGCAAGTCTCATCCCCGTTGGGTACGCCGGACGGAGCGCATGGGCGCTGCTTCAGGCCGAGGCGAACAGTCCGAGGGCGGAGGAGGCAGCTGTTCGATATCTGAGGTCCCGTGCTGGACCCGGCGATGTTGTCCTTACTTTGCGGGGCCATTGGGGGATCCGCTATTACTGGCAGCGGTGGCAGCCCCCAGCCGAGTTGCGCGAAGGTCCTCAAGGGCCTGTGCTGACCTCGGCGGATCCGAGCGCTTGGCTGTCCTCTCCCGCCCAACCATGTTCCGGATCCCATCGGATCTGGATCATCGGATGGCAGGAGGAGTTCGTCGATCCCTTGGGCTGGTTCCCCGCGTGGTTGCTTTGGAACGGATGGGAGGAGGATGTCCGGAACATCGCAGGGCTCTCCGTACGTGGATACAATGTGTCATGTGTTCTTAAGCGCCCGCCGGAACCTGAGGGGGATCTCTCCGTTGTGTTTCAGAATGGGATCCATCTCCGTGGATTCCGGTTCCGTCCCCCTCATCCGAGGGATCGTTTGTTGGGCGTCATGCTAACGTGGGAAAGAACGCTCCCGCTTCACGGTTTCTTGAAGGTGTTCATTCACAGATGAAAAAGGCAATCTCGTTGCTCAAGAGGATTTCCCTTTGGCCCGGGGGTTCTTGAATATCGCTCGCTGGCCTTTGGGGCAACCGATGACGGTGTTCGCGGCGGTTCGAATTCCAGATGCGTTGAAACCCGGTTCATACGCCGTGCGGGTGGGCCTCTACGATCCGGAGACCATGGCCCGCGTCCGAATCCGGCAATCCCCTGTCGATCCAGACGCATGGTTGCTGGCCATCCTCCCGGCGGAGTTTCTAAACCCGCCCGGACCGCGGCAACCATCCGAAGGGCTGGGACAACCTTAGGTTAGCATTTTGGGGGCAAGCCGGGCGTTTCGGCGCTCGGCTTGCCCCCACCCAGGGGACCAAAACCTAAAATCCAATCAAGATCATCATCCATGAACCGGGATCCTGGAGATGAGCGCGAAGAGAAGCCTCTTCCTCGATTGGATCATTGCCCTGTTCGGGCTGACAGCGGTCTGGTGGCTCTTTGCTTGGCGGTATCTCACCCCGATCCCCTCCGATCGCTTGATGCTGGCGCTCGGGGATTTCACCCACCACTATTTCATCTTCCGGGATTTGCTGAACCAGGGCATCCGAGAGGGAGTGCTCCCCCTCTGGGTTCGCTGTCTGTTCAGCGGCTTTCCCTTCCAGGCTTATACGCAGTCCGCCATCTTCTACCCGGGTACGTGGCTTACGCTCCTGCCAGCCCTTTTAACGGGCGCCCCCCACGTTTCCTTGGATCTTTTTCACTTCGAATCGCTGGTTCACCTGTGGATCGCCGCGACGCTCGCTTACCTCTTCCTCAAGCAGGAGACGGGAAGCCATTGGGGAGGGCTGGTTGGGGCCCTGGTCTTCGGGTTCGGAGGGTATCTGACCGGATATCCGATCCTCCAGGTGGCCATCGGGGAGGGCTCCGCTTGGCTCCCGTTGTGGTTGTGGGGGCTGGATCTCCTGTCCGTGGCTCTGCGCCCGAAAACGCTCGCCCTCGCCGCGCTCGGGGGGATCCTCCCGATCCTGGCTGGCCAGCCTCAAACCTATGCCCTCATCTGGCTGATGGGCCTGATGTTCTACGCGGTCCGGAGCTGGGAACGCCGCCTTCCTTGGGGGGAGGCGGCCAAGCGGTTCGCCCTGGTCGTTCTCCTGGCCGGTGGAATCACCGCCGTTCAGCTGCTCCCCGCCCTGGAGTTCGCCCGCCATTCCACCCGTGCCCGTCTTTCCTTTGCGGAATCGGGGACCGGGTTCCCGATCCAGGATCTCCTCCAGCTGATCCAACCCGGTTTGGTCAGCCACTGGCATCCTCTGTATGTGGGCCTCCTTCCACTGAGCCTGGCCGTTGCGGGCATCGCGCTGCGCTGGCGCAGGGCCCGCTTGTGGACCGGCGTCGGGCTGGTGGGCTTGTTGCTCTCCTTCGGCGCCAACTTTCCCCTTTATGAAATCGCTTTCCAGTTGATCCCCTTCTATCCCACCACCCGGAGCCAGGAGCGCCACGCGCTGTGGGTTTCCTTTGCCCTGGCCGCCCTGGCGGCCCATGGGCTGGCGGCCCTCCTGGAGGAGACGTCCCCGACGCAGCAGCTCTGGCTCCTCCGCCTGCGGCGCGCCTGCGGTCTTTTGGCCCTCGGGATCGGCCTCGCGTTGCCCGTTGTGACCTTCCTGGCCCGGCAGGGGATCGACCCCAGCGACCACCGGCGGCTCCCCCAAGAAGTGGGGCTGAGCCTGCTGATGGCCCTCGCGGCCTGGGGATGGTGGACAGCGCGAACCTCCGGATGGCGGAACCCGGCGGGGCTGGGCGGGAGCGCGTTCCTCCTCACCGCCCTCAACCTGGCCGCCTTCAACCGATGGTTGGATGCCATCCCTCCGACCCCAATCTACCCTGATCATCCGGCGATCCGGCGGATGCTGGCGGAAACCGAACGCCCCTTCCGCTTTTATGATGAGTGGCGCATGCCGGACCACATCGGCTGCTGGTTCGGCTTAGAGGACATCGATGGGGCTGCCTCCATCCAGCCGGAGCCCTATTTCCGGTTCCTGAAGGAAACCCCAGAGGCCCTCCAGTGGTGGCTCCTGGGAGTTCGCTATGTGGTGACCTGGGGTCGGGATCTGCCGGACATGTCCGCGTTGGGGCGGACGGCGGTGCTGCTGGAGCGGATCCCCCAAGGCCAGGAGGAAACCCGCGTCTACCGCCTGGACCCCCCCCTGCCTTGGGCGTGGGTGGTGCGCGACGTCCGCGCGGTCCGCACGGTGGAGGAGGCCCTGGCCGCGCTCCGGGATCCCGGGTTCCGGCCAGCGGAGCAAGCCATCACCTTGGGCCCCATTGCATGGCCGGAGGGAAGGTCGCTTCCGGTCTCAGAGGAAATCCAGCTGCTCGCCCGGACTTCCATGGAGAGCCGGTATCGAATCCGCCTGGCCCAGCCTGGGCTGCTCATCGTCCGGGATCCCTGGTACCCCGGATGGGAGGCTTGGGTGAACGGCCATCCGGCCCCCCTGATACGGGCTGACGTCGTTTTAATGGCCGTGCTGTTGCCGGCTGGGGAAAGCGAGGTGGTCTTCCGCTATCGTCCGTGGAGCTTCTACTTGGGGGCGTTGATGAGCGGGTTCACCCTTCTGGTTATTGGGCCGCTGGTGTTCTGGGCCCTTCGCCGAGCTGAAGGATGAGCAGGAGCAGCGTGGGATGAAGCGATCAGCGTGGCTCCCTGTGGGGTTGCTGTTGCTGACGGCGTGGACGCTCGCTTTGGCGTTGTGGCGGCCGACCTTGGCGCATAACGATGAAGCGCACATCGTTTGGGCGATCCGCGCGCATGATCTCCCCGGGCTGATCGCCACCGAGATCCGTCTGGACGGGCAGCCCCCCCTCTACCCGCTCCTCCTCTGGCTGATCCAGAAGGTCCCGCTCTTCCAAACGGTCCCCATGCTCTATTTCGCCGGCCTGCTCCTGGCCTTCCCGTTTTATCCCCTCATGTTCCGGCTGGCCTACGACCTGGGGGGCCTTCGGGCGGGGATGCTGGTGATGCTTCTCGTGGTTTTCAACCCCTTCGTGCTGAGCATGATGCTATTTCTGCGAGCGTATGGACTGACTCTAATGGGGAGCGCCTTGACCCTCTGGCTGGCTGTGCGGGCGGATCGCCGCCCGCGGCCTGCCCGGGCCCTGGCCTGGGGGCTGAGCGGGCTTCTCCTGTTTTTCACGTTCTACTACGGCGCCTTCCTCCTCATTGCCACCGCTCTCTACCTGTTGCGGCGCCCTCGCGCGCGCGCCCACTGGATCGCGGCCCTGCTGGGCGTTGGGATCCCCGGGCTCGCCGCCGCGGTTTGGTCCGCCTGGGCGCTGCGTCAAGCGGTTGCCATTGTGATCCGCCATCAGGGGAACCCCGGGATCCATCCGGGCCCGCTGGAGATGGCGCTGAACTTCTGGCTCACCTTGTGGAACGGGTGGGCGGTGGACGCCCGCTGGGCGTTCGGGGCCGGCATGCTGATCGCAGCCGGGTTCGCGGCCGCGATGTGGGGTGCCTGCCTTCAGCTCCCAAAGGTCTGGTTTCCGCTTCTGACGTTCGGAGTTCCCTTCCTCGGCTTCCTGATCGGTGGCTGGCGCTACAATCTCTTTGCGGCCCGCTATGCGGTCGTCGCCGTCCCCTCGCTGCTTCTGGGGATCGCTTGGATGGCCACCTACGCGCCCCGGCGGCGCCGTGCGGTCTCTTTCGGGCTGTCCGGGCTGATGGGGATGATCGGCCTCTCCCGGGTGATGGTCGCCTACGCGTATCTGCCGGAGAACAACCCTTGGTATGCGGAAGCGGCTGTTGAGCTGAAGGAACACGCCGCGCCGGGGGATGTGGTGATCGTTCAGGCGCCGTGGCACTATCAGGCGTTGCTGATGCACGGCCCGGATCTTCCGTGGCGGTTGTTCGATCTCAACGAGGAGGATCGCTGGCGCGCGGCTTTGATCCAGCGGCCGGTCGTTTGGCTTCTAGGTGTGCCGGCGTATCGCGGCAGCTGGGCGCCGCTCGAAGCGGCCCTCGCGGGGTGGATCCGGGAGGAGGTTCGGTCATGGCCGCCCCCGGCGGATGCGGTCCTCATCCGCTATGTGCCGCCAGCGGAAGCTCCGGCGTGGCGGGAGATCGGCGCGCGCTTTGAGAACGGCTTGATCCTGGAGGCTGTGGCCTTGGATCGCGAGGGGCCGCAGGGGATCCTGCGGGTCGGCTTGCGGATTCGGGCGCTGCAGCGGATCCCGCAGTCCTATACGCTCTTTGTGCACCTCCTGGATCCTGAAGGCCGATGGATCGCTGGAAGCGATGCGGAGCCCCCGGTTTCCACGTCGGCCCTCGAGCCCGGCGAGCCGATCGCCCTCTGGCGCGCCCTGGAGATCCCCCCCTGGCTTCCGGCGGGCGTTTATCGGGTGACCGCTGGCTGGTATCCCACGGGGTCCAACGGATGGCCGCGGCTGCGGACCTCGGAGGGCGCGGATGTGGCGGTTCTGGGGGAGCTGTTCCTTCGGCCTCGTCCGATCCTTGGGGATCGGCCGGGGTCATGGCGGTGCGGCGGTCTCCAAGTCGAGACG
>DATMAC010000101.1:0-8924 GCA_035573655.1 Thermoflexus sp.
GAAGCCGCGGCGGAGGCGCTGGGCAAGATCGGCAACCCCCAGGCCATCCTCGCCCTGCAGGAGGCACTGAAGGATGAGAACCGGGAGATGCGCAAGGCCGCGGCATGGGCGCTAGGAGGGATCGGCAACCCCCAGGCCATCCCCGCCTTGCTGAAGGCGTTGAAGGATGAGAGCGGAGGGATGCGCTGGGCCGCAGCGGTAGCGCTGGAAAAGATCCTCCTTGCCGTCCGCGCCGAGGGGCAAGGGATGGAGACGGTGCTTCCCTATCTTCCGGCACTGATCCGAACGGCAGCACGTTATCAAGAGCGCGGTCTGCTCCGTGCGGCGCTGGAACTTCAGGCAATCTGGCATCTGCGGCGCTCCCGCTGGCGGGACCCGATCCAGCCATCGCCCTTCGAGAAGCGGTTGCGGCGAATCGGTCGGTTTCTCATCTTGGCCGGTGCGGGGATGCTGCTGGGGGTGCTGTTCAGCGGGGCGGTACAGGCGCTGCAAGAGCGCCTGCGGCCCTTCTGGGAGTCGCTGCCATGGCCGCTCTTGGTCTTGCTCGCCCTGGGCATAGGAGTGCTGGTGGCTCTTCTGGAACGCCGACGGGGTCGGTAGGGCACCCGCAAGTCGTTGTCCGACCTTCGTTAATCTTACTTAGTGAGGATAGGGAGAAAAATCTTCCGAGCGCCGCAACGCCTAAGCCCCCATCAGGAGGCGATAGGCTTCCAACGTGCGCCGCGCGGTCTCTTCCCAAGAGAACCGGGCCGCGCGGGCGCGGCACGCCGCGCGCCAGGCTGGATCCCCGGCCCGCTCCCACGCCTCCGCGATGGCCCGGGCCATCGCGTCCACATCCTGAGGATCAAAATACTGGGCCGCCTCCCCAGCCACCTCCCGCAACGCCGGGATGTCCGAACAGGCCACCGGGACGCCGCAGGCCATGGCCTCCAGCACCGGGAGGCCGAACCCTTCCCACAACGAGGGGAAAACGAAAAGCCGGGCGCCCGCATAGAGCGCCGGCAGATCCTCCTCCGGAACCATCCCCAGATGCCGAACGCCCTCCCCGAAGGTCAGGGGATATCGCGGATCCCACGGCCCGACCAACACCAGAAGGGCGGAAGCCCATCCCGGACCCAAATGTTCCCGAACCCTTCGCCACGCCTCCAGCAGCCGCCCCAGGTTCTTGGAGGGCTTGTTGATGCCTACGTAGAGCGCATAGGGGGATTGAAGGCCATAACGTCGAAGGACCGCCGTCCCATGCTCCGGAGGCTGGGGACCATACGACGCGTCCGCCGCGGCCGGGGTCACCACCACGGGCGGCCGGAGGGAACCGAACCAACGCCGGAGGTCCGCCCGGGTGGCTTCGGAAAGGGTGAACACCACTTGGGCGCGGGCGAGAACCAGGCGATGCCAGAGGCGGTAAATGCCCCGCTGGAGAGGCGGCCACGCCTCCGGCAGATGGAGCGGTGCAAGGTCCATCAGGGTCACCGCCAGGCGATGGGGGCCGGCGAGCAAACCCAGGGGGACAGCGTAGTGCGGGATGTGAACGATCGCCTCCGGCCACCGCCGGAGCACCCACGGGACGATCAGGTGTTCAGCCGGGTGGAAAGGGGGAACCGGGATCGACACCAGCCGAAGGCCGGGCGCTCGGGCGAGGCGCTCCAGATCCCATCGCCGGTTCGGCAACGCCGGGGTGTGGAGGAGACGGACCTCCAGCCCCGGCTCCAGGGCCAGCATCCCCTCCAGCAGACGGTACGCGTACCGCCCGATCCCGGGGAAGCGATCGTTGATCACCCGACCGTCGAACACCAACATGGGCAGTGCCCGCTTACGAACCGTAGGGGAACCCTCCATTTCCGTCGATCCTCGAGGGGGCGCCAAAACCCATCCTGTAAACAGACGGCTGCAACGCCCGACGACAGCTCATCCGCTCAGAGATAGAGGTGGAAGGAACCGATAGCCCCCACAGCGACGGAATCAACCTGACGGAGGGGAATAGGACCATCCTGAGCCCTCCGGATCGAGTTGCCAGGTCCCCCCATCCGGTGCCTGAATAAACAAGATGTTGTAACGCTCCCGCGCCGTCGTTTGAATCCGGGTGGTAAATCCCTGCTCCGGCCGGAGCGCCCAACCCAGGCGCGCCCGGACCTCGGGATCATTCCGCCATACCAGGCCGAATCCCCGAATCGGCTGGACCATCCCCGGAGGCGGCGTAAGCGCCGGATCATACTCCGGCATCCCTTCCTCAAACAGATCGACGAAGACCCGCCATCGATGCCCCTGTTCGTCGGCAAAGAGCACAAAGATCTCATCTCGGGCTTGGATCCAGATCATATGCCCGCGCTCGAAAGGCTGATAGGCCGCAAAGGAAAGGACCGGAGGGCCTGAAGGACATTCCGTCAGTGTGTTAGGGAAAAACCATGGCTCCGGGCACCCTCGAAGGGGCAAGCGGAGGCTACGTGAGACGTACATGCCGGACTGATCGAAGGCGAGCAGCATGTATTCCAGGGGCTGGCGTAAATCCAGCGGGGCGGTCACGATTTGCGAGCCAGTGGGCGAAACCGGAACGCCTTGGGTCAGTCGCCCCCCCACCAGCGGATACAGCCAGACCTGCGCGGCCCCTGCGGATTCCCAGGTGAGCGTGAAAACCTCCCCTGGCATGATCGCGGCCCGATCCGCCTGGAAGGATAAAATCGCGAGGCCTGGCGCCCCGGGGGAAGCGACATGGGTTGGGGAGGCAACCGGCTCAACGATCCCAGGGGTCGTGGGCACCCCACTCTCCGTCGGGATCGGCGAGGGAGATGGGGAGGGCAGCATCGTAGCGGAACCTGTCGGTGTAGGGCTGGAGGGTATCCGTTGCGCGCAGGCTGCTGATAGAAGCAGAGCGATGCTCAACAGAGGGCTTTTCAGCCCCAAATATCGGCGTCGTCGCATTTGAAGCCTCCAGAGGGTTTTATCCTAACGGTAGGAGCGGGCCTTTCCACAGCCACGCCCCACCAAAATCCCCAGTGGGAAGATGATCCCCACGCATTGAATGCGATCCCTTCGATCGTTAAGGTTTTCCTTGCTCACCTTCTTCCGGACGAGCGAGATCCTGCAACGCTTTCACATCCCGAATCAGGATATAACCGCCCCGCTCCGTGCGGATCCATCCGGCGCGGGTCCACCGGCTCAGGATGCGGATCGCCGTTTCCAGCGTGGTCCCCGCCATGCGGGCGATGTCCTCCCGCGAGAGCGGGATCGTGAGCCAGACCCCTTGAGGATCCGAACGCCCCGCCCGCTCCGCCAGGGTCAGCAACACATAGGCGATGCGATTCTCCACCTTCTCAAGGATGAGCGCGCGGATAGACATCGCATGCTCCAGCCGCCGGCCCAACATCTGCAGCAAACGGACCGCCACCCGAGGGTAACGCTCCAGAAGCTCCAGATAGGCGGAACGGGGAAGGCGCAGGACCGTCACAGGGGTCGCCGCTTGAGCCGTAGCGGGGTTGCGGCTGAGCAGGAGGGTCGCTCCTCCAAACACCTCGCCCGGACCCAAGAGCTCCAAAATCACCTCCTTGCCCGGCGATGCGTGCCGGAGCATGCGAACCCGTCCGCTGGCCACAATCCAGACCGCGTCCGCTTCATCCCCTTGGTAGAAGATGAAGTGCTCGGGTGGGAAGGAAAGCACCTCCACCCAGTGACCGATCTCATGGTAAGCCACCTCATCCAGGCCGCTGAACAGCGGGACGGACCGTAAGACTTCCATCAGTGTGCGCATGAACCTGGCCCCAAACCAATGGTTCTTCAGATAGGGGCACCCACCAGGGGTGCCCCTACAAAAAATGCCCATCGTAGGAACAGGCCTGGTGCCCGCCCCGTAATCAGGGCACCCACAAGGGATGCCCCTACGAAAAACCAATGCCCATCGTAGGGGCAGGCCTTGTGCCTGTCCCGTGATCAGGGCACCCACAAGGGGTGCCCCTACAAAAGACCGATGCCCATCGCAGGGGCAGGCCTTGTGCCTGCCCTGTAAGGGCACCCACAAGGGGTGCCCCTACAAAGGATCAATGCCCATTGTAGGGGCGGGCCTTGTGCCCGCCCCGTGATCAGGGCACCCACAAGGAGTGCCCCTACGAAAAACCAATGCCCATCGTAGGGGCAGGCCTTGTGCCTGTCCCGTGATCAGGGCACCCACAAGGGGTGCCCCTACAAAAGACCGATGCCCATCGTAGGGACAGGCCTTGTGCCCGCCCCATAAGGGCACCCACAAGGAGTGCCCCTACGAAAAACCAATGCTCATTGTAGGGGCGGGCCTTGTGCCCGCCCTTATGAGTTTACGCTGAAAATCGATTCCTGAGCTCCCCTCGCCGGATGCCCTTTGTGCGCTGGCTAACGATTCGTTCGGGGCTCGATGGGCCGGTAGCCCCCCACCTTTTGACCGGATCTCAGGTACTTCATGATGGAATCCGATTTCAGGAGGCTGACGATGGGGTATCGGCGATACCGACAACGGGCGATGGTCTTGGGACTGATGGCTCTGGCAGTGGGGGTCGTCGCGCTTTTGAGCTTAGGCGCCGCGTCCCGACCGGCCTGGGGGGATCCTTCCCGCCCGGTGTGGTATTACGGGCGACTGGTTCCCTTCGGGGAGCTCCTGGCCCGAGGCGTGGTGCCCCACTGCCACGACGGCTTGGGGCCCGGCATCATCACGTGCTATGACACCAACGAGGAGCTGGCCGCCGCCACCGGCTTGGACCTTCCCGGCACGGATCCCGTTCGGGTTCAAGCACTGAGGAACGCAATGAGGACTTCGCCCCTGCCCCAAGGCTCCCCTTACGTCCCTGTAGTGGAATCCACTCAGGTCATCCCTTGAGGCTTTCCCATCCTGCGAGAGGGCCCCAAGGGGATCCGACGAGGCAAGAGCCATGAATTCGATGAACGAATCGGACGCGATCTATCGGTGGAAACGCGGGGATCCGGAGGGGCTGGCGGTGCTGGTCCGCCTGTATGAGCTGCGGGCTCTGCGTGCTGCTTATCTGATCCTTCAAGATCGCATGGATGCGGAGGATGCGGTGCAAAACGCTTTCCTGCGGGCCTGGAAGTATCGCCACCGCTTTGACCCGCAGCGCCCGTTCTGGCCGTGGCTCCTCCAGCTGATCGTCCGCGAGGCTTATCGAATCACTCACCAGCGTGACCGGCGGTTCGATGTGGATCACGAATCCGATGAGGAGAGAGAAAACCAGGAGGGCCGCTGGAAGGATCCCCTGCCGACGCCGGAGGATTGGGCGGAGCGGAGCGAACGCCATCAGAGGCTTCGGGAGGCCATCGCCGATTTATCCCCCGCCCAGCGGATCGCCGTGGTGCTGCGCTATTACCAGGAACTCAGCGAAAAGGAAATCGCGGAGATCATGGGGTGCAGCATCGGGGCCGTCAAGCACTACCTGTATGAAGCGCGCTTGCGCCTTCGAGAAGCTTTGGATGAAAGGGAAGGCTGAGATCGAAATCCACAACCCCATTCTACAGCTCAAATACGCAGGTCCCTGTCCCTTGCACGCCTTTTGAATTCGAGGAATGGAGGTGTGAGATGGATGAACGAGAGCTGAGCCATATGCTGAAGGAGATGGCGGAGCGCGCGTTCCCGACGGAGGTGAATCTGTGGCCCCGCCTCCGTGCCCGGATCGAAGCCTCCTCTCAGCCAGCCGGCATCAGGCGATGGATCCGGCAGCCGCTGGCGTGGGGCCTGGTCGCCCTCTTGCTGGCCCTGGGGGTCGGAGTGGGCGTCTGGGCAGGGAACCTCTGGGAGCGCTTCACCTTGGCTCGCGGGCCGGCGAGCGCCGAGTTGCTCACACCCATCGGATTGCAGCAGGAGCGGGATGGATATCGCATCACATTGGAGTGGGCGTACGCGGATTGGAACGCGATCTTCATCGGCTATCGGATCCAGGGCCCATCTCAGGCCAACGAACGGCTGGAGATCCCCAGGATCCGTCTCATCGATGACGCCGGACATGTGTTTCAACCGGAGGCGGAAGAGGGCTTGATCGGGACCTCCACGCTCATGGGCCTAACCCTCCCTGCGGGCGAACAGGTCTCCATCGTCGCCTTCGACGCATGGGAAGGCTTCCCGCTTCCCGACACATTGCGGCTGCAAGCGACCTTCCAGCTGAACGTGATCCCGATCTCGGGATCCGAGGAGAGCTTGCAGAGGATCCCCCCTGGCGCAGGGCGGACGATTGGACCTTTCACGTTCACATTCGCCGTTCCAGTGCATCCTGGCGATCGGCTCGCAACACCGCAGACAGCCGTCGCAAACGAAGTCCGAGTCACTATGGAACAGCTGATCGTGACCCCTTCCAGTACGAAAGCGCGATTGTGTATCACCTCCCCAGATCCCCAGCGATCGTGGGATCTGGTCCCTCAGCTGACCTTGGGCCCGCACACCACTTACGGTGGGGGGACCCGCCCGGATGGGGAAGGGTGCTTCCGAGTTTTCTTCCCAATCGGATCCACCAACCTGCGCCAGCGAACGGGATCCCTTCAGATCCGGGAGCTGATCGGATGGGACCCGGAACGCCCGACGGAGAGCGTGCGCCTGCCCGGCCCGTGGATCTTCCCGCTGACCCCATAGAGCCAGAGGGATGTCGATTGTAGGGGCACCCACAAGGGGTGCCCCTACAATCGTTCCCTAAAACCCCGGTTTTCGGCTGCAAAGCAAAGCCCCTTCAACTTCCCGCCTCTTGCTTTGCGATCTCCCACCCGCCCCATCGCCTCGCCTCCCTCAGAGGATGGGTAGGCCGATGCCCCTGCCTCCCTGGAGAGTCAGAGGAAACCGTTGGCTACGAGAGGCGAGCTCCCCAACGAGAAGTTGACGAAATCCCTCTTCCTCACGTATGCTGAGTGAGCACTCACTTTCAGGGAGGCATGGATGGCCACGCGGATGGCGGCGGATGCCCGGCGGGCCCAGATCCTGGAAGCCGCCGCGCGGGTCTTCGCCCGTTATGGGTTCCGGGGGAGCACCACCCGTGCGATCGCCCAGGCCGCAGGGGTGGCCGAGGGCACCCTCTTCCGCTATTTTCCGACAAAACGTCACCTCCTCCTCGCCCTGTTCGAGACCCTGACGATCCGACCCATCCAGCAGCAACTCCAAAAGCTGGAGTCTACAGAGCCTCAGAAATGGCTGGAAACTTTCCTCGCCGAACGCCTGACGGCGATGCGGGCCCAGCTTCCCCTGATGCAGGCTTTGTATCAAGAGATCCGCACCGACGAAGCGGTACGCCAAGCGTTCAGCACCCAAGTGGTTCAGCCCTTCCTGGAACAGGTACGGAACATGCTGGCGTTGGAACTGCGCCGTCGCAATCGGACGTTGCATCCCGGCCTGGTCCTCTGGGCGATCTGGGGAGCTCTCCACGGGGTGACGATCTTCGGTATGGAGCTCGATCCGGACCTGGCCGCCCTTCCTCCCGAGCAGGTGGCTCGGGAGCTCTCCGCCCTTCTCCTTTGGGGATTAGAGGGAAACCCCAACCAGTCGGGTGAACGATGATGCTGCTCGTCGCCGGAGAACCCTTCCGGGAGGTGAACCACCGATGCGAGGTCGTAGGCTGTGGTTGTTCGGCGCGCTGATCGCCGTCGTTGCGATCGGCGCCTGGGCCCTTCTCGAACGCGTCCGGGCGCAACCGTCCGCATCCCCTGAGACGGTAACCATCCGGCGCGGAACGCTTCGGATCACGCTGAGCGCGGCGGGCAAGATCCGCCCACGCGCCCAGGCGGTCCTGAACTTCGCCACCCCCGGCACGGTCGCAGAGATCTTCGTCCGGGAGGGGGAAACGGTCCGTAAAGGGCAACCCCTGGCCCGTCTGGACACATCGGACCTGGAGCTGGCCGTGCGTCAGGCCGAGATCGCCTACCTCACCCAGCAGGTGGTGTACAGCCAGACCGTCCAGGGGCCCAAGCCCGAGGAGCTCGCGGCGGCCCGTGCCGCGGTGCGCAGCGCCCAAGCAGCCCTGCAGGCGCTGGAGAAGGGGCCGGATCCTCTTGATCTAGAGATGGCGCGATTGAACTATGAGATCGCCAAGAACGCGCTCTGGCAGGCGCAGTTGACCCGGGATAAGACGGCGGGTTCCCCGCTTTCAGCGCCCGTGGATCTCGATTTGGCGAACGCTCGAGTCGGGCAAGCGGAGCTCCAGGCCGAGGTCGCCCGGCTTCAATACGAGAAGCTCCGGGCCGGAGCCCGGCCCGAACAACTGGAGGCCGCCCGGGCCCAGCTCGCCCAGGCCCAAGCCAACCTGGCCCGGCTGCAGCCGGACGCCCTCACGGTGGAGCGGGTGCGTCTGCAGCTGGAACAAGCCCACCTGCAGCTCGAACAGGCACGGCGGCAACTGGAACAGGCAACGCTGACCGCGCCCTTTGACGGCACCGTCATCGCCCTGAACATCGAGGTCGGTCAGGTAGTGGGCGCAGGTGTCCCGGGAGGGGCGATCGTCCTGGCGGATTTAAGCGATCTCCACTTAGATCTGACGGTGGACGAGGTGGATGTGGTGCGCCTGAAAGAAGGGATGCCGGTGGAGATCACCTTGGATGCCATGCCCGGCCGTACGTTCCGAGGCCATATCGAATCCATCGCCCCCGCTGCCACCGAATCCGGCGGCGCCGCCACCTACCGGGTTCGGGTGATCCTGGACGAGCGGGATCCCGCCCTGCGGGTGGGGATGAGCGCCACGGTGGAGATCGAGGTGGAACGCCGGGAGAACGTGCTCCTCGTGCCCAACGCCGCCGTCCGCCGGGATCGGGAGACCGGCCGGGCTTTCGTGAACCGTATGGTTGGTGACCGCGTGGAGGAGGTGGAGATCCGCCTGGGCGCTCAGGGCGAGACCGAAAGCGAAGTGGTGGAAGGCCTGCGCGAAGGCGATGTGGTGGTCTTGGGCGAGATCGGGCCGTCCTCAGCGTTCCGTTTCTTCCGGTTCGGG
>DATMAC010000102.1:0-8749 GCA_035573655.1 Thermoflexus sp.
GGCCCAGCCCCAGAAACTTTCAAAACTATGGAAAAGCCCTGGATCGCAGCGCGACCCTGAAGGCGGGGTGAGGACCCCACCCGCTCGATGTCCTAACTCGTGTCCCAACCTCAGTTTCGAGCCCCTGTAGGAGCGGACCACCTATTCGCCTTCGCGTTCGATCCCCTCCAGGGCGATCGCATCTCCCTCCAACCGAGCCCGCAGGGTCCCCAAGAGACCCCGCGTGACGACTGTTGCCCGGGCCGTGCAGCGGGGCGGTTGTGGTTGGCACTCCACCAACTCCAGGATCGCGCCCGGAATTCGAGCCCCGGCCCAGACCGCTCGCACCCGAGCCTCCATCGCACCGGGATCCCCTCGTAGGCGTCCCAATGCATCTGGGGCCGATAATTGAAGTCCGTCCCGTGTGGCCAAGGACAGCGTCGCCCGCGCCCGCTCGATTCGGATCTGGTGGATCATGAGATCCCGCGCCGCCGCGTACAGGGGCACGAACACGATGGCGATATACAAGGCCAGAAAGGGCAGCAAGCTCACGGTCCCCATCCCCTCCAGTCGGACTTCCAACCCTCGACATAGGTTTCTTGTCGAACCCGGACATCCCGTCCCAGCCCAGACAGCGAGGGGATCCAGAGGGTGGGCCGGGCGATGACAGTGCACACCACCCGGCCTCCCCATTTCCCGTCATGCTGGACGGTAACATCGACCAGCCGTCGGCCCAGGATCGCCCGGGCCGCTGTTTCCCCTTGAAGCCGTCCTTGGCCTGGATCAGGGGTTTGGGAGGCCTGGGCAGCGCAGGCGAAGGCGGCCCATGTGGCTAAGCTGGCGGTTCGCCCGCGCTCCATCAGCCCCAGCACCCCCCAGAACATCAGGGCCAGCACCGGCAGCACCAGCGCCAGCTCCACCAACGCATCCCCCTGCTGGAAGACCCGCAGGCCTATGTTGTGACTCGCGTGGGAGAGGAGACGGCTCCCGGAATGCATCCGGCATCCTCCATCAGCGTAGGGGCCCTCAGGCATCGGCCCCTACGCTCGAGAGGACATCCATCAGGTCACCACCAGGGCGACGGCGGGCCACCCCAGAACCGCCACTTGCGCAGCCACAGTTCAAAGGCGACACGCCAACGGATCGGGACCCCAAAGGGGCGGCCGCCGGTGTCCCGAGCGACGTTCACCCCCGCCTCCATGCTTCGCCGCTCCGGCACCACGCGAACCCAGGCGACGGCGGGTGCCGGGCCTTGGTAAGCCGCCCCTTGCAGAACCTTCTCCGCCTCTGCCCGGGCGTGGACGCTCCAGAAGATGGCGTAGGCCCCGCTGTACAGGAGGTAAAGAAGGATCAAGAAGAAGAGGACCATCGCCAAGGCGAAGGAGACCATGCCCTGTCCCCGCTGGTTCCGCCGCCGGCGCATCCTCTTCCCCCTTACGGTCCGGAAGCGGCGCCCGTGGCCTCGTCCATCTTCTGGCCGCCGATGTGGAAGGCGTTGAGGATCCGCTGGCGAACGCCTGGCAACGCCAGCGCGGCCACCACCGCGATGAACAGGAAGAGCAGGGCGAATTCCACGAGAGAAGCCCCCTCTTCCCCCAAAAGAAACGCGCGGATCTCCCGAAGCATCTCCCACCTCCTTTCGTGGAAATGTGAAGGTCATCCGCCGGATGCTTAACGGGCCTCCTTGTAGGGGCACCCCTTGTGGGTGCCCCTACAAGGAGGCCTCCATCCCATCCTTGAGAGGCGACTGCTTCTCAGAACCCTAAGAGAAACTCGCTGCCAGCGAACACAGGCAGCAGGATCGCCAACACATACCCTGCAATCGCCAGGATTCCCGCGCCGAGCACCAGGGGCTCCACGGCCGTCACTGCCTCGGAGATCCCTTGTTCCATCTCCGTCCCCAGATCCGCCACCAACCCTTCCAGCACCGCCTCCGCTCCCGCCCCGCCGGTCCAAGCCAACCGCACTGCGTCCAGGAAGCGGACCAGGTAGGGATCGTTCGGATCCGGCGCATGGAAGCGTCCCTCCTCCAGAGCAGCCCGCCCGACGCTGTTATGGCGGGCGATCAGGAAGCGGACCCAGTTGGCGAACACCCCCTCCCCGGTCGCCGCTCGGGAGAGGGCCTCATCCAGGGATCGACCGCCCCGCAGGAACCCTCGAGCGCTGGCCAGCACCAACAGCATGTTCGACCGGAACCGCCGTCGTCGCTCCGCGATGGCCCGGTCGATCTTCCGATCCGGGGCGATCAACCCATACACCCCCACTCCCAGCCCGGCGATCACCCCCACAGCCGGTGTCCCCGTCAAGGGACTCAGCAACAGCACCCCGATCACCGTCGTCGCCAGCCCCAGGGCGAGCCCTTGCAGCCGGTCCGCCCACACCGCGGAGACCGTGGCGTAGGGAGTGTAGCCGGAGCGGGCGATCCGCCCCGCCAGGTTCCCCTTCACCGGCCAGCTCCCTTCGAGGAACCGCACGACCGGCCACAAGAGCGGGTAAAAGGGGGAGAGCCACTCGGGCAGGGCGGCCCCCCGGTCCAAGGGATCCCGTTCTCCGCCTTCCAAGCGAGGAAGCGTCCGCGGCCGCAGAAACGCCGCCCAGAACCCACCCAGTGCGATCCCCGCCGCGATCACCGCCGCCAGCTCCGCACCGCCCATTTATCCCTCCGGGAGGATCGGATGTCCGTAGCGATCCAAGGGGATAAGGCCCGCCCGTCCCCGCGCCAACCCCACCGTTTCCTCCATCGAGAAGTAGCGGTCCATTAGGTATTCCGAGAGCAGCAATGCCCCAAACCAGCCCCCAACGATCAGGACCGGGTTGAAGGGGTTGGTGAGCAAGAGGTCGCGGAACTCCGGCGCGGCGGAAGCCAGGATGACCAGCCCGCTCGCGCTCATCGCGATGATCAGGTAAATTTGGCGCTGCATCCCCCGCCCCCGAGCCCGGGCCACTTGCAGGATCCGGCGGATCCGATCCAGGCTGTCGGAGATCGCCGCCACTAACTCCGTGATCCCTGCCCCGCCGGCCGCCAGGACGCTCATCACCTGGGCTGCCGCTGTGGCCACGGGATGCCCTTGGTCCCGAGCCCATTCCCAAATGGCCCGTTCCCGGGCCTCCGGGTGGTCCCCGACCCGCGCCAGCCGGGCCTCCAAATCCGAGATCGCGGCCCGGGCCAGCGGGCCCGCCACCTGCTTAGCCCGGTCCACCGCCTCGCTGCGGGGCAGCCCTGACCGCAACCCGCCCGCAACGGCTCGGAGGAAGACCACCAGCTCCGCCGCCAACCGCAACCGTCGCTCCGCCGCCTCTTCCCGGGCTCGGACGTAGTAGAAGGCGATCCCGAAGAAGGCCAACATGACCGTTGAGATCCATCCCAAGCCCGCCAGCAGGCCGAGGAGGAACCCGCCGGCCTCCCACAGGATGACGAACTGGAGAAAGAGAGCCGGCGGCATATCGATCCCCGCCGCCCGGAGCATGCCGGCCAATCCCAGCCGGCCCTGCACCTCCCGCAGGCCCTGGAGGACCCGCAGCTGCTCCGCGGGACGGGCCAGGGCGGCCAGTGCCCCCGCCCCCACGATCATCCCGATCAGCACCGCCAGCGCATCGCCCATTGCATCTTCCCCTTCACCACACCCGGGATCCACCTTGCCAGGGCAAATGGGCCAGGCCCAGCTCCTCCGCGGAGAACCCCGGCCGAATGGGTCGGGAGGCCGGGACCAGATGCCCATCCTCCCATCCGAAAACCACCCGCAAGACCGGGCGGTCGCTGTCGCGCTCGATCTCCGGCATCACCTCGGCGATCGCCTCCACGAACCGTCGCATCGTTCCCCCCTCTTCCCGGTAGGCCAGCAGTGCCACTGCGGTCACGGCCTCGGCGAACATCATCGCCACCGTCCGATGGGGCAGATCCCGGGCCTCTGGATGGCTCTGGGCCATCTGGAGGTAGCGGGACCATACCCGCTCGATGCTGTCGGTATGGAGGGTCGTCACCTGGGGGCCGTGGCCCGTGTTGGCCGCCCGCAGGATCTCGAAGGCCTCTGCCCCTCGTGCCTCCCCCACCACAATCCCATCGGGGCGCTCCCGCAGGGCCATCACGATGAGGTCGAAAGCGGAGAACGGCACGATGTCCTCCCCGGGGAGCTTGGGGCGGGTGAGCTTGTGCACCACGTTGCCGGGGTCGCTATCGGGGCGGCCGTCCCAGAAGACCATCAGCTCGTAAGAGTCCTCGATCACCACGAGGCGGAACCGGCGGGCGGCCACCCGCAACAGCGCCCGCGCCAGCGTCGTCTTCCCGCAGCCCGTCGGCCCGGCGATGATCAGCGTCCCCTTGCGCTCCAGCACCCCCACCAGGTAATCTCGGGCCTCCGGCGTCAGCACGCCCCCCGCCACTAACCGTTCCAGGTCCGGCGCCCGGCCGGGACGGGCCAGGCGGAAGGTGAAGCAGTCCGAGGGCACGATTGGGGGGGCCGACCAGGAGACGCGCACGGTCAAAAAGCCCACGGGGTCCAAGAGATCCAGGGAGAAGGAGCCTTCGGTCGCCGGCTTGATGTCGTTGGGTGTGCGGATCCCATAGCGCTCGCACAACCGCCGGATCCCGCCGGTCAGCCGGTCCGGATCCTGAATGGCGCCGGCCGACGCCCATCGCCCATGGCGGAAGATGTAAAGGTAGCGGCGGTGTTGGATGGCGATGTCCTCGACCTCCGGATCCACCAGGAAGGGATAGAGCTCCCCCCAATCCAGGAGCTCCAGCGCCGCCCGGTTAAGGGTTTCATTGCCCGCCGCCGGCCCCAACCGCTCCCGCGCCACTCGCAGCGCATCCGCCAGCCCAGCCGGTCTCCCCTCGGTGAGCCGGGCCAGCCACCCCCGCATCTCCTCCAGCAGAGGCCCGGGGATCCCTGGATCGCTGTCCGGAAAGCCCTCCGTGATCTCCACGCGAGGTTCGGGGAACATCCTGCACTCCATAGAGGTCCCTCGGTTGGCCTTTCCCGACCGCTCATGCCGGCTCGGGCAGCGCCCCCAGCATCCGCTCCACCTCAGCGATCGCCTCCGCGAGGATGGATTCCCCCGCGGCGATCCCCTCATCCAGCTGCTGGCGCTCCTCCAGCCAGCGCCGAAACAGCTCCAAACGCCGTCCGGCCTCCTCCCGATAGCCCTGAGCGGCCTCCCCGGACCAGATGGCGGGAAGTTCGTTTTGAAGATCCTGGATCAGACCGGCCAGGACTTGCGTGGGCTGCTCCTCCATCAGCACTCGCCGATAAGCCTGGATGGCCTCGGGATCGTGGATAAGCCACCCGGAAGCGCCGCGCGGATCATACGCCATCGTTCGCCTCCTTTACTGCGGAAGATGAGCGAAGCGAGCCCCCTCTTGCTCCTCCGCGGCCCGCTGGCTCTCCGCAATCCGGGCCAAATCCGCTCCGAGCGCTTTCAAACTCTGGGCCAGCTCCCGACCGCGAAGGGCCCACTCCCCGTGTCGAGCCACTACTGCGTCCGCGAAGGGCGAGCGGCAGCGCTCCTCGAGGCTTTGAGCGAACCGCGCAACCCGCTCCAGGTAGGCCTCAAGGTCCGCCCCCCGCTGCTCGATCCTTCGGGCGATGGCCTCCATCTGCTCGTAATCAAATCGGCTCAGCGGCATCGCGCTCCTCCGTGTTGGAATGGGGAGAGCCCGGAAGGAACCGGATCAGCGCGCGCGAGCGGAGCGCATCCGCCGTGCCTGCTCCTCCTCCAATGCTTTTAGAGAGAGCAACGCTTGACGGAGCGCGGCGACTGCGGCTCGATTTTCATTCGCATACTTTCGGGCTTGATGCGCCAGAACATCACCATGTGCGCGCACCGTTGCGCCGTGCGGAAGCCAGTTGGATTCCACGGGGGCCATCATCCCCTGGAGCGCCCCGATTTGCTGTTCAATCTCCCCCAGGATCCGCTCCAAATCCCCACAGAGGGCAAAAGCTTGCTCATAATCCACCTGATAAATCCGGCCCATTGAGATCCCTCCTGAGCGAGTGGTTTTCATAAAGATGATAGACAGAAGAACGGAGACCTCATGGAGCTCGAGGCCAAGGAGGAGTTCCCATTTTTCCCAATCTTTTCTTCCCACGGCCCTTTACGAGGTCAGAATCTGCTTATCATCATGATGAATTCAGCCGCCGCAGGTATGTGGGTCCGTTTCACCTCTTAGGGTCGCCCTGATCTTCCTCTGGAGGACCGACTTCAATGGAGGACGCCAAGATGCACGCGGCTTTCGCCGATTTCGATCGGGTCCATCGGCTGATCGAACGCGCCGCTGCCCGGATCGCTCGTACGCTCGATCTCCCACCCTGGCTGGACTTTGAGGACCTCGTGCAGGAAGGCTTTCTGATGGCCTGCGAAGCGGTCCACCGATGGGATCCTCAGCGCGCTCGTTTCACCACTTATCTCTACCTTCACTTAAACTTTTTTCTGCGGCGTGCGATCCAGCGTCGCCTGCCGGCCCAATTTGAACACCTCCTTTCGGAAGAGGACCTCGAAGGTCTGGAGTTCGACGGAGATTCCCTTCAAGCGGTGGAAATCGAACACACGGTCCATTCGCTGCTCAATCGGTTGAGAGAGGAAGCGCCGCTCGCTTTTGAGGTTTTGACTCGTTTCTATGGCGTGGGATATTCGAACATTCGATCCCTGGTGTCGATCGAGCGGGAGCTGGGGCTGCGCCGAGGGGAAGGAGAGCGATGGTTGAGAGAGGGATTATTGCGACTTCAGCGAATGTGGATGGATGAGCCATGCCCGTAGAGCGCGTCTTTAAGATTCCCCTTGACCGAAGCTGTGAGATCGCCGTTGTGGCGGTTCCTCTACCTCTAAAACATCTTCCCACTTAGCAGCCCAGAAAGCCAGGGAAGAGGGGAACAAGGCGTTCGGATTCCCAATCGGGGCTTTTCAAAGTGCGAACAAAGACGGCACAACGAAGAAAGGGATGGCCTCTCCCCTCTCCCCGCGGCCCTTCGGGCCGCGGGGAGAGGGGAGAGAAATGCTTTCTGGGGCTGGGCCGGGGGTCGAAGGCCCCCGGCTCAGCCCCAGACAAGAGAGCATCGTGATATTTACGCCGTGGGAGCGGCGATCGGATCGCCGCTGGATACGGTGAGGGCAGCTCCATGTTCAGCTCTCCCATCTGTGCCACCTCGTCGCGCAGGTGGGGAGAGAAGAAGATCCGCTGACACAGCCCGTACTTGATGGAAAAGAATCAACGCGACGGATCGAGGTAACCCTAGAACCATCCCAGAAGGGAATGCACAGTGGTTTTTGTGGGAAGAGACCGAGGGCGTAATCCCTAAGTGCAAATGAAAGGCTGAGGGACCGCATTAAGAAAACACTGAAAGGGCCCGGGCGACCCGCACCAGGAAAGCCCCCCAAGGGGAAAAGAACCCCGCTGCTCTTCAGGCCTCCGCCTTGCCCTCCCCCCTGGCCTCAATGATTCCGAAGAGCTCCCCTGGATGGCTCATCCTACCATCTCCTAGAAGCTATTCCGTGCGCAGCTTCCAATCTTGCAATAGAATTAACATTACGATTCGTTTTTATGGGAATTTGATGTATTCCTCATATGCCACAGGAGAGGACGCATGCGCAGGGATTCCAGGGGATCCTTCTGGACCCGGTGGGGAATGCCTATGGTGTTATTGTTTCTTCTAGCCGTCTTGATCGTATTGGTCGGGATAGCCATAGGGATCGCAGCCGGGTGGATCCCATGGGCGTAGAACATTCGAACGGAACACCTCCTACACGGGGGAGAGGACCGAAGCACAGCGCTCCTTGCGAGGGATTGGGCTTTCAGCGGTAGGAACCTTGCAGCAAATCCCACCAGATCGCTCAGGAGGTTCAGCGATGTCTGTGCATCAGATCCTGCCGTTTCTCTCCACCATTGTAATGGCCGCTTTCATTGTTGCCGTGTTCCGACGATACGCTGAGCGACGAGGGACACATCTTCTGCTCTGGGGAATTGGGCTGACGATGTTCGGGTTGGGAAGCTTCGCGGAGGCCTACCTGGCCCTGGCCTGGAATCCATGGATCTTCCGAATGTGGTATCTTTTCGGGGCCGCTCTGAATGCCGCCTGGTTGGGACAGGGCACGGTGTATCTGCTGGTCCGCCGTCGGGGGATTGCTCACGGATTGCTCGCGGTTCTGGTGCTGGGAAGCCTCTTGGCCGCCTATCTCATGCTCGCCACCCCTCTGGACGCCTCCGCCTACACCCCAGCCCGGCCGATCAGCGAGCAATATCGCGCCATCATGCCGCCTCGAGCCCCCGTTCGCCTGACCACTCCCTTCTTTAACATCTATGGCCTGATCACCTTGGTGGGTGGCGCTCTTTACTCCGCTTATCTGCTCTGGCGACGGCAGATCTTCCCCAACCGGGTGATCGGGAATGTGTTGATCGCTGCAGGGGCGTTGGTGGTGGCCGCAGCCAGTACCCTCACCCGCCTGGGGTTAGGTCAGTATCTCTACGTGGGGGAGCTGATCGCTGCCACTTTGATGTTCATCGGCTTCCTGCTGGCCACCCAGCGCCCGGCCGCCGCGCCGGCGACACAAGAGGCATCACTCAGCTGAGGTTCGGACATCCGTTGGGACAAGGGTCCCTCACCCCTTCTCGGTGAAGAGCGAGATGACCCTTCCCCCCACGTTTTTCCGGGGCTGGGCCGGGGACCTTCGGCCCAGCCCCGGAAACCCCAACCCAGCAGCCCCTGGAGGCAGGGTGAGGACCTCACCCCAGGGGTCGCCCCCCGCTTCAGAGGCGGCTATGCCTCCCGCGAGGGGGGGA
>DATMAC010000103.1:0-8326 GCA_035573655.1 Thermoflexus sp.
GGCGCCCGGCTCCGCCCCAAAAAATGTTTTTCTCCTCTCTCTCCACGGCCCTTTGGGCCGTGGAGAGAGAGGAGAAAGGGGGGTGGGGCCCTTCTACCTCCCCTCGCGAGTCTCGAACCGCGTAACTCCTAACATACTCAGCGCAGGAGGTCTTCAATGAACAAGATGACTGTGCGCGATGTGGATGTCCGAGGCCGTCGGGTGTTGGTCCGGGTGGATTTCAACGTCCCGATCGCAGAGGGAAAGGTGACGGATGATACCCGGATCCGGGCGACGTTGCCTACTTTGCAATATCTCCTGGATCAGGGGGCTGCCCTGATCGTGATGTCTCATCTGGGCCGCCCCAAGAAGCCTGATCCGGCCTTCAGCTTGAAGCCCGTGGCGGAGCGCCTGAGCGAGCTGTTGGGCCGGCCGGTCCAGATGGCCCCCGATTGCGTCGGACCGGAGGTCGAGGCGATGGCTGCCGCCCTGCAGCCCGGTCAGGTTCTCCTCCTGGAGAACCTTCGCTTCCATCCTGAAGAGGAAAAAAACGACCCGGCGTTCGCGCAACAGCTAGCCCGACTGGGAGATCTCTGTGTGAACGACGCTTTCGGCGCTGCCCATCGGGCCCACGCCTCCGTGGAGGCCATCGCGCGGTTCATCCCCGTGGTGGCTGGTTTCCTCATGGAAAAGGAGATCCGCTACCTGAGCCAGGCCCTGACGAATCCGGGCCGGCCCTTCGTGGCGATCCTCGGCGGGGCTAAGATCTCCGACAAAATCGGGGTGATCGAGAGCCTGCTGGCTCGGGCGGATCGGGTCTTGATCGGTGGGGGGATGGCCAATACGTTCCTCAAAGCCCAGGGCTACGCGGTCGGAGATTCCCTGGTGGAGGATGAGGCGTTGGAGACCGCCCGTCGCTTGTTGGAAACGGGCGGGAATCGTTTATGGCTGCCCGTGGATGTGGTGATCGCTGATGCTTTTGCCCCGGATGCTCAGGCCCGTGTGGTTCCCGTCGATCAGGTGCCGGCGGGCTGGCGGATCCTGGACATCGGCCCTCAGACGGTGTCCCGATATGCGGAGGAGATCCGGCGCGCTGCCTTCATCGTGTGGAACGGCCCGATGGGGGTTTTTGAGTTCCCGCGCTTTGCGGAGGGAACCTTCGCCATCGCGCGGGCAGTGGCAGAGAGCGGGGCGACGAGCATTGTGGGCGGCGGCGATTCCGTCGCCGCGGTCCATGCGGCCGGGGTAGCTGATCGAATCACGCATATCTCGACCGGCGGGGGCGCCAGCCTGGAGTTCCTGGAGGGTCGCACGCTTCCCGGCATCGCCGTCCTGGCCGAGCGGCCTTCCTCCTGACCGCGAGCCGCCCGCTATCCAGTGGGGTGCGGAATGAGCTTGCAGCAGGTGCCGCGGGATTGGCCATGGGTGCGGATGACGATGGGGGCGGCGGAGGTGTGGGAGGATGCCGAGGGCCTGTGGCTGGTCCTGCTTCCAAGCTCTGGGGATCGTTACGCCGACGCCCAACTGGACGATTACGAAGGCGCTCGGTTTGCGTGGCGGCCGCCGGTCCGGCTTACCGTGGAGGCCCGGTTCTCCCGCCCGGCGGAGGAACTGGTCGGAACGGCTGGGTTCGGGTTCTGGAATGCCGGGGCGATGCCCGGGGCCTTCACCGGGCTCCCCTCCGCCGTGTGGTTCTTTTTCGCCTCGCCGCCTTCCCATGTGGCCCTGGATCCCTCCGATCCCGGCCGGGGCTGGCTGGCGATGGTTTGGCGGAGCCCGGGCGGATGGCGGTTTCCGTTTCCCATCCCACTGGCCCGGGCGCTCCAACGCCTCTTGGAGCGGCCTGGGCTATCCCGGGCGGCGATCGCGGCGGGCCGGCGCTGGATGGCCGCCTCGCAGCGATCGATTCCCATCGATCTGACCCAATGGCATCGCTATGACATCCGATGGCGTCGAGCGGAAGTGATCTTTGAGGTGGATGGGGAGGAGGTTCAGCGAGTGCCCTTCGCCCCCGGAGGCCCGCTGGGCTTTGTGGCTTGGATCGATAACCAATACCTGAGGATCGATCCCTTCACCGGCCTCTCCGGCGGCTTCTTGTCTGTTCTAACCACCCAGGCGCTGGTTCTGCGGCGGGTGGAGATCCAGCCTGAACCTTCATCATAGTTGGCTAATGCTTCTTCCATCATTTTCGGCTTTGGTTCCCTGGGGCTTGGGGGTGGGGCCCTTCCGCCTCTCCTCGCTGGCCCCAGGCTGCAGTAACGCCTAAATAGCTCGAACACTTGAGCTGTGCGCCTTCGGTAATTCAGATAAAATGGAAAGGGGGCGATGGTGGTGCGTGGAGAACACCGCACCACCATCGTCTTTTCCCTAATAGGGATCGCATCGGAAGGCCAAGTCGGGTGCTGCAAGTGTCCGGCTTCGCTCTTCCCGGGCTGCATCGTAAGGCAAGGACAGGCCATCTGGGTGTTTCAGATGCGGCCGAAATTGAGCGAAAAGTTTTGCTCTGTTGCAAATCACAGAGGGGGTTATCCCAACTCGTAGTGACGAGCTTACGATTTATAGAATTTCTGTGAGGGATGAGCCGCTTACGCGGCCTACTTCTCACAGAAATTCTATTTTCGCAATAGGGCAAGAAGTTTCTTAATGGCAGCATGTCGCATGATAGAGAGAAGGCCGCTTGCATGATTCGGAGGACTTGCCCATGGTTGCTGTCCGCGCCTTCATTGCGGTGGAGATACCCTCAGAGCTTCAAAAGCGATTGGCCGAGATCCAGGAGCGCCTGCGTAAGGAGCTTCGGGACTCGCCGATCCGTTGGGTTCGGCCGGATAGCATCCACCTCACGTTGAAGTTCTTGGGAATGGTTCCGGCCTCACATATTGATGAGATCATTGCCGCGTTGCGGGGGCTGGCCCTGGAGCGCGGGCCGTTCACATTTGTTGTGGAGGGGATCGGGTGTTTCCCGGATCTCCGACGCCCGCGGGTGATCTGGGTAGGGGTGTCCGATCCCTCCCGAGCGCTGGCGAGCTTCCAACGCTTGGTGGAGTCCAGCATGCAGAAGCTGGGTTACCCTCCTGAGGATCGCCCTTATCAGCCCCATCTGACGCTGGGGCGGATTGGGCGGGAAGCCACGTTGGCTCATTACCGGCGGATCGCCGAGGTGATCGAACGCACGACGGTGGAGCCATTGGGGGAGGTGCGCGCGGCGGAGATCACGCTGATGCGGAGCGATCTCCATCCTCAGGGCGCGGTTTATACGCCGATCGCCCGTCTCCCTTTGCGAGGGGGCCATTAGGGTTTCCTCTGTCTTGATCTCTGGTTCCCTTGGCGGGTTTGAAGGTGAGCCAGGTGCCGAATGGCTTGTCTCATTTCGATTCCCCCTCTTCTCATGGCCCAAAGGACTGTGGGGAGGAAGGATCGAGGGGGATGGGGCCATGAACCTTGTCACCCGAATATCCTCTCCCCAAATCAGGAACACTGGGCTCTCCCTCGTGGGCAAAGCCGTTATTCCCCCAATACGTTCTCAACGAACGTGACCGAAACCGGACGGCCCTGAGAATCCAAGGTCACAGATGCTAGGTCCACGCGCCAACATGGCTCCCGCTCGCCTTGCTGGCCCAGATAGGCTAGGGCGGTCTGCAGGAGACGTCGACGCTTGCGGGGCGTCAGGCTCTCCTCTGGGGATCCGAAGCGATCGCTGCGCTTCGCACGGACCTCAACGAAGCGCAGCCATCCTTCCCCCTCAACGATCAAGTCGATCTCCCCGAAGGGCGAGCGCCAGTTCCGGGCCTGGATGCGATAGCCTTGGGCCTCCAGATAAGCAGCCACAAAGGCTTCCGCTGCTGCTCCTATGGACCGTCGGGAAGGCCGAGAGGAGCTCATCACCCCTCCGGTTGCCCTTTCAAGTGGAGTGAGACATCCGCCAACCGGAAGCCGTGTCCCCGGATTGTAAGGATGTAATCGCGGTTTGGATCTGCTTGGGCCAGCCGTTCCCGCAGGCGGCGGATCAGGGCATCCAATGCTTGCTCGGTGATCCCCCTTGGATCCTCTTCTGGCCAAATGTAGGCGATCAGCTCATCCCGCGAGACCACCGCGCCTCGAGCGAGGGCCAGCCGTTCCAACGCCCGAAACTGCGCAGGGGAAAGCGGAGGATTGACTTCCCGCCCATTGACCCACACGCGTCGAGCGGCCCGATCGATAAAGAGCCCGGGGAGCAGGGAAGGGATCGGGGCGGACTCTAAAGGGAGCGTCACCTCCGCGCTAACGAACCGCATGCGCACGCAGAGCGCGAGAGCGATTTCATCACCGTCCTTGAGACGTTGAGGGACGAAGGGCGTTAACGGTTGCCCGTTCACGAAGGTCCCGTTCTTGCTGCCGAGGTCCTCAATGTAGTAACCGTCGGCTTCGCGCTTCAGGCGGGCATGCTGGCGGGAGATCTGTCGCTCCGGCAGCACCAAGTCGCACGTCTCACTGCGTCCAATCACCAGGATCTCCTGGTCGACTGGCCAGCGCTGCCCGACCAGTTGCCCTTCCGTAATCACGAGCATTGGGGCCTCGGTCCCGACCATGGTCGCCTCCTGACGTTCGCCATTAGATCCTTCCCACATTCTGAAGATGTTCATAAGGCGCGGGGCGCCGTCTCTCTTTGCTCCCACAAAGCGCTGTTTTGCTTTCAGATAGGCCCTCCACCTGTAGAACGGGTAAGCGATTATTACAGATTGCGTCTTGCGGATCTTCGTTATTCATTTTACCCAACCTTTCCCCATGGTCAGGTGCTTTAGCGTCCATTTCATTTTTGTGAACAACGGTCCCGCGTCCTCGGACTCATCTGGTGCCCGAGAACGTTAAGCGCCTTTCACATGCGATTGGGAAGGTGAGGATCTGCTCTTTGCTGGCTGGGTGCCTCTTGGGCCATCGTATCGGTTTGGGGCCTGTTCGCTTTTCAATGCAGCCCTCAACTGCACAATTCCGAACAAATATGATATAAAGAGATTAGAGGGCCCTTTCTAACAATGGGCATACAATTCGCTGAAGGTACCTTGTTAAGATCAAGGATCCTGTTCCTCGACGGAATTCCTACATCGGACAACATCCTGTATATTCCAGCGAACTTTCATTGTGATCTTTCAGGTTTGAGGAGGGTTCCAAGGTCTCTTCCCCAAAGGCCTCCGTTGTGAGGAGTTTCGAGATGAACTTAACGGATGATTCGCTTCAAGAATTAACAGCTTTGTTACACCAGGTCGAGTCATTGAAACGTCGCGTGGTTGAGCTCGAGCAAACCCTTTGGCAGATGCAGCGGGTTCATGATCCGCTGCGGCATCTGGAGCGAGCCTGGGCGACGGAAGACCCCATGGCCCAGGCGTTGAGAGCTGCTCAACGCGCCTTTGGGGCGGATGCCACCCTCTTTATCCAGCTGGACTCCCAGGGTCGTGCGGCACGATGGTGGCATGTCGGATGGGAGGGGATCCACGCCGACGACCTTCACGCTCTTCTCCATACTCTCCTGGAGGCTGGTCGGGAAACGCCAGAGTTTGTTCCCCAGACTCTTTCCCTCACCGGGTTCATGTCCCGTGGAGGAGGGCCGCTGGCCCGCTCCGCCTTGATGGTGCGGCTAAGGGATCCATGGGGGAGCGTGAGCCTGGCGGCGTTTTTGAAGCGAAGTGAGGAGGGGTTCTCGGAGGAGGTCTGTCACCTGGTGGGGATGGCGGCAGAGCTGCTGGCCACACGCCTCCATTCGCTTCACGCTTTGAAACAGCAACGCGATCTAAACCGGGCGATGGCGCATCTTTTCCGGGTGGCTCGGGTGATGGCCTCCAGCCCGGAACTCTCCGTCACCCTTCCACAGGTGGTGCGCATTATCCGTGAGGAAACGGGCTGGCCTTCGGTGGCGATCCTGGTCTATGAGCCGGCGACGCAACAGCTGCGGGTTATGGCCTGGGAAGGCTATCACACGGCCCCTGCTCCTAACCGCTATCTGATCCCGGTGAACCGGGGGATCACCGGGCGGGCCTTTCGAACGGGCGAGCCGCAACGGGTGCCGGATGTCTCTCTGGATCCAGACTATGTGGAGGGAGATCCTGCCACCCGCTCCGAATTGGCTGTTCCGATCTTTGCTGGGGAGACCCCATGGGGTGTGCTGGATGCTCAAAGCCCGGAGCGTTATGCCTTCACGCCGGATGACGAGGTTCTTATGCTGGCGGTGGCGGGGATCATCAGTCTGGGCCTGGAGACTGCCCGGGTTTACGAACAAGTCCGCCAGGAGCGGGCGCAGGTGGGGTTGGAGCGGGATCGACTTCTCGCTCTATACGAGGGCTACATGGCCATTCAACAGCATCCGGATCCCGAGCGGGCATTAAACGAGGTGGTGAAGATCTTCACCCAGTTCGGGTGGAAAGCCGTGCGTTGTCGGGTGCTCGATGAATCCGGAGGGGTCCTCGCAATGGAAGAGAGCACCCCTGCCCCTCGATTCCCCCCACTGGCCCTGGGGCCCTGGCTTCGCAATGATCCCCGTCTGGAACGATACCGGGCGCGCGGCGGGTTATATCGCTTCCCGGCGTCGGATCCAGAGGTTCACGCTTGGCTTGAGGATGAAAGGGAAATCCCCCGCTCATGCATCGCTCTTCCACTCCGAGATGCTGCTGGCCGCCTGCTGGGGTTAGTGGAACTGGAGGCTCCTGAGGGGAGGGAGGCTCTTGAAGAATCCCTGTTGCGACCGACGGAGCTCCTCGCTATGCTCTTGGCGCTGTCCTTCGAGCGGGGCCGCTTGCTCCGACGCTACGAGCAGTACCTGCGGGAGCAAACCATGTTGTATCGTGCCGTGAGCGCCCTGCTCCGCTTCGATGAGCCTGCCCCCATCCTCACCGAGATCGCTGCCGCTCTCTGCGAAGCTCTGGAGGGAACCAGTGCTTATTTCATCGCTGTGGATCCGGCGCGCCGGGTTGGCTGGGTTGCCGCCGAACATTATGCGGAAACAGCTCGCCCGATGGAGCGGATCTCCGATTCGGGTGGGGTTTACCACGAGGGGGACATCCCACTGAAATGGGTGGCCCTCCGGGAGCGGCGGATCCAAGCGCTGTACGTGGACGATCCTCCGGACATCTATGAGAGTGAGCGCGCCCTCTTGCGGAGCTATGGAGGGTGGTCTGCGTTGATCATCCCCCTGTTTGCAGGGGAGGAGCCGCTTGGGTTGGTGGAGGTATGGGATAGCCGGCGGCGGCGCGCGTTCGATGCGGGGGAACGGGCCTTGGCCCAGGCCATCGCTCAACACGCGGCTGTCGCCCTCCAGCGGGCCCGCCTGTATGAGCGGCTTCAACAGGTCAACCGGCGCCTGGAAGCGATCTTTTCCACCGTGGAGGATGGCCTGATCCTTTTGGATCGAGCAGGGCGGATTGTCCAGGCGAATGCCGCGGCCCAGCGGCTGTTGGCTGAGGTAGAGCTGACGTCGGAGAGCTCCTTGACGGATCTTCTTCTCCGCTTGCGACATCAGTCCCCGCAGGCCGCTCGTGCTTTGATTCGAGAGGCCCGCCGGATTCGCCAGGGGGTGGCCCAGGGCTTCCGTCTGGAGTTTCCTTTCTCGCTGAAGACCTCCATACGCTGGCTCGCCATGATGTGTTCCCTGGTCCAGGATGATAGCCCGACCGGAGGGGGGTGGCTGTTGGTTCTCCGGGACATCACGGCGGAGCGGGAGCGCGATCGGTTGCGGGAAGATATGATCCGGATGTTGATGCACGACCTGCAGAACCCTCTGGGGCCGATCTATTTAGCCTTAGAGGAGCTGATCACCTACCCGGAGCTGAGCCCCTCAGCGCAATCACTGGTCCGAACGGCCCTGCGAGGGCTGGGACGCCTTCAAAACCTCATCAGCAACCTACTGGATCTTGCTCGTCTGGAGTCAGGGCGCCTGCCGATTGAGTGGGAACCCGTGGATCTGAGAGAGCTGGTGGAGGAGGCCGTGGAGGAGTGGGGTCCGGTGTTTCAACGTCGGAAACTCCATGTGACGACGGAGATCAACCCGATGTTGCCATGGGTGTGGGTAGATCGACAGCTGATCTCTCGGGTCCTCTGGAACCTTCTCTCCAATGCCTTGAAGTTCACACCGGTGGGGGGTGAGATCCGCGTTCGTGCCTATCCGCAAGCAGGGATGGCTGTTCTGGAAGTTTTCAACAGCGGCTCTTACATCCCCCCGGAGCAGCGGCAACGGATTTTCGAGCGTTTCAGCACGCTGCCGGGCCGACGCGGATATGGGCTGGGGTTGGCTTTCTCGAAATTGGCGGTGGAAGCCCATGGTGGGCGCATTGAGGTGGAGAGTGATAGCAACGGCACCACGTTCGTGATCCGATTGCCTCTCCGC
>DATMAC010000104.1:0-5250 GCA_035573655.1 Thermoflexus sp.
CCCGCGGAGCATTTTAAGCCGCTGAGGTGCATCCATGGTGCCTCAAGACGTCCCGTGTGCGCTAATCCGGTAGGATGCTTTGTGGCCCCTCATCCGCCGGCATGCTATAATTGAAAACGGTGGGGAGTCGTCTAAGGTGGAGGACACCGGCCTTTGGTGCCGAGGGTGGAGGTTCGAGTCCTCCCTCCCCAGACCCAGGCCCGGCCCGAGCGGCCGGGCCTTTTCGTTATGAATCAGGAATGCCATCGGCGAAGGATCTCCTGGGCCGTTTGCTGGATATACCGGGCGTCTGAAGCCACCGCCAGGAATCGGAACCCCTGGTCCCGCCGCCACAAGGCTTCCTCCACCGAGAGGCACATCATCCCAGCGGGGCGGCCGGCCCGCTGGGCCGCCCTCAGGACCGTTTGGATCGCTTCCTCCCAAGCCGGGTTTTCCCGGAAGTTCGTCCCCAGGAGCCCCATTGAGGCCGCCAGGTCATTGGGCCCGATGAAGATGACATCCACCCCTTCCGCCGCACAGATCTCATCCGCCCGCTCCACCGCGGCAATATGCTCGATCTGGATCACCACCATCACCTGGCTGTTGATGGCCGTGAGGTAATCCTCCCCATGCAGGCTGGGTCCTAACCAGGCCCCGACCGAGCGGACGCCTTGGGGAGGAAAGCGAGCGGCCTCCGCGGCCCGCCGGGCTTCCTCCCCGTTCATCACCATAGGGACCACGATCCCCAGGGCGCCTGTGTCCAGCGCCAATTTGATCCAGACCGGATCGTTCCACGGCACACGTACCAATGGGGTGGTGCTTGTGGAGAGAACGGCCATCACGCTCTGGGCCATCGCATCGTAGCCGAAGGGGCTGTGCTCCGTATCCACGACCAGCCAGTCGAAGCCGAGGCGGGCCATCAACGCCGCCGCATAGGGGCTTCCCAGGCCCAGCCAGGCTCCAATCGTTGCCTCCCCATTGCGCAATCGGGTCGCAGTGTGATTGGGAATCATGAGCGGATCCCTCCATGGGTTTGATCAGCTTAGACATCCGTCAAAGGGCGAGGCGGTCTTCAGCAGCCTTCACACCCAAAACGCTATCCTAATATAGGAGGGCTTGCATGGGGTTGGCAAGCTCCTCTATAATCCAGACCGGAGGTGGAGGATGCCCTTCAGCGCCGAGGACTTTCAGGACCTGCTGGAACAGTTGAAAGCGCATCCGGAGTGGCAGGAGACGCTGCGTCGCCTCCTGTGGGCAGAATCAATGGCGGAATTGACGAGCCTCCTGCGCCTGCTCGTCGAATCCCTCCAGCGAGCGCATGAAGTTGCCCACAGGTTTGTCGAGGCGCAACAGCAAACAGACGCTCTTCTCACCCGTCTGACGGATGCGGTGATCCGCCTCGCGGAAGCCCATGCTCGAGGCGAGGAGCGCATCGCCCGCCTGGAGGAAAGTCAGCGCCGCCTCGGGGAAGCGGTCACTCGCCTCATCGAAGCCCAGACCCACCTGGAGGAACGTGTGGATCGCCTCGAGGAGGCCGTCACCCGCCTCATCGAAGCCCAGACCCGCACCGAGGAACGCGTGAGCCGCCTCGAGGAAGCCGTCACCCGCCTCATCGAAGCCCAGGCTCGTCTCGAGGAGCAGGTGGCCATTCTGGTTCAAACGCAGGAACAGATCCTCCGACGGTTGGAACATCTGGAAGGGATCCAGCGGGAGTTCGAAGCTTACAAAGCGATGTTCGGGGCTACGCTTGAAGAAGAAGCCGAGGCTATGGTGCGTTGGGTCCTGGAACAGAAGGGCTATCGTCCCATCGGCCAGGGGTACCCGCTCACCTTGCCGGTTTATGAGGAAGGGGAAAAAGGCGAGGTCGACGCGGTGATCCCACTCCAAACCCCCGACCAGCGGATCGTCTGGGCGGTCGTTGAGGCGAAGGCCCGCCAAAGCCCCCGCGCCATCCAGGCATGGGCCAATCGGATGCGCTCTGAAGGATTCCGTAAGCGGCTGGCTGAGGCAGGAGTCCCCGGACCCTATCTGGTTTACGCTTATGGGATCCGTGTGGATCCGGCTTGCGAGCGCATGGCCGAGGCGTTGGGGATCGGGCTGGTGACCGGCCGCGGGGAACGCGTGCCCCCCGCTGAGGAGATCGCTGCGGCTTCCTGAGGATACGTTGCCAGGAAACCGGGGAGGTCATCGAGAAATGACCTCCCCGGTTTTATTTTTATCCCCGTGCCCTTCGTTGCCCGTTTCGCGAGGGAGCGCTTCGCCGAAGGACGCGGCGCAGGAACTGGCCGGTATACGAAGCATCAACTTGAGCCACCTGCTCGGGGGTCCCCTCCGCCACAATATAGCCTCCCCGCTCGCCCCCCTCCGGACCCAAATCGATGATCCAATCGGCGACTTTGATGACATCCAAGTTGTGCTCGATGACGATCACGGTATGCCCTTGATCCACGAAACGCTGCAACACGTCGATCAGCTTCTGCACATCCGCAGCGTGTAAACCCACTGTGGGTTCGTCGAGGATGTACAGGGTATGTCCGGTCGGCCGGCGGGAGAGCTCCTTGGCCAGTTTGACCCGCTGGGCCTCGCCGCCGGAGAGGGTCGGCGCCGGCTGGCCCAAACGGATGTAGCCCAGCCCGACATCCCGTAGGGTCTCGAGCTTGCGCCGGATCGCTGGAATCGCCTCAAAGAACTCGTACGCCTCATCCACGGTCATGTTCAGCACATCGGCGATGTTCTTCCCCCGATAGCGGATCTGGAGGGTCTCCCGGTTGAATCGAGCCCCACGGCAGACCTCACAGGTCACGAACACATCGGGCAGGAACTGCATCTCGATCTGGATCTGGCCCTGGCCCTCACAGGCCTCGCACCGCCCGCCCTTCACGTTGAAGGAGAACCGGCCCGGCCCGTAGCCCCGCAGCTTGCTTTCCGGGAGGTTGGCGAAGAGATCCCGGATATCGGTGAACACCCCCGTGTAAGTGGCCGGGTTCGAACGAGGCGTCCGCCCGATGGGGGATTGATCGATATTGATCACCTTATCAATGAACTCGACGCCCTCGATCGCATCGTGAGCCCCAGCCGGATCGCGGGCCCCATAGAGGATCTGCGCCAGGCGTTTGTAGAGGATCTCCACCACCAAGGTGCTCTTGCCGGACCCTGAAACCCCCGTCACGCAGATGAAGCAACCCAGGGGGAAGCGCACGTCGATGTTCTTCAGATTGTGCTCCCGGGCCCCTCGGATGACGAGGGACCGCCCGTTGCCCGGGCGCCGGTGGGTCGGGATCGGAATCGTCAGCCGGCCGGCCAGATAGGCCCCGGTGAGGGACTTGCGGTTGCGCATGATCGCCTCCACCGGCCCCTGGGCCACCACATAACCGCCATGCTCCCCCGCCCCCGGGCCCAGGTCGATCACCCAGTCGGCTGCCCGGATCATCGCTTCGTCGTGCTCCACCACCAACACTGTGTTCCCCAAATCCCGCAGCCGCTTCAGCGTTCGGATGAGCCGCTCGTTGTCCCGTGGATGAAGGCCGATGCTGGGCTCATCCAGGACGTAGAGCACACCGGTCAGCTGGCTGCCGATCTGGGTGGCCAGGCGGATGCGCTGGGCCTCGCCCCCTGACAGCGTGGCCGTCGGCCGGTCGAGGGTGAGGTAATCCAGGCCCACGTCTACCATGAAGCGCAGGCGGTTGTGAAGCTCCTGCAGGACCTGGCTGACGATCAGGCGCTGGCGCTCGGGGAGCAACGGCTCCTGGCCTCCATCGCCCCGCAACGCCTCGATCCAACGCATGGCCTCGACAACCGACATGCGGGTGACCTCATAGATGTTCTTCCCGGCCACGGTCACCGCCAGGGCCTCCGGGCGCAGCCGCGCCCCCCCACAGGCGGGGCACGGCCGCTCGCTCATCCACCCCTCCACCCGAGCCCGGAAGTAATCCGAGGTGCTCTCCTCGTATCGGCGTCGCAGGTTGGGGATCACTCCCTCAAAGGGGGCCTCGTAGACCCGCCAGGTCCCATCCCTCGCTTGATAACGGACCGGGATCCGGATCTCCGAGCCCGCTCCATAGAGCAAAAGGTGCAATTGTTCGGGGGAAAGGGCGCGCACGGGGACGTCGGTGGGGATCCCGAAGGCCCGACAGGCAGCTTCCAATAACTGCCAGTAATAGCCGCCGTCCTCCTCCCCACCCCACGCCACGATCGCCCCCTGCGCGAGGGAGAGATCCTTGTTCGGGATGAGCAGGTCCGGATCCAACTCCAGCTGTACTCCGAGCCCCTCGCATGTGGGGCACGCGCCCTTCGGGCTGTTGAAGGAGAAAAGACGCGGCTCCAATTCCGGCAGGCTGATGTTGCAATAGGGGCACGCGAAGTGCTCGCTGAAGAGCAGATCCTCCGGCGGGTCGGCCGAGGCGTGATGCACGATCACCAGCCCGTCCCCCAGCCGCAGCGCCGTCTCCACCGAATCCTGGAGCCGAGCGCGATCGGCGCCATCCCGACGCACCACCAGGCGGTCCACCACCGCCTCGATGTGATGGATCTTGTAGCGATCCAGCTCAATGGGCTCGTCCAGATCCCGGAGCACACCGTCCACCCGGACGCGGACGAAGCCCATGCGGCGCAGCTCCTCGAAGACCGGACCGTGGTGCCCCTTCCGGCCGCGGACCACCGGGCCCAGGATCATGATGCGTGCCCCCTCTGGGAGGGCCAGGATGGCCTCCACGATCTGCTCCGGGCTCTGCTTCTGGACCTCCCGTCCGCAGCGGGGGCAGTGGGGGATCCCGGCGCGGGCGAACAGCAGCCGGAGGTAGTCGTAGACCTCCGTCACCGTTCCCACCGTGGACCGGGGGTTGTGGGAGGCCCCCCGCTGATCGATGGAGATGGCTGGGGAGAGCCCCTCGATTTGGTCTACATCCGGCTTCTCCATCAGCCCCAGGAACTGGCGGGCATAGGCCGAGAGAGATTCCACATAGCGCCGCTGGCCCTCGGCGTAGAGGGTGTCGAAGGCCAAGCTGGACTTCCCAGAGCCGGAGAGGCCGGTGATGACCACCAGCCGGTCGCGCGGGATCTCCACCGTGATGTTCTTGAGGTTGTGCTCTCGAGCACCACGGACGATGATCTTCCCCTTTGCCATAATCGACCGCTGCCTTCCTTCGAATGGGCCAGTTTTTCAGCATAGCACGGCTGGGGCTTTCCTTCAAAGTGGAAAACTGGAGTTCGGACACAAGTTGGGACATCGAGCGGGTGGGGTCCTCACCCCGCCTCCAGGGGCTGCGTTGCGAT
>DATMAC010000105.1:0-16502 GCA_035573655.1 Thermoflexus sp.
TCCGAATCAAATGGGACCAGGCCGAATAGCGACTATCCTCAAAATACGCTGTTGCAAACAATAGAGGAGGCCATCCCAACCCGCCGTGAGGAGCTTTCGATTCATGGAATTTCTGTGAGGGGTGGGCCGCTTACGCGGCCCACCCCTCACAGAAATTTTTCCCTTCGCAACAAAGTATCCCAAAACAAAAATTGATTCATCGACGGAACCAATCCGGCGGCGGTTCCCAGTTGTCCGGCACCAGAAGCGGACGCAGGCGACCGCTCGGCTCCGGCGGGCCGATGATCCCGAGCTCCTCCAACCGATCGATCAGACGAGCCGCTTTGGGATAACCAATGCGAAGCTTTCGCTGAAGCAAAGAGGTAGATGCGCCTCGGTGGCGCTTGATGATCTCAATGGCCTCCCGCAGGAGGGTCTCCTCATCCTCCTCTTCCACCTCGCCGCGGGTCACCGAACGACCGCTCCCTACCTCCAGCGGGGTGACCATCCCCTCCCATGGAGCGGGCTCCGGCCGCTCATCCGCATAACGCTCCTGCCAGAAACGGACCACACGCTCGATCTCCGCATCCGAGACATAGGCGCCCTGCACCCGAACCGGCTTCCCCAAATCCGGCGGCAGGAAGAGCATGTCCCCACGCCCCAGCAAGGTCTCCGCCCCCGGCATGTCCAGGATCACCCGCGAGTCCACCGACGAAGCCACCGCGAAAGCGATCCGGGCCGGGAAGTTCGCTTTGATCAGGCCGGTGACCACATCCGTGCTGGGGCGTTGGGTCGCGATCACCAGATGGATGCCGGTCGCCCGGGCCATCTGCGCCAGCCGCGTGATGGTCCGCTCGACATCGACCGGCGCCGCCATCATCAGATCCGCCAACTCATCGATGAACAGCACAATGTAGGGCAGGCGGGCTTCCCCCACCTCCTCCGCCCGCGCGTTGAAATCCGCGAGGTTCCGAGCCCCGGCGGCCGCGAACTGCCGGTAGCGCTCCTCCATCTGACGGGTCAGCCAGCGCAAGACGCCCACGATGCGCTCGATTTCGAACTCCACCTTCCCATACAAGTGGGGAAGCCCGTTCCATCGCACCAGCTCGACCATCTTGGGATCGATCAAAACCAGGCGAAGCTCCTCGGGGGTGTTGTTATACACCAGGCATGTGATCAAAGCGTTGATGCAAACGGACTTCCCCGAGCCTGTGGTCCCCGCGATCAAAAGGTGCGGCATCGCCGCGAGGTCCGCCACCACCGGGCGGCCGGCCACATCCCGGCCCAGCGCGATGGCTAAGGGCGATCCGAGCTTCCGGAACTCAGGGGAAGCCAGCAGGCCCCGCAGGCGGACCACGCTGATCTGTCGGTTGGGCACTTCGATGCCGATCAGGCCCCGACCGGGGACCGGCGCCTCGATCCGCAAGGAGGGGGCCGCCAGGGCCAGGGCGAGGTCGTTGGCCAGGGCGGCGATCTGGGCGACCCGGACCTTCTGACGGCGCACCTCCCCTTCCGGTCCGGGGCGCTCGATGTAACCGGGCAGCAATCCGAACTGGGTGACCGCCGGGCCCTGAGTGGCCTCCACGACCCGGGCTTCCAGGCCGAACTGCCGGAGGGTATCTTCAATGATAGCGGCTTTCTGGCGGATCTCCTCCGGTGAAACCGCAGCTGGCTCATCTTCTTCCAGGAGATCCAGCGGTGGGAGACGGCGGTCCCGCTTCACCCGAGCCGGCCGCCGCGTTGGTGCGGTCACGATTTTCAATTCAGTGGGAACCGGTCGGGGTGCCGGTTGAACCGGTTTGGAGGGCACGGGAGGGGAAGAGGCCGGCGCAGGAGACGTCGGAGCGGCCTTCGGGGCCGGTGCTGTGGCGGGGACATTCGATTGGGCAAGCGCAAACCACGCGCTGATCCCCGTCAGCAGGACCAACAAGACCGCTCCCACCCCGGGCCCCAGGGGAGCCGTCGCGATCGTCCATATCAGCCAGCCCAGCGTCCCGCCCCCCTCCCCTTGCTCGATGATCTCCCATGGGGTTTCACGGCTCAGCAGGGCCAACCCGTGGGCCAGGCCGAAAAGGCCGAGCAATGCTCCCTCCGCCGCCAGGATCCGCCAACCGTTCGGCGCTGGCGCCCGACCGATCGTTCGCAACAACAGCCACACCCCGAGCCCCACCCAGCCCGCGGCGACCAGCAAGCTCCCCCATCCGAACAGGCTTCGCAACAATCCGGCCCATGAATCGCTCCATCGGCCCGGGCTGAGGCCCAACAACACCAAACTCGAAAACAGGCCCAGGCCGATCAACCCCAAGGCGATCCCCTGGCGCTCCCGCCGTCCGAAGGAGGGCACGCCATGCCATCGGGGTGGACCCAGACGTCGGATCCACTCCGGAAGGTCAGGGGAAGGCTGGGCTCCGCCGCGTCCGGCGCGGGGGGATTCGCCGCGAGCCGGACGGGCATGGACCGTTCGAACACGCCGTTTCATCGAAAGGCTGATCCTTTGTCCGTTCAATTTCGCGTGGGAGGAGCGATCCATCTCCTTCTCTGTGGGTCGGAGGCCGCTGATGGTGGCCCCCAACCTACAAAGATCTCCGAACATCAGACAAAGCGCGAAAGGGCCCGATTACGGCCAAAGAACCACATGATGAGGAAAGGAGGAGAGGGAGCAGCCATGCGCCTCCAACGCAATCCCTAACCTTGCAACCCCATCGCCTTTTTGTAAGGCGAGGGGTTCCCTGCTCGCTCATGAAGTGGTGTTCTCATCGCTGCGCTTCGAAGCGCCCGCCAACCCACGCCGGCTGAGCCCGATCCGTCGGGCAGCCGGATCGACGTGGAGGATGCGAACCTGCACCCGTTGGCCCTCGCGCACCACTTCGCGCGGGTGGCTCACCCCCTCATCTCCGCATTCGGAAACATGCAACAATCCTTCTACCCCTTCCTCCAGTTGGATGAAGGCGCCGAAATGGGTCACCGTGGTCACCACCCCTTCCACCACCTGACCCACCTGATACCGCTGAGCGACGGTTTCCCATGGATCGGGCTGGAGGCGCTTCAAAGATAACTGCACCCGCCGCTCCTTCGGATCCACGTCCAGGACGAGAACTTCTAACTCCTGGCCGACCCGGACAAGGGCTCCTGGGTCGATCACCCGGCCCCATGACATCTCGGAAAGGTGCAGCAACCCTTCAAACCCCCCCAAATCCACAAACGCCCCGAACGCCGTCACCTTGGTGACCACCCCGCGGCGGATTTGCCCCGGTCGCAGCTCGGCAAGCAACGCCTCGATGCGCGCCTGATCCTGATGGGCCAGCCGCTCCGATAGCACAAAGCGCCCGCCCACTTCGTCCACTTCAATGACCCGAGCCTGAAGGGTTTGGCCCACATAGCGGGCCAGAGCGGACTGCCGGGAGGGCCCGTCCAGGGCGTTGGGGAATTGGAGGAGATGAGAGGCCGGAATGAACCCTCTGGGCAGCCTTTCTGCCTGGACGATCAATCCGCCCCGGTTATAGCCCACCACGGTCACCATCAGGGGTTGGCCGGATTCCAGCAACGCCCGAGCCTCCCGCCAGTCCGGCTCTCCGCTCTCCAGATCCTCCGGGCTGGGCATCGGGATCGGGCGGCCGCGGCCCAACCCCAGGCCTTCCCAGATCTCCTCCGGCTCTGCCTCTGGGGCTGGGAAGGCCGCGAACTCCCCCTGGGTCATCAGGGCCATCCAGTATTCCTCGGAGGGAGGCACATATCCAGGCTCTGTGACACGCATCCCCTCGTTCCCTCCTTGCTTCGGTATCTAAGGAAAGGGCTTCCTAAAGGACAGGCCCTGCTCGGCTCGTCACCGTTTGACATTATAGCTGCTCTCAGAGGCGAGGCAACCAGCGAAGCTCTCTTTCCTCAAAAGCAACCATGCCCCATAGAAGGCTTGCCCATTGCAGGTCCTTCACGGCGTGCCCCTTGAAGCGCCATGCGGAGGACTTCGGGGGGCATCAACCCCAACCCAGCAAGATCAGGGGAAGGCCCAGGAACGCGATCAGGAAGAGGACCAGGAGGGGAGGCCGCTCCATAGCCAACTGGAGGATCTGAAGCAGCAGCGCCTGATAGACCCGGTAACCAAACAACAGGAGGAGAGCGGAGACTAAGCCGACGCTCAGGATCTCGGTGAGCACCACCCCTATACCCTGCGGGTTCCCTAGGATCAAGGCGGCGAACAGGGTGTCGATGAACGTGCTGATGTTGGCCCCCATCACATAGGGGATCAATCGCTCCCGTCGAATCCAGCCCTGGGCTACTGCGGGCACCAGCATCCCGAGGGAAACGGATACCGACATTGTGAGAGCAGTCACGGCCAGCCCAGCGCCGAACATCGGCCACGGGGAACCCGTCGGCGGATCTGCTTCCACACGCGCAAGCTGGGGAACAGGAACCGCTCGCTCCAGGGCCTGGAGCGCGAGGCCGATCAGAAAGAATCCCACTAGGAACAGCAAGAGCCCGATCACGCTCTCCGGCGCGGCCTTCCCGAACAGTTCGCTCACGCCCCTTCGCAGGATCTGCTCGATGACCCGAACGAGCCCACGAACCGGCTCCAGCAGCGCAGGAAGGAAAGGCGGCTGCGCGCGGGCGATCCACCGGACCGGAACATAACGAAGTATGAGAAGGCCCAGCGCCGTGGCTGGAAGATAGGTCGTGACCGTCACCCAGAAGGTGAGGAATCCGGTGCTCAGGCTGTTCCCCGGACGCCCTCGGCGCAGCGCATAGCTCAACCCAATGATGAACAGCACAAACGAAGCTCCCACCCGGGATCCGGTGAGCATGGTGAGGGCAGCAGCGGGAGAGAGCACTTGCGCATCCTGGAGGCTCACCGTAGCCGCTGCTACCGGGGAACCGCTGAGCGAGAGACAGGCCATTAGCCAGCCCACCCCTAAGCTATGCCATGGGGAGGGAAGCTTGCCTGCCTCGGCCAGGATCGGGGTCAGATAGGATGCACCGGCGCGCATCAACGACAGGGCGAACAGGAAAAGCGCCACTCCTCCCACTCCCCACAACCCACGCCTGGCCCCCACCCGAATCCCTCTCACCCTACGGGTGCTTTCCATAAATAGAGATGGTCTCCCCGAAGGGGGTGGATGATCTGACCGCCCGGCTCGCCCCTAAAATGCTTTTTGTCCCCTCTCCACGGCCCCAAGGGCCTTGGAGATTTAGGAGAGTGGAGCCGTTGGCCTTTACCATCCCCAAAACAAAAATGGATGGAGCCCTACGCGTTGGGGCGACTCGTGGAACAACATTGAGATTATTCCCTAAGCTCGCGAGGTGGCTCCAGGCCCCGCCAGCGGCTGCCCTCCTCCGGCGGGCCGATCCACCCACGGGCTTCCATCAGATCGATCAAGCGAGCTGCTCGGTTGTAGCCGATGCGTAGCTTCCGCTGTAACAACGAGATCGAGGCCCGTCGATGCAGGCGCACCACTTCGATCGCTCGCTGTAGCAAAGCTTCATCGGTTTCCTCATCCGCTTCCCCATGAACGGATCCATGGGATGGAATTTCCTCAGTAGGCTCTGGCCGAACAGAAGGGGAGACCGCGCTCCTCCCTCGATGCTCCCGGACGGGGGTGGACTGTGGAAGCCCACGTACCCCTTTCCAGTATGTGACGATGCGCCGGATCTCCTCATCGGAAACAAAGCAACCCTGAGCGCGGATTGGCTGGCCTTGATCGGGGGCCAGGAAGAGCATATCCCCGCGCCCCAACAGGGTCTCCGCCCCTGGCATGTCCAGGATCACCCGTGAGTCCACCGACGAGGCGACCGCGAAGGCGATGCGGGCCGGGAAGTTCGCCTTGATCAGCCCCGTCACCACATCCACGCTGGGGCGCTGGGTGGCGATGATCAGGTGGATGCCGGTCGCCCGGGCCATCTGCGCCAGCCGGGTGATCCGCCGCTCGGTCTCCTCCGGCGCGGTGATCATCAGATCCGCCAGCTCATCCACGATGATCACCAAATACGGCATCCGGGGCTCGCCTCGTTCCTCCATCCGCCGGTTGTAATCGGCGATATGGCGGGCGCCGAGAGCAGCGAACAGGCGATACCGGCGCTCCATCTCCCGCATGACCTCCTGAAGCACCCGTGGCACCTTCTCGATCTCCACCACCACCGGCGCCCACAGATGGGGGATGCCGTTGTAAGGCGTCAGCTCCACCCGCTTGGGATCGATCAGGACCAGCCGCAAATCGTCCGGCGTGCAGGTGCACAGCAACGAGACCAGGATCGCATTCAAGGCCACAGACTTCCCCGAGCCGGTGGCCCCGGCGATCAGCAAATGGGGCATGGCGGTGAGATCCGCCACCAGAGGCTCTCCGGAGACCGTCTGGCCGAGGGGCAGCCGTAACGGGGAGGCCATGGAGCGATACGCTTCGCTCTCCATCACCTCCCGCAACCGGACCAGGGCGGCCCGCTCGTTCGGAACCTCAATACCCACCAAGCCTCGGCCCGGAATCGGGGCCAGAACCCGGACGGCCCGCGCGGAGAGGGCCAGGGCCAGATCATCCGCCAAGGCCGCGATTTGCCCCACTTTCACCCGGGTGGATCGTCCACCCCGGGAGATTTGGCCGGGCTCCAGGCCGAAAAGGGTGACCGTCGGCCCCCGCTCCACCTCCACCACCCGGGCTTCCACCCCTAAGCTGCGCAGGGTTTCCTCGATGATGCGCGCCTTCTCCCGGAGATCTGCTTCATCGATCTCCTCCTCTTCCCCGGGATCCAAGATCTCCTCCAGGCGAGGGAGCGTCCATTTCGGCCCCTCGGGAGCGATCTGCAAAGGCGGCTCGATCTCCTCTGGCTCCAGTTCTCCGATGGATTCGAGCGGCTCGACGGCCTCCGCAGGCGCTTCCTGGATTTCCGTTTCCCCTAGGATCCGGGGGGAGCGATCCGGAGAGGGCGGAGAAGCAAGAGGTTCCGAACGGGCCGATGAGGGGAGATGGATCTGAAGGTTCGGCGCGGGGGCGCGGTTCGATCGAAGACCCCGGAACGTCCGAATCGCCCACTCCAGGGGACGTTCCGGCGAAAGACGGAACGTCAGCATCAGACCCATCCAAATGGCCCCCAGCAGGACCAACAGCGCCCCTGCCACCCCCAGGTTGTCCGTCAGCCCCTGGGCCAGCCTCGCTCCCACTGCTCCGCCGAGTCCCCCCAGCTCCTCCAGCGTCACCAAGAGCGCCCCATACAACAGGAAGAGCCCCAGAAGAAACGACAGACGGGGCCGGGGGACCTGTTCAAAGCGTCGAACCAGCAGCCAGGCCCCGCTGGCGATCATCCCCAAGGGGATGGCGAAGACCCCGCCCCCCAACCCCCGGATGAGCATCAAAAGGAGAGGGCCGAGCCCAGGCGTTCGATCCGGTGTGATCAACCCGAGCGCCGTCAGGATCCCCCCCAGGAACAACACCAAGCCCAGCACATCCAGCTGCTGGTCCAGCGTGAGGGATAGCGCCCAGCGGGGACGACCGGTTGCGACACCTGTCCGGCGAGCACCGGATGTTTTCCCCCGAGCGGATCCCTTGGCTCGCTGACGCTCCACTGCGGAACGTTTCTTCCGACTGCTCACAGCTCGCCCTCCATCTGTGGCTCCTGGAGAGGATGGAATGAGGGGAATCCCGGCTCTTCTAATTAAAAAGGGGGGGTGAGCGCCCAAGTCGCCCACTCCCTTCCCTCTTCCGCTTCGCTGTGTGGGAGGATCGAGAAGGAGGTCCGAACCCCGCGGGTGCGATCTCCTCCTCTCACTGCCAGATACCCGGGATGGCCGTTCCACACCGGTAGCAAGTTCCCCGACCGCTGAGGTGATCCACCAGGATCCGGAAGCCGTGGCGGGCGATCAACAGCGCATCGCAATTCGGGCAATACGTGTTTTCGAACGGTCCCACCTGGCCTGGAAGGTTACCGGCGTAAACATAACGCAGGCCTGCCGCCTTCCCGATCTCCGCCGCCCGGATCAGGGCCTTCGCCGGCGTCCAGTCCCGATCCGTCATCTTGTAATCCGGGTGGAAGGCCGTCACATGCCATGGGATGTCTGGGGAGATCGAGGCCAGGAACTCCGCCGCATCCCGCAGTTCCTCATCGGAATCATTGAAGCCGGGGACCACCAGCGTCACCACCTCCAGCCACAATCCGCTCTCATAGACCATGCGGATGCCCTCTAAGACGTTCTTCAAAGGCATGCCCAAGGCCCGGTAGTTCTTATCCCGCATGCTCTTGAGATCGATCTTATAGCCGACCAAGTAAGGCCGGAGATACTCCAAGACCTCACGGGTCAGATTGCCGTTGGAGACGTAGATGCACCGCAGGCCGTGGGCGATAGCCTCCCGGAAGATCGCCACCGCCCATTCGGAGGTGATCAGCGGCTCATTATAAGAGCTCCCTACTAGCTGCGCCCCGTAGCGTTTCGCCAGCGCGATCATCTGCTGGGGTGTGATTTCCTCCGGCATGACCCCTGCGGCCGGATCCCGTAACGCCTGCGAGGTGAGCCAATTCTGGCAGTAGCTGCAATGGAGATCGCAGCCCAGCATCCCGAAGGTCAGCGTGTAGGATCCGGGGAGGATGTGGAAGAAAGGCTTCTTCTCGGTGGGGTCGACCTGAAGCGCCGCCACATATCCCCACGGAACGTAGAGAACTCCATCCCGGTTGAAGCGCACCTGGCAGATCCCCCGCCGGCCCGGACGGATCAGGCAGCGGTGACCACAGGCATAACAGCGCACCGAGTTGTCAGGAAGCCGCTCGTAGAGCTCGCCGGGTCGGGTCAATGCATCCAGCACATCCGCCAGCGTTCGAACCTCTGCCATCGCCATCCCCCTTTCCCCAGGACCACGCCCTATACCTTAATCAAATGCCGACATCCTTCTCATCCCATCGCCCCGCAATCCACGAAAACAAAGAACGGCTCGCGGGGATCGCTCAGCAACGGGATCCGTAGAAGGCCTGTTCTCATTTTAGCCTGTTTTCACCCCGATGGATAATCCCATCTCCAGGGCTTTCCAATGTTCTAACCGTGGCGAGATCGTGCGTTCAATTTGAAGGTTGCGGGGGCTGGGCCGAGGGCCTTCGGCCCAGCCCCCGAAAAAGTTTTAGGGGTTACGCGGTGGATTTCCTCGTGGGGTTTTAGGGCGGAGCCGGGCACCGAAGGCGCCCGGCTCCGCCCTAAAAAAAATGTTGGGGTGGGGCCCTTCCGCTTCCACTCGCGGGCCCCGAACGGCGTAACTCCTAAAAAACCAATGGGGGCAACGGTCTTGCCGTTGCCCCCGTCGCGGTTACCATTCCATCCACGGATGGACCTGACCATCGGGCGCAATGAGGTAGATCGTCAGCGGGCCGGTCCGGGCGCCTCCCATCCCCGGCGATCCGGGCGGCATACCCGGGAGGGCGATCCCTCGTGCGTCCGGGCGCTCCGACCACAACCGGATGATGGCCTCCAGTGGAACGTGCCCTTCCACCGCATAAGGCCCAATCCGGGCCGTGTGGCAGCTCCACATCGCCTCCGGGATCCCCCATTGTTGCTTCAGCGGCGTTAGATCCTCTCGTTCGATCACGTGAACGGCCACCCCCATATTGCGGAGATAACGGATATATTCGCTGCAACATCCGCAGTTCGGGGTGCGGTAGACGGTGACCACTTCCCCCGCTAGAGCGCTGGCCGGCTGAGGGGAGCCCCGGCAGGCCCCTGCAACCGCCAGAAGCAGAAACCCCAGGCCCAGATGTATCCTCCGTCTGAGCGCCATTTGTATCGCTCCTTTCTTAGTGAGACTTGGATAGGCTGAGTGAAACCACTCCAAGAGATCTGACCCCTGGATGATCCAGCACTGCCGGTGTCCGCCCGAAACGGATCCTTCTGTAGCTTTTAGGAAGTACGCGGTTCGGAGCCCCCAAGAAGAGATGGAAGGGCCCAACTCCCCTTCATTCCCCTTCCCACGGCCCAAAGGGCCGTGGGAAGGGGAATGAAAAAAATATTTTTGGGAAACTCCCAGGAGAAAACCAATTGCTTAACTCCCAACTTCTTTTATAGCCGAGGAACCCTTCTTTCTCAACTTACCCCCTCATCCTATTTCGGCGGCCCCACCCACCCCCAAATTCCCCGATGGATCGGTGCGATCCTCGCTATCATATTTATGAGCGTGAAACTGAACCATCCCCATCTGATCCTCTAAGCCAAGAGGGAAATTCCGTGCGAGCCCGCCGTATCCCGTCGATCCCTGTCGCTCCAATCATAGGGGCCTTGGCCCTGGCGATCGCCGGGCTGCTTTCCCTCTGGTTTCAAGCCCGATTCCAGCCGGTGCCGACCCCCTCACTGACCGATCTTCATTCCAGAAACCTCGCCGGATACGTCCGGGTGCATGGCACAATCACCGAACCGCCGCGCTGGGACCCCAAGGGCCCTCGTCTCCTCTTCCGCCTGAGCGACGGCACGGCGGACCTTTTGGTCTTGGCCTCCGGCCCGGTGGCGGCTGAGCTCCGGACCCGGGGATGGATCCCCCACACTGGCGACGCCGTGCGTGTGGAGGGACGGATGCGCGGGGACCCGGATTCCCCCTTTCTGGAAATGCTCCATGCCGACGCGCTCCGCATTCAGCGTCCGGAACCTCTCCCCCTACCTCTAAGCGCCCTCGCCACCGCCCCGATTGGAACGCGGGTGCACATCACCGGTCAAATCCGAAGCGTGCGCCGTCCCTATGCGGGCCTGACCTTGATCCGACTTCAAGACGAGAGCGGGATGATCGACGTCGCCTGGTATGAGGCCCTCGTCTCCGAACGCCCGGAGCTTCCTTTGGGGGCCGGCCTTCAGATCACCGGCGCGCTGGGGCTTTATCGGGACGCCATTCAGGTGGTGCTGGATGATCCGGAAGGATGGGCGCTGGTCCCCTGGAACCCAGAGCCCCGCTCCATCGCACAAGCGCTGCGTCTCCCCGATGGCGCCTGGGTGGGGATCGAAGGGACTCTCCGCCACCGGTTAGAGGCCCGATGGATCCTCGCGGACGAGACCGGCGAGGTGGAGATCCGGCTCTCCCCAGGGCTCCGGGCTGCCCTTCCGGAGACGCCCCCCGTCGGAGCCCGGCTTCGCGTCTGGGGGCGGCTGCGGCGGATCCATGGGGAACCGATGCTCTTTCCCGAGCTCTCCCTGGATCTCCGCTGGGATCCGATGGCGGCTTCCCCCGTCCCTACCCCCACACCGATCTTAACCCTCACCCCTATCCCGGTCCCATCCCCCTCACCTACGGTCTCACCGACCCCCCGTCCTCTACCCACGGCCACGCCGTTCCCTCTCCCTGAGCTCTCCGGCCAGCTCGTTGGATCCCGCGTCACGGTAGAAGGCGTGGTGGTTGATCTCCAGGGCTTTGCTCCCGGATGGGCGTTGACCCTGGAGCAGGCCGAGAAACGCCTGCGGGTGTTCATCCCCACCGAGCAGATGGTCCAAGTTCCCGGCCGGGAGGGCCTCTACCTCGGGGCGACGATCCGGGCCACGGGGGTCTTGACCCTGTATCGCGGCGAGCTGGAGTTGCTCCCGCAACGGGGTCGTGACATTATAGTGCGTAAAGGGACACGCCCGGAGGCCCCGCTTCGCTCCATCGGAACGCTGAGCCCCAGCGATCAGGGCGCCCGCGTGCGGGTCATGGGGCAGGTGCTTGAGGTCGCGCCCTTCTCCGCAGGATTGCGGTTGCTGGTGCGCGACGAAAGCGGGGCGCTCCCGGTGATCCTCTGGGAGAACGTCGCCGCCATGGTTCCTGATCGCCTGAAGGAAAAGGGGGCCAATGTGGAGATCATCGGCCAGGTCCGCACCTATCGGGGGGAGCTCCAACTGATCCCCACCGTACCATGGGAGGTCCGTTCTCCATGACCGCGCTTCCGGCATGGCTTCATCAACAGGCCCCTTCCTCGGATCGGCCGCGCTTTCGATTGACCTGGCGCCCTCGAGCGCGGGGCTTGTTCCTTCTGACCGTGATGGTCGGCATGGCGGCGATGATCACCGGGCGTTCCATCTTGTATAACCTCACCTATTTGCTCCTCGCTCTCTTGATCGTTTCGCTGGCCTGGGCCTGGAGCGCAGTGCGCGATCTGGAGATCCAGCGGTTTCCCCGCTCCCGACGCAATCAAGTGGGCGGCTTCTTCGAGGAAACCCTGGTCCTCCGGAACACCGGCCTCTTCCCGAAAATCTGGCTGGAGGTCCGCGACGGCTCCACCCTCCCGGGCCATCGAGCCAGCTTCGTGCTGGATAACCTGGGGCGAGGGGGAAAGCGCCTGTGGACCGTCCGGACGCGTTGTCGCCGGCGAGGGCTCTATCGCCTGGGGCCCTTGACCTTGATCGGAACAGATCCCTTTGGCCTCTTCGAGGCGACCCTGCAGTTAACTCGGACGGATGAGGTGTTGATTTATCCCCCCACATTCCCAATATGGCGGATCGGATTGCCGGTGGGCCTTTGGCGCGGGAGCGAGACAGCCCGTCGGCGAACCCCGGAGGTGACCCCGAGCGCGGGCGGGGTGCGGGAGTATCAGCCCGGCGATGCCTTCCATCGGATCCACTGGCCGTCCACAGCGAGGCGGGATCGTTTGATGGTGAAAGAATTCGACCAAGAGCCCACCGCGGACATCTGGATCATCCTGGATATGATGGCAGATGTTCATGTCCATCGACCGGATCACGAAGAGGAGGGATTGATCGGACAGCCGGGCTCCCTCTTGCCTGTCTCTACGGAGGAATACGCGGTGGCGATCGCAGCCTCCCTGGCCACGCACTTCCTGCGACGTGAACGCATGGTGGGGATGTTGGCTTACGGCTCCCAGCGCTTTTTCATGCCACCCCATCGGGGGCAAGGACAGCTGGAGCGCGTGCTGGAAGGGCTGGCGCTTTTGCGGGCATACGGCAAGATCCCCTTCCACCAGGTGCTTCAATCCCACGCACTGCGCATGGCCCGCGGCTCCATCCTTATCTTGATCACCCCCTCCGGCGATCCGCGATGGGCCATGGTCGCCCGAAGCTTGGATTCCCACGGGATTCGGGTGGCGGCGATCGTCCTGGAGGCTTCCTCGTTCGGAGGAGCGGAGGTCAGCGCTCGCGTTCTTCCCTTGTTGGAAAGCGCCGGGATCCCAGTCGCAGTGGTCCGGGCCGGGGAACCCCTCACCCCCGCCCTGGAAAGGCTGGGCCCAAGGAGTTAAGCCCCATCGAGACCCCTATTCGTACGTTAAAGATCAGACCTCCTCCGCGAAGCGCGGGCTCAGCCGGCGGAACATCCCGTAGCCCACCAGCAGAACCAGCCCAGCCGTGGCCAGTGTTCGCAGCAGAAACTCCGGCGCCGTGTAAGTCCCGTAATAGAGCAGGTCGTGGTATGAGGCGATGATTGAGGCCATGGGGTTCAGGCGGCGGGTCCAGAGCCAGACATCAATGGAAACCCCAAGAAACGAAGCGTTGCGAGGGAGGACAGAGATCGGATAAAAAATGGGGGTCAGGAAAAACCATGCCAGCAGCAACACCTGTAGGATGTGGGCCGTATCCCGATAGAACACATTTAGGGCAGAGGCGGCCAGGGCCACCCCCGCGGTGAACATCACGTGGGCGAGGATCGTCAGCGGCAGAAGAAACAGCCAGGGCGTCGGGCGGATCCCCGAGAGCCAGGCGATCGCAAAATAAATCGGAAGGGAGATCAAGAAGCTCAGCATGTTGGAAAGGACAACCGACAAAGGTAAAACTTCGCGGGGGAAGTAAACCTTCCGGACTAACGGCGCGTTCGCGGTGATGCTCTCCGCAGCCCCCTGCACGGAGATCGCGAAGGCGTTCCACGCCAGGATGCCGACCAGGACGAACGCGTGAAAATGGGGAAGGCTGGCCGGTCCCCGGTTCATCACGGTGAAGACGATGGTGAACACCGTCATCATCAGCAGAGGATGAATCCAAGACCAGGCCACCCCGAGGACCGAGTTTCGGTATCGGACTTTGAGATCCCTCAGCGTCAGCAACCAGAGCAGATCCCGATAACGCCATAGCTCGATCAGCCCCTGAGGCATGCTTCCTCCAACTCCCCCACAAGGGTCACGTGGAACGGCCTTCTATCGATTTACCCGCGCGCTCCACCAACCCCCGCGGCTGCGAAGTCGCTGCCCATGCTCGAAGGGACAACCTGCGCTGAACAACCCGGTAGATTTCCAAAAGCGTCTGCCCAGCGTTCTTCCAGCTGTAATGCGCCACCGCGCGGTCCCGAAGCCGTCTGCCGCGCTCCGCCGATTCCTCCGGATGGCGAAGCGCGTACAGGATCCACTCCGCCAGGCTCTCGACGTCCCCAAAGCGGGCGTAATAACCCGCCTCGCCCATAAACTCCCGGCTCACCGGGGTATCAAAGGCCACCACGGGGAGGCCGGTGGCCATGTAATTTAACAGCTTCCCGCTTCCTTCAGTGGCCGACATCTTGGGCGCCACCGCCAATTCCCCCAATCGGAGGTAAACCGGCGCGTGCTCGTAAGGCAGCTTCCCGGTGAACGTGACGTGGTCCGCAATCCCCAGGGCGGCAGCCTGGGCCATATAAAACGTCTCGCTGGGGAACCCCATGATCAGGAAGTGAACTTGGGGATCGGCACGAACCACGCGAGCGGCCGCCTGGAGCAGCAAATCCGTACCCTGATAAGGGGCCAGCAGTCCCAGATAAACCACCAAACGGCGCCCTTCGGGGATCCTCCATTCATCCCGCAGGCGCTGGAGCTCAGGGAGCTCCTCAGGCCGAGGAGGGCGGAAGATCTCCGTGTTGACCACATCGGGGAATGGGATCACCCGCTCTGGGGGTGCGCTGAAGACCTCAATTAAGAGACGGGCTCCCTGGACGGTGCTGGTGAGGATCGCATCGGGCTGACGATCGATCCAGACCTCCAGCCGCCGCATCAGCGGATACCATGGCCCGTCCGGGTTCAGGAAACGATGATCGATCATCTCCCCCGTCAGGCTGCCCTGGAAATCGAAAATCAGGGGGATCCGTAGCAACCTCCGGAGAACAATTCCGATCAACGCGCCCTCGTGAAGATGGGCGTGAAGCACATGCGGGCGCCAGCGCAACGCGGTGGCCAGCGCAGTGCCGGAGAGATAGAGATCGAAGGCGATCTTATGTCGGGAGGATCCAACCTCGTAATGGGAACGCCAGGGCAAAGGGGGCGTGCGGACAATATCCAGTCCCGGGAGATCCCGGCCCTTATAATAGGTGACGATCTTCACCTCGAGCCCGAGAGCCTGGAGGGCTCTGGCCTCCTCCAGGATCCGCACGTGGCATCCATAGTCGTTGAAGAACGAGGTCGGCGCGATCATCAGCACCCGCATCCAGCCAGGCCTCCAGAGGAGATCCAGGGATCATCGAACACCGGCATTCCGCGAGCGAACAGACTCAGGTGGTCTATCGAGAGCGCGCCTATCGCTTCTTGGAGGAACGAAGGCGATGAAGCCCCAGCATGGTTTCAAGCAGACCTGGTTGATCCTCTGGAACAGGCAGCCCCTGGAAGCTCTCCTGGCGGGATTTTAACCAAGCGTTCCGCGTGTGGCTGGCCGTTCGGAAAAGATCCTCGAAGACCGCTTCATCCTCCGTGCCCTTCAGGGCCTCCCGCAAGCGCCCCAGGGCTTCCATCAGGCGATCCAGCCAGTAAAGAAGAGACTCTCGGTTGGCGATCGCCGCCAGCCGCCCGCTGGAAGCGTCAGGGAGATCCGCTGTGATCCTGACAAAACGGGTCCCAATCGCCTGCGGCATATCCCGTCGGGCGGGAGCGTTGGACCATACGGCTAGGAGAGCGGCGCCGAGGAGAGCAGGCAGTTGCTCCAGGGCCGCCATCCAGCCGTCATGCTCCATCGGATCAATGAAGAAAGGACGCGCGCCGATCCGATGGGCCAGCCCGGCGGCGGCCTCCACAGCCCAAGAAGGCGCCTGGGTAGAGGGGGTCAGGCAGAACAACGCATCACGGAACAGATCCGGGTCCGGCTTCTCCCCGGCGTCCGGGTTCAGGATCGGATGGCCGCCGATGAACGGCGTGGAGGAGGATAGATAGGCCTGAGCCCAAGCCATGACCGGAGCCTTCAGCTCCGCCGTGTCGATCACCAACGTTCCTTCCTTTAAAACCGGGGCGATCTCCCGGAACGTCGACGCGATCTCTCCAAGCGGCAAGGCCAGCAAAACGAGGTCTGAATCCTCGCAGGCGCCCGGAAGGTTCCAGTTGGTTTGATCCACCGCTTTCCAGCGAAGGGCCTCGCGGGCCCGCTCCGGGTTCGGATCGTGCCCCACCAACCGGACTCCTGGCAATGCCCGCCGGAGGGCCAACCCCAGGGAAATCCCCAACGTCCCCAATCCAAGGATCGTGATTTGCATCTGGCTCCAATCCCTCCGAAGATCCACAGCATACTCAGTATAGCACGAAGAGGTTCTCTGGGGCTGCGGGCCGTTTAGAGCAGGGCGCTTGTGGCGCCCGTTTTGGTCGTCGGCCTCCGAAAACCCCAAAACAGGGCAAGCCAACGGCCCCACCCTCTTGGATCTCCCCTCCCCACGGCCCTTCAG
>DATMAC010000106.1:0-8991 GCA_035573655.1 Thermoflexus sp.
CGCCAGGCCTGTTCCAGCGCCTCAATGGGGAGATGGATCCGTTCCGATCCATCCAGGCCGATCACCCGCAGAGACCCGTCGGCGGTTACCTCACCGATGCGGGCGGCGGGGTGGCCAGCCATGAGGGCTTCGAAGGCGGGCGCATCCTCCGGCCGCACCTCAACCAGGAAACGGCCCATCGATTCGGAGAAGAGCACCTCCTCATCGGCGTGGGCCAGCAGGGCGCCGGGGACACGACGTAGATCGATGGTGGCCCCCAGACGGCCGGCCAAGCACATCTCCGCCAGCGCCACTCCCAGCCCGCCCTCGGAGAGATCGTGGCAGGCCTGGACCAGTCCGGCGGTGATGGCCTGATGAAGGGCGCGCATTCGATCCAGGGCTTGGGGGACGGGCTGGGGCGGGCGATCGGTTTCCGGGGATGTTCCCGGAACGATCAGCCGATAATGGCTGCCGGCCAGCTCCGGCCGGGATTCGCCGATCAGATAGATGGCATCGCCCGGCCGCTTGAAATCCATCGTGACCGTCCGTTGAAGGTCCGGCACGCGTCCCACGGCGGTGATCAGGAGCGTCCCCGGGATCGCGTGGGCTCGGCCTTCGGCATCCACATACACGTTATGCAGGCTGTCCTTACCGGAAATGAACGGCGCTCGGTAGGCCCGGGCGGCGTCGAAACATCCCTGGGCGCACCGAACCAACGCCCCGAGCTGCTCCGGATCGCGGGGATCCCCCCAACAGAAGTTGTCCAGCAGGGCGACATAATCGGGGTCCGCTCCGACAGCGACCAGGTTGCGGAACGCCTCGTCGATCGCTGCCCACGCCATCACATAGGGATCGTGCTCTCCGTAGAGCGGGGCCAGGCCGACGGCCAGGGCGATCCCGGCGATCGGGCCGTGAGAGGGCAAGGTCTCCGGCGGCGCCAGGACCACCGCGTCGCTGGGGCCGTGGCTGGCCACGCCCACCAGGGGCTTGATCACTGTCGCCCCTTGCACCTCGTGATCGTAGCGGCGCAGGATGTCCTCCCGGCTCCGGATATTCGGATGGCTGAGCAGGGCAAGCAGGGCGCGGGCAGGACCCGGAGCGGGCGTTAAGGAACGGGAAGGCCGAGAAGGGGCGGGCGCCCATCGGGCTTCCAGGACCCGCTGGGGGCGTCCCTCATGGAGGAAAGCCATGCTCAGCTCCCCAACCAAGCGCCCGGCATAGAACAGCCGCAGCTGGCCGGTGGCCTCGAAGGTCCCGATGGCGGCAGCCTCCACGCCGTGGAGAGCGCAGAGGGCCTGGAACCGCGGCCAGTTCTCCGGGGGGATCGCGAGAACCATCCGCTCCTGGGATTCGCTGAGCCAGATCTCCCACGGACGTAGGCTTTGATCTTTCAGCGGAACCCGATCCAAGTGAACGGTGGCCCCCAGACGGCGGCCCATCTCGCCGACGGCCGAGGACAGCCCACCGGCGCCGCAGTCCGTGATCGCGTGGTAGAGCTGCTCGTCCCGCGCCTGCAGGATCACCTCCGTCAGTTGTTTCTCCAGGATCGGATGGCCGATCTGGACCGCGCCGCGGGCGGCCGAGAGTTCCCCTTCGAGCGCGGCGCTGGAGAACGTGGCCCCGCCCAAGCCATCCCGTCCCGTCCGCCCGCCGATCACCACGATGAGATCGCCAGGCTGCGGCGAGGTCGGGTGGGCGCCGCGGGGGAGGAGCCCCAAGCATCCGCAGAAGACGAGGGGGTTGGCCCGATACCCTGGGTGATAGAAAACCGCCCCACAAACCGTGGGGATGCCCATCTTGTTCCCGTAATCCTCGATGCCGTGGATCACGCCCTCGATGATCCGTCGGGGGTGCAGCGCCCCAGGAGGCAGCTCGGAGGCCGGGAGATCCGGCGGGCCGAAACACAGCACATCCAGGTTCGCGATCGGCCGGGCGCTGACCCCGAGGATGTCGCGGATCACGCCGCCTACGCCGGTGCTGGCCCCGCCGAAGGGCTCCACGGCCGAGGGATGGTTATGGGTTTCCACCTTGAGGGCCAGATCCCACCGTTCGTCGAAGGCGATGATGCCGGCGTTGTCGGTGAAGGCCGAGCGAACCCACGGGCGGCCGACCTGCTCCGTGGCGGCCTGGATGTAGGTGCGGAGCAGGCCATGGATCTCCATCGTTTGAGGGGGTGCATCCGGAGGGGCACCCGGCGCGGGCCCGGTATATCGGATGAAGGATCGGAAAGTTTTGTGGGCGCAATGCTCGCTCCACGTCTGAGCTAGGGTCTCCAGCTCCACGTCGGTTGGATCCCGGCCCACATGGCGGAAGTAATCTTGGATGGCGCGCATCTCTTCAAGGTCGAGGGCCAAGCGGCGGCGTTCGCTGAGGGCGAGGAGCTCGGTTCCGTCGAGCTCCCGGATGGGAATGATCTCTACGGCCCGATCCGAGGGGGACGGCTCCAGAAAGGGCGGTGGAACCGCGCCGTCGATGGCGTAGCGTTGGATCACCGGGTTGCAGCAAACCTCGACCGCCAATCGGTGCAGATCGCCTTCGCTCAGATCCCCCCAAAGGAGGAAGCGCAAGCCCCAGGCCGCCTCCCGCACATCAAACCCTGCCACCCGGGCGGCCTGCAAGAGGCTTTCGGCGGCGGGATCGGTCACGCCGGGCCACCAGGTCACCTCGATCCAGTGGTGGGGGGCTCCGGCAGGCGGCGGAAGGGCGGAAGGATCTGGGAGCGGCAGGACGCGGAATTCCTCGAGGATCGGGTCGATCAACAAGAGGCGGCTCAGGCGCTCAACGTCGGGGTGAGGTAGGGAGGTTCTCAGGAAGCACAGGCGTTCCACACGGCAAGCCCGCAACCCGTTCAGACCGTGGGCGTGGGCCTCACGCACCAGCCGGCTGCCCTCCGGATCCTCGGGGGATTTACGTTGGATTTCGATGCGGAAGATCACCCGCTCCGGATCCGAGGGCAGCCGATGAATGCGATCGGCTGGGATAGCCTCCTGCTCCATAGCGAGACTCCGCGCGTCTGTCCTCCGCGTGGTGAAATCATCCCACTTTTAGGCTCCTCCCCGGGGGGCTTCCGGGGAGGGCAGATCCTAGATCACGCCCCGGATGCGGTTGGTTGGGCGTCCGGGGCGAATATGAGGATGATCCTTCGATCTCCGTCCCCAAGGTGTTTGGTCTTATTATAGAAAGCGGCTGGATGTTGTCAAGAGCCCGCTGGGGCAAGGCTAACCATTTGGGGTTTTCGGGGGCTGGGCGGGCAAAGGCCCCCCGCCAGCCCCAGAAAACATTTTTCCCCCTCCTCCCCACGGCCCCAAGGGCCGTGGGGAGGAGGGGGCCATCCCCCGATTCATTTCAAGTGGGCCAGCGGTAGGACGAGGGCCACCTCGGTCCCCCGAGGGGACCTGGGACGCACGAGGAGCTTTCCCTCATGGGCTTCCACCACCGCCCGAGCCACTGCTAACCCGATCCCCATGCCTGGGAACCGCCGCGTGGTCCCGCCCTCCACCTGATAGAACGGCTCCCCGATCCGGTCCAGGTGATCCGGAGGGATCCCAATTCCTTCATCCCGCACCCGGAGGACCACCTGGGCCTCTTCCAGCTCCAGAGCGATCTCGATCTTCCCGCCGCGGGGTGAGAACTTGGCGGCGTTATCCAGGATTTCACCGATCGCTCGGACCAGGCCCTCTGGATCCCCGATCAGCCACAGGTTTTGCGCAGGGAGTTGGACCTCCACCTGATAGCGCCCAGGATCCAGCCGGGTCTGCCATCGGCTGAGCACATCCTCCACCAAGCGCCTCAAATCCAGTGGGATGCGCGCGATCTCTCCAGCGCGGACAGCCTGTAAGGTCAGGAGCAGCTCCACATAACGGCGCAATTCCTCCAGGCGCCCCCGGCTGACCGTGATCGCTTCCCGTTGCTCTGGGCTTAAGGGCCCGAAGGTTTCATCTCCCAGGAGCTCCAGGTAACCTAAGGCGACGGCCAGCGGGGTGCGCAGCTCGTGGGAGACGTTCTGGATCATCTCCTCCCGAAGCCGGAGGGTTTCGCTGAGGGCTTGATTCAGGGCGGCCAGCTCCTGGGCCTGGCGTCGCGTTCGCTCCAGCAGCTGAACGTTGTAGATCCCCGCTGCCAGCAGGTCAGAGATCCCTTGCAGTAAGTTCTGAGCTTCCGCGTCAAAGGTCCGTTGGGTGCGCCAAGCCACGTTCAGCACCCCCAGCTTTTCGCCGCGGAAGGATAAAGGGGTGGCCACCAGGCTCCGGATCCCATCGCGCTGAATGATCGCCCGCGCCTCCACATGGTAAGGGAAGTCTTCAAGCCGCTCCACCCACACAGGCTTCTCTTGGAGGAACGCCTGAATCGTGATAGTGGGCTTCCTTTCCACTTGGGTCACATCCTGTTCCTTGAAATATGACACGTTCTCCTGGGAGAAGCCATATTGAGCGACTAGGCGCAAGCGAGCGGGATGCTCAGGATCTTGGAGGTAGATGCTGGCGGCGTCAGCGGGAAGATGATCCAGGATCTCCCTCAGGGCTCGATGGAGCAATGTCGAGAGATCGGATGCTCCCACCAGAGCCCGGGCGATTTGATAAAGCACGTGCAGACGGGCGGTCTGGGTCTGGAAGGATTGGAGAAGTTGGAGTCGTTTGACCACCGCCCCCAGTTCCCGCCCGATGGTCTCCATCAGGGCGATCTCATCCGAGTTCCACTCCCGGGGCACAGAAGTAGCGACGCTGAGGCCGCCGATTCGTTGCCCTTCGCGCACCGCGGGCACCGTCATAGAAGCCCGAATTCCGAAGCGGAGCATTTGATTCTGCATCGGCCTCAGCGGATGCTCCGCCGGCAACGCAGCCCAGTCGTTGACCACCATGGCTTTGTGAAGCTCGAGCCCGGCCTCTCGGGCGGTGGCTGCGATCTGTAGGCCGAACTCCGCGGGCAGCCCATAGAGCGCGGCATGCCCTTCCAGCCAGATCCCTCCCATGGGAACCTGGAGGACCCTGCAGAGGCGGGCCAGTGCCCGATCCATCAGCTCCCGGAGGCTCTGGGCTTCGGTGGCCTCCTGAAGGATCGTATGCAATGCCTCCAGGTAGGAGGCCCGACGCTGGGTTTCAGCCAGCAACCGGGCTCGCTCGATCGCACCAGCCACCTGAGCGGCGACGGTCTCGGCCAGTCGCATTTCCTCCACGGTGAAGACGCGGGGCCGGCGCACGCTGTCGATCCCCAAGGTGCCGATCAGTCGAGTCCCCACGAGAAGAGGGACGATCACCAGAGAACGGATCCCCATTGCTTGCAATACCGGCCTCACCGGCCCCAGGATCGGATCTCCAGCCACGTCGGCGATGGCCAGCGGGCGGCGTTCCCGCAGGATCCATTCCATCGAGGGATTGCCATGGATCGGGATCGTCACACCCAACCCGGAGGGGGTTCTAATGGGGTTGTATTCGGCCACCACGCGGAGGTGATCACCGGATTCGGCCATCAAGGCGATCGCCCCGCGATCGCCTTGGAGCAAGGTCACCATTTCTTGGATGATGCGGCTTAGGAGATCCTCCAGGGGGAGCGGCTCGTTGGCCAGTCGGGCGATCCGGCGCAGGAGCTCCAGGCGGTCGCGCTCCTCCCGAAGCTGATTGAGCGCCCACTGGTGTCCCATGATCGCCCCGCCAAGCCGGCCGATCATGGTCAGAGCCCATCGGGTCGGCTCATCCAGCCGGAAATCCGGCGGGACCAGAAGGTTGATTAGCCCATACGAACGACCCTGAAAACGCAGCGGGATGACGAGGTGGTCCTTTGATAGCCCGAGGGCTTCGAGGCGCTCGCAATGGATGATATGCATCGCTTCGGTCAGCTGGCCCTCCTGTAACATGCGCTGACAACGGCATGGCGACCACCGCAGATGCGTTCGCTCTTCCGCTTCGAGCGCCTCCGGCGACCCGACGGCAGCCACCACTCTGAACGAGCCCGTGGCCTCATCCTCCAGCCGCGTGATCCATCCGGTCGTTCCCCCAACCATCTTCAGGAGCGTTCGCAAGATCTCCTCAGAGATCGCAGAGGGATCGACAGAATCCAGGTGCTCCATCAATCGGATCAGCTCTGCGATCGTTTCTTGGATGTGCTGCCCCATCGCTTGTCCTCTGTGCATTATTGAAACGACATTAGGTGCTTTAATATCAACCGAGCAAGATGGAGCCCAGGAATTGGGTTGAGCACACTTTGGCGCGAAGATGAAAAGGAGTGGATAAAAAACGAATAGAGCTTGTAAACCTGTATTGGATCAGGTCGCGTAAGCGGCTTGCTCCATAAAAAAGTTCCTGAACTACCTCTGCTCGCAACATAGCAGGTTGGGCAAACTACATGGGTCTTCTAGATCATCTGAGTGGTTTAATTATTTTAACCCAAGATATCGGGCCAGCCAATCCCCTAAGGGGATCTCCCATAGCATTAGGGCCGGTTTAACGCCGTAACGTGAGCGTGAAAACCCCGCGGTCGGGCACAGCTTACAGAGGGACTTCCCACTGCGCCGAATTGGGAAAGCCAGCAGCCTGTTGGGAAGCCACGCGGGTCCTCCACCCAATGGTCATAACCGCAGGCGCCCGGCTCGCCCCCGAAATATCGTTTCTCCCCCCTCCCCACAGCCCTTTGGGCTGTGGGGAGGGGGAGAAAGGGGGGTGGGGCCATCGGCCCGCACCATCCTATATCCTCAAAACAAACCTGGATGAAGCGCTATAAACTTATGATAGAATTGCGATGGGGAGAGCCCTCGAACTTCCACCAGGAGGAGGGAATCTCAATGGCCGGACACAGCAAATGGGCGAACATCAAACACCGCAAGGCGGCCATGGATGCCAAGCGGGGCCAGCTCTTCAGCCGTCTGACCCGGGAGCTGATCGTCGCCGCCCGGGAGGGCGGACCGGATCCGGAGACGAACCTGCGCCTGCGGCTGGCGATCGAGCGGGCTCGGGCGGCCAACATGCCGAAGGAAAACATCGAGCGGGCCATCCGACGTGGGGCCGGTTTGGAGAAAGGGGCTGAGCAGTTTGAGGAGCTGCTTTATGAGGGCTACGGCCCTCACGGTGTGGCCATCATCGTGCGGGTGCTGACCGATAACCGGAACCGGACCGTGGCCGAGCTCCGGCGGATCTTCGCCCGCCACGGCGGCAGCCTCGCGGAATCCGGCGCGGTGATGTGGAATTTCGAGAAGAAAGGCTACATCGCCGTCCGTCCGGACGGCCATGACCCGGAGAAGATCTTTGAGCTCGCCATCGAGGCCGGTGCGGAGGACGTGGAGATCAGCGAGGATCTGGTGGAGATCTACACCGCGCCGGAAGACCTCCAGGCGGTCCGCCAGGCCCTGATGCAGGCGGGGCTGACCATCGATAACGCCGAGTTGACCATGCGGCCTAAGACGAGGGTCACCCTGGAGGATCACGCGACCATGTCGGTGATGTCGTTGGTGGACGCCTTGGAGGAGATGGATGACGTGCAGCAGGTTTATTCGAACCTCGAAATCTCCGATGAGTTGATCCGCAAATACGAGGCCCAGGCCGCCTGATGCGGGTGCTCGGGATCGATCCGGGGATCGCCATTACCGGCTACGGCTTGATCGAGGACCGGGCGGGGGACCTCGAGGCCCTGGCCTATGGAGACATCCGGACGCCGGCGGGGGATCCGCTTCCTCTTCGCCTGCGTCAGCTTTACGATGCCATCCATTCGCTGATCCAAAGCTATCGTCCGGATGTAGCGGCCATCGAGCGCGTTTTTTTCGGACGCAATGTCAGCACCGCCTTGGCGGTCGGCCACGCTCGTGGGGTGACGCTGCTGGCGCTGGCCCAGGCGGAGATCCCGGTCTATGAATACACGCCTGCCGATGTGAAGCAGGCGCTGGTCGGATACGGAAGCGCCCCTAAGGCTCAGATCCAAGCGATGGTCCGCATGCTTCTGCGCCTGCCGGAGATCCCTCGCCCGGACGACGTGGCGGACGCCCTGGCCGTCGCTATCTGTCATCTGAACCATGTCCGTCTTTCGGCGATGTTCGAGTAGTGCTCCTTTCGCTTCGCCGGATGATGATCGTTTCTTTCCCAGCCTGTTTTGAGGGTGCGGATGATCGGTCCCGTTCTGATCGTTGAAGATCAACCTTCCGAAGCCCAGGCGCTCTATGAGCTGCTGAGCTGGAGCCGTCGGCCGGCGGTGGTGGCGCCGGATCTCCGAACCGCGCGGCGGCATCTGCAGGAGCTTCGCCCTTCCGTGATCGTGCTGGATCTTAACCTTCCGGACGGAGATGGCCTGGCCTGGCTGAGGGAGTTGCGCGCCCGGTCGTTCGGATGGAACTTGACCATCCTGGTGGTCTCTGGGCGCACCGACCCCGATCAAATCGCCGAGGCCCTCATCGCTGGCGCGGACGATTATGTGACCAAACCCTATGCTCCGCAGGAGCTGCTGGCCCGAATCGCGGTCGCCGAGCGCTTGGCCGCGCTGCGGGCTGGGTTCCGTTGGTTGATGGCCTTCCGCCCGCCGCTTCCAGCTCATTGGCGTTATTCCTCTGCTGGGATCCTCGTTCTACATCCATCAAGTTCCATTGATTCCGAGGATCTGCGCTCGGAGTGGGCTCGCTGGACCCGCTACCTCCGGCAGGCAAACGGTCTTCTCTTGCCTATGCCGGATGGGAGCTTGCTCGCGCTCTTCGCGAGCACGATGCGAGGGCTTGAAGCCCTTCAGTGTGCTGACTTCGCGAGATCCCTATGGAGCGCCGTGCTCCATATCGGGCGCGTGGCGGTGGGATGGCTGGAAAGCCCAGGGATCGCAGCGGGGGCGACGCTTGGCCAAGCGGTTGAGGAGGCGATCCGGTTGGCCTATCTGATCCCCGCTGGCTTGTGGTTGATCACCGAGCCAGCCTATGCGGCGCTCCCCATGCCTCCACCCGTTCGACCATGGCCGCGTGCCGCTGAGATCGCGGGGATTCCCGCCTGGGAGATCGAGAGGCCGGCAGCTATCCACAGGGACTAGTGCTTTTTAGGGGCTGGGGGCCGC
>DATMAC010000107.1:0-56656 GCA_035573655.1 Thermoflexus sp.
AGATGTTGACGATCATAATCGTGGGCAGGGCGAACGTGGGGCTGGTCAGCCAGTCGATCGAGAGGCCCAGGAGCTGGTTGATCACCCCCGTCTTCTTGAACAGCCAGAGGAAGATCAAGCTGATCACCACGGAGGATGTCACGGAGGGCACATAGAACAGGGTGCGGAAGAAGCGGCGGAACTTGATCTCCTGATCCAGGGCGAAGGCCAGGAGCAGGCTGATGATGGTCTGGACCGGGACCACGACTGCCACATATTTGAGGGTGTTGGGAACCGCCTTGGTGAGGAACAGGGTGTCCCGGAGCAAGTACAGATAGTTCCCTAGCCCAACCCACCGTGGAGGGCTGAACAGATCGAAATAGGTGAATGAAAGATAAAGGGCGTAGGCGATGGAGAAGACGTTGAAGACCAGGAAAACGAACAGGTAGGGCGAAAGCATGATGTAGGCGGCGATCCACTCCTCCAGTTGACGGCGCCGGATCCCCTTCATCGCCACTGGCCTCCCTCTGCCTCAAGGACGATCAGAAAAAGTGTGGGGGATAGGCGGTCCATCGCCTATCCCCCACACTGTGCGCGTTACTGCTGCTCCTTCAGGGCCTTGCGGACCTCCTCGGCGGCCTGCTTGAAGCTGGCCTCCACATCCTGGCCCTCGAGGTAGATCCGCTCCAGGGCCTTGCCCATCTGCTCGTTCACCACGTCGCCCCGCAGGCCCCACATGAAGGGCGTGCCGAACTCCGCGCCCTTGAAGATGACCAAGGATTCGGGGTGGGTCTTGAAGTATTCATGCTCGGTGAGCTTGGCGCGGGAGGGCAGCGCGAAGCCGGTGGAGAGCACGACCGTCTGGCTCTCCTCGCTGGTCAGGCAGTCGATGGTCTTCCAAGCGGCCTCCGGGTTCTTGCTGTTCTTGGAGATCACGTAGGCCACAGTGAAGATCAGGTTCCCCCGTCCCTTGGGACCCTTCGGCGGGAAGGTGGCCCCCCACTTCAGGGTCGGGAACTGCTCCCGCAAGTAGGGGATCAGCCAACCGCCCTCGAAGACCATCGCCAGCTTCCCCTGGCCGAAGCCCGTCCCTTGCCAATCCACCCCCACATCGGCCGGGATGGCCCCGATCCTCTCCGCCCGGAAAGAGGTGTAGAACTTCGCCGCCTCGATCACCTCCGGGCTGTCCAGGGTGGTGTCCTGGAAGTCGGGCGTCATGATGCGGCCGCCGTTCTGGAAGACGAAGATCGGGAAGCGGCCCGGATCCGGCGGAACGCCCAGGCCGTAGATGCCCTTGGCGGGATCCGAAAGCCGGCGGGCGGCGTTCTTCAGGTCCTCCCAGGTCCAGTTCTCGTTCGGCTCCGGGATCCCCGCCTGGGCGAAGAGGTCCTTGTTGTAGAACAGGGCCAGGGTGTTGAAGTCCTTGGGGATGCCGTAGACCTTGCCGTCGGGCCCGGTGAAGGCGTCGATCAGGGTCTTGATGAAATCCTCCTTCTTCACCCCGGATTTCGCCATGTAGTCATCCAAGGGGACCAGCACGCCCTTGGAGACGAAGAAGGGGAACTGGAAGATGTCCATATAGTAGATGTCCGGCTCCTCACCGGAGGCGACCAGCGTCTTGATCTTGGCCCAATAGTCCCCAGTGATCGGCTCATATTTAACAGTGATGTCCGGGTTCTTCAGCGAGCACCGATACAGCAGGGACTCCAGCAGGGCCGTCTCCTGCGGGTTGGCCGCCCAACCGGAGAGCCGCACGGTGACCTTCGGCTTCTCCACCTCCTTCACAACTTCCTTGGTGACCTCGATCACCTCCCGCGTCACAACGGGAGTGGGGGTAGCCGCCGGGGCGCAAGCGGAAAGCCCCAGAGCCAGCACCGCGAGCAGGAGCAAGAACCGCTTCATGGCAGCCTCCTTTCAGGATATGGTGAGTTGGATCCGCCGCGCCACACCTGGCGCAACGGAAAACTCCCCTTCCATCGGGCCGATCTGTAAACGCACTGGGATGATCTCCGCCGTCGGATTGCGCAGGATCACCTCCAGGTGGTTCCGCCGACGGTCCCATTCGCCGGAGAGCAACAGGCCGTGGGCGCGCCAGTTCTCCCAGGCGCCGCGCTCCCAGGAGGCCGGCAAACTCACCCCAATCCGGATCCGGTCCTCCCGGGTCTGGACCACCAAATGGTGTAAGGCGGTGCAGAGGGCGCCATGGGCGGTTCCGAAATACTGCATGTTCCATCGCCCTTCATCGTCGACCGTCTCCGCGATCCCGCCGTGGGCGGAGAAAGCCGGCCGGATCTCCTGCAACGTCTGCCAGGCGCCCTCCCCATCCCCCTGCCACGCCTGAAGGGTGGCCAGGAGGGCGGCGGCCCACGGGAAGCCCCACTCGCTGTTCCCGTGGCCCACCATGCGGCCGGCGTAGCGCGCTCGATACGCCCGCACGGTCTGGATCGCCCGCGGGTCCTCCGGCGGGATCACCTCCATCGGATAGATTGGGGCCAAGCTGCTGATGTTGAGATGGTCCTCCTCCTCGGAGGCCTGGAAGTAGCGGCCGTTATAGAGACGGTCCAGGGTGTGGCGCAAACCGGCGGCAGCCCGGGCGCTTCGCTGGGCCAGGCCGTTCTCCCGGCCCAGCCGCGAGGCCGCCTGAACGTAGCGCTCCAGCAGCCGGATGGTCCCGGCGAGGGTGATCCCCTCATTGCGCACCCGCACCGGCCGCTCGTCCACCCCGACCACCGGGCGGATCTCGAAGCCGCGGGGCGTCTCCTCCACCACTGCGTGTAGGAAAAAGCGCGCCAGACCTTCCAGAAGCGGGAAGGTCTGTTCCAGAACCCCGCGGTCGCGGGTGAAGGCATATTGCTGGAACAGCATGTTGGCGTAGGCTGCGTTGTTGTGAACTTGCTCCTTCTGATGGACCCAGATCCCATAGGCGGGCTCGCCGCGATGGGTCAGCTCCCAATCCCATTTCAAACCCGGCGCATCGAAGTCCTCCCGGGCGTGGCGTTCCGCGGCCTCCCGGGTGCGCAGGAAGAAGCCGATCGCCGCCTCGCCCTCCGCCACATGGTTGGCCTCGAGGAGCGCCCGGTGAATGAAATAAGCGTCCCAGAACAGGTGAGAGGACCAAGTCAACCGCAGGTTGCCCACCGGGAGCCCCCCCGAAACGGGGTTCTGGGTGGCCTTGAACAGGTAACGGCTGGTCCGATAAACCCGATCGAACACTGGATCCGGGATCTCGAAGCGGGAGGCAGCGAAGTAAGCCTGCCAGAACGCCCGTGTGCGCGCGTGCAGGACCTCTGGCCCCTCCGCCATCGCCCGAGGGATCACCTCCAGGTCCAGGGGCCCTGCATAGTCATCCGCGATCGCAAAATAATGGGTGAAGACGGTCCCCTCCCCTTCCAGCCACCAAACCTTCCCGTCCCGGCCCCATCGCTGGGCCTCCGCCAACGCCACTTCGATAAAGCCCCGGTAGGGGCCCAGCTGGTAAAAGGCCGCCGGTCGTTCGTCCAGAAAGGTGAGCGCATCGAAGGGATCGGTCTCATGGACTTCCTCACGCCAGACCCCAGGGGCCGCGCGGACCCGCAGGCGGACCGGGCGGTTGAAGCGGTAGCGGATCACCAAGAGCGGGCGGTCTGGGCACAGAAAGGTCGTCACCTCCGCGCGGGCCACCCCCCAATCCACCGTCGTAAAGACCGTTCCCTCCTCGGGAACAAACACTTGGGAGAACGCCTGAACATGCCCGACCTGGCCCTCCACCTCCACCTCATAGGCGGTGTAGCCCAACGGGGCCAGCTCCGCCCATGGCTTCCCAGGCTTCGGCAGCGCCTCCCCGAAGGGCGGATAGCGCAGCGGAACCACGCCCACCAACCGATCCTCGGGGTAGTAGCGATCGGACTTGTACCATTGACAGCGGTCGAGATAAGGATGCCAGCCGTTGGGCGGACGGTCCGGGACCATCGCCCCGGTGTAGCCGATGAGCACGGCGTCATGGCCGTTTCCCAGGAACACGTGATAGTAATCCCGCGGCAGCTGCATGGATGGCTCCGGTTTTTGAATCGTTTCAGTCCTTTTGCGAGCAATAGAAGATGGCTTCTCCTCTGCCTCCGGTCTCTGCTCCCGTGTCAGGCGGATTCCCGCTGAATCAGGATCGGTCGGATCAAGGTCGGTGGAGGTGTTTCACCGTTCACAGCGGCCAGCCAGGTGCGGATCAGGGCTTCGCCGATCTGATCCATGGGCTGGCGGAGCGTGGTGAGGGGCGGATGGGCCTGGGCGGCCATGGGGATGTCGTCGAAGCCGACCACCGCCACATCCCGGCCGGGGGTTCGTCCGGCCTCATGGAGGGCACGCATCGCCCCGAGGGCCATCAGGTCGGTGGCGGCGATGAGGGCGGTGAAGGGGATCCCTTCGGCCAGCAGCGCCCGGGCCGCCTCGTATCCAGCCTCCATCGTCGGGCGGGTGGTCCGGACCAGCGTTTCGTCGAAGGGGAGACCCGCATCGGCCAAGCCGGCGCGGTAGCCTTGGAACCGATGATGGGCGAAGGTCAGCGAGAGCGGGGGGCTCAGGTAGGCGATCCGGCGATGTCCCTTCCCCACCAGGTAAGCCACAGCCTCCCGGATGCCGGCGGTCCCATCCACATCCACCCAGGGGAACGTGCCGTCCTCTTCGATGCGCCCGAAGGCGACGAAGGGGATCCCCGCGGCCTGCAGGTGGGGGATGCGGGGGTCCTGGCGCTGCAGATCGATTAAGAGGAAGCCATCCACCCGCCGCCCTTTGTACAGACGGTCGATCAGGCGCAGATCAGCGACCGGGTTCCGACAGGTGGCGATGAGGAGGTCCAGCTGATGGACCGCGCAGGCGTCCCCCAGGGCGTGGATCAATTCGAGGAAGAATGGGTCGCTGAGGCGGCGTTCGCCCGTGGGGAGGATCAGGCCGACGGTGTCCGTGCGGCGGCGTTTCAACTGACGGGCCCCGGCGTGGGGGTGATACCCTAACTCCGCGATGGCCCGCAGCACCCGTTCCCGGGTCTCTGGGCGCACCAGACCGGGGTTGTTCAGGACATAGGATACCGTGGCCGGGGAAACCCCCGCCCGCCGCGCGACGTCCCGGATCGTGGTCATCCCGCCCTCCGGGTGCGCTCTGCTTAGCCTTGCCCAGGGGTTGAATCGTTTCAATCCCAGGATAATAAAAATTGGGGAAGTTGTCAAGAGGGACCGTGACCAAGAGGTTGCCCTTCCTCCTAATGCATGAACATCCAGCAGGGAGGCAACCAAGCCCTTCATCCCGCAAACCAGTCATCTGAGATGGCTCAGAGGTCATAGGCGAGATGGCTCGCGGTTCCGAGCGGCCGCCCAGGCGGCCTTCAGGATGTTCCGGTAGCTCCCGCAGCGGCAGAGGTTCCCGGACAGGTATTCCTCTAAGGATTCTGGATCCTGCCCCGATGTTTGCTCCAGCCAGGCGACGATGCTCAGGATGAAGCCCGGGGTGCAATAGGCGCATTGGAAGGCGAAGTGCTCCACAAAGGCCTGCTGTACCGGATGCAGCGCGCCGTTTCCCCCTAAACCCTCCACGGTCACAATCGGCTGGCCGTGGACCTGGGAGACCAGCAACAGACAGCTGCTGACCGGCCGCCCGTCCATGAGCACGGTGCACGCCCCACACACCCCAATCCCGCATCCCTCCCGCACGCTTGTCAGCCCCAGGTCCGCGCGCAGCACATCGAGAAGCCGGCGCGCGGGTTCCGCTTCCACCACGTGGATTTGGCCGTTAACGTGCAGCGCGAACCGTTCCCTATTCGCCATGGAGCGCCCTCCAGATCTTCTCCGGCGTGATGGGGAGATCGCGAATGCGGACCCCAACGGCGTCGAAGATGGCGTTGGCGATCGCGGGGGCCACAGGCGGCAGCGTCATCTCGCCGAGCCCGTGGATGCTTCCCTCTGGCGACTCCAAGAGCACGCTCTCCAAAACCTCCGGCAGATCTCGAAGCGATGGGATCTGGTAATCGGACATGTTGGCGTTCACCGGCTGGCCTTGATCGAAAAGGATCTGTTCCATCAGGGCTTGGCCCAGCCCGAAGACCACATTGCCCTCGTTCTGGAGGGTCGCCAGCGCCGGGTTGATCACGCGCCCCGCATAAGCCGCTGCGCAGTAGCGCAAGATCCGCACCTTCCCGGTTTCGATGTCCACCTCGACCTCGCAGGCCCCAGCGCCCTGATGCCAGTGTGGGGAGGCAATCCCCTGACCGGTCTCAGGATCCAGGCCCCCTTGCGTCTCGAACACGCCATGGGCCTCCAGGGCTTCGAGGCCATGCCGGCGCAAGACATCCTCCCAGGCGATCCAGACCTCCGGCCGTCCCCGCACCATCACCCCTGTTCCCTGGAGGATCAACTCCTCCGGGTCTGCCTCCAGGAGAGGAGCAGCCCTTCGGCGCATTTCCTCCTTCAATCGGAGCGCCGCCTCCCGGATGGCCGTGCCCATCATACTGGTCGATCGGCTGGCGCTGGTGGTGGCGTCGTAGGGAACCCGGTCGGTGTCTGGTCCGATCACCTGAACCCGCTCCAGCGGGATCCCGGTCTCCGCCGCGGCGATTTGAGCCAGGGCGGTGTGGGCCCCCTGCCCCATCTCGACTGTCCCGGTATGGAGCTCCAGCACGCCATCCGCCCACAAGACCAGCCGACACTCGGAGCGGGAGCGTGGAAGAGTGCTCTTCATCATCACCGCCAGCCCGCGCCCCCGCCGCCGACCCCCCTCCCCTTTTTCGTACGGCTGATCCCATCCCACACACCGCACGGCGGCTTCCAAGCACTCCAAGAAAAAGGCCTCCTCGATCACCTCCCCGGTGCAGAACCGATCGCCTGGACGCAGGAGGTTCCGCCGGCGCAGCTCCAGCGGATCCATCCCCAGCTCATGGGCGATGGTGTCCATATGCGATTCATAAGCCCATGCCCCCTCGAAGCTCATCGTCCCGCGGAAGGGCCCGGCGGGGGGCAGGTTCGTATAAACCCCATAGGCGTCCACATGAACGGCCGGGATCCGGTAAGGGCCGACCACCCGCACGAGGCCGGCGCCGCGAAGGAGCCGCGGGGTGATGTCCGCGTAGGCCCCCGCCCCCCAATACACTTCCACCTGGCGCGCGGTGAGGGTGCCATCGCGACGGACCCCCGTTCGGATGCGGATGCAAGCGGCATGCCGGGTGAGGGTAACGAATTCCTCGGAGCGCTCCAAGATCAGCCGCACCGGACGGCCGCCCACCTTCCAGGCCAAGGCGGCGGCCAGGGGCTCCAGGCGCACGTATCCTTTGCCGCCGTATCCCCCGCCCAGAGGCGGGACGATGACGCGCACGGCTTCCCGCGGCAGCCCAAAGAGCTCCGCCAGCGTCTCCTGGACCACAAAGGGCGCCTGGGTAGCGCTCCATACGGTGAGACGGCCATCGGCCCACTGCGCGATGACCCCGTGGGGCTCCAGAGCGACGTGACACGCAGGGGGGGTGGTGTAGGTCTCCTCCACAATGAGGTCCGCCGCTGCGAACCCCGCCTCCAGATCGCCATGGCGTAAGCGGGTGTGAAGGAAGACATTGCCCGGACAATCCTCATGCACCTGCGGGGCCTCAGGTTTCGTCGCTGCGAGCGGGTCGAACACGGCAGGAAGCTCCTCATACTCCACCTCGATGGCTTGGGCCGCTTCCTCCGCTGCCTCCGCAGTCTCGGCGACGATGGCGGCCACCGGCTCCCCCACGTAGCGAACGCGATCTCGAGCAACGACCGGTTGATCCTTTCGATCGACCCCGTAGAAGAGGCGGGGAGCCCCCGGTCGGTTGAAATCCTCCGCGGTGAGGATAGCCACCACGCCGGGGATCCGCAAAGCGGGCCGCGGATCCAGGCGCCGGATCCGAGCGTGGGGGAAGGGGCTGCGCACTACCTTCGCCGTTAGCATCCCTGGCAACCGCAGATCGGCGAGGTAGGCAACCGTCCCCCGCACCCGCGCCTCAGCATCCCGCATCGGCACCGAACGACCGATGGCCATCCCGCACCTCCTCAAGGGCCCTTCGCACGTGAACCTCGATCATGCGCTTGCGGTAGGCGGCAGACCCCCGCAGGTCGTTTAACGTTTCGATCTGATCCGCGTAGCCCTGGGCGATGGCCTGGATCACCGCCTCAGTGAGGGGTCGCCCAACGGCCAGTCGCTCGACCTCCGGCCGGCGCTGGGGCGTCTCACAAGCGGCGCCCACGGCAATCCGCAGCTCCCGACAGATCCCATCCTCAAAGGCCACCACGGCCGCCACGCCGACACACGGGCGATCTTCAGCGGACCGGGTGCGGAACTTGAGATAAGTCATCCGGGATCCCGGCGGCGGGAGCGGGATCCGGACGGCGGTGATCAGCTCCCCCGGCTCCAGCGCGGTGGTGTAAGGGCCGCGGAAGAACTCCGCAATGGGGATCTCCCGCGGGCCGTTGGGCCCGTGCACTTCGAGGATCGCCTCCAGGGCCATTAAGGCGATGGGTGGATCCGAGGCGTAATCTGCCTCCGCTAAGTTGCCTCCCAGCGTGGCCTGATTGCGGATCCGGATGTTCCCAACTTCCTGGCAGGCTAAGGCTAGCGCCGGCAAGCGCTCACGGATCTGGGGAGAGCGAGCCAGCTCCTGGAGGCGGACCATGGCCCCAATCTGGATCCCTTCCTCCGCGAACTGAAGGCCGCGCAGCTCCCGCACTTCCTCCAGGCAGACTAGAACCCGGGGGGCAATCAGGCGGTGATGGAGCAGCAGCACCAGGGCTGTGCCCCCCGCCAGGGGGCGGGCTTCCTCTCCATAGGCGGCCAACGCGGCCAGGGCATCGGACAAGGTGGCCGGGTGCAGAACCTCAGGGCGCATGGGGCGACTCCAAAGCCTCCTGCAGGCGTTGAGCGAACGCGTGGATCATCCGGCGGGCGGTCGCCTCCAGAATGGCGCTCCCGAATTGGGCGAGCCGCCCCCGCAGGGTGAGATCGATCTCACAGGCAAGGCGCGTTCCCCCTGCGGCCGGCTCGAGGGTGCCCAGAAAGGAGGCTTTCACCCAGGACGCCGACGCCCCATCCTGCCCTTCCATCTCCGCCTCCAAGCGCGCCGGGGGCTCCCGCCGGATGATGCGCACCACCCCCTCGAACCGCGCGCTGATCGGCCCAATCCGCACCGCCAGCCGGCCCCGGTAACGATCCGGGCCGGTTTCCTCCACCGCCTCCACCCCGGGCACATACGTGGCCAAGCGCGGCACGTCCTCCAGGAAAGCCCAGACCCGCTCCACCGACGCGCGCACGGTGAACGCCTCACGGATCACCACTGCCACCTCCACGTGTTCTTAGGATATCTTCGAACGTCATTGGCTTATCCAAACATGCCCCTGAGCGCGTGAAGCTCCCTTACCTGGCCGCTCGAGGGTCATCCGATCGGCTATCTTAACCCTCCTTCCCTTCCCAGACAGCCCCATACAAAATCTCCAGCCCTTCCTCGCCCGCCTGAACCTGATAGCGATCGCCTGGCTCCAGCCAGACGACCGTCTCGGGGGTCAACGGCCACGCGTGGCCATTGACCCATAACGTCCCCTCGCCGCCCGCGACGTAGAGGAAGCCCTCGGCCTCCCCATGGCGCTGCTCCGGGCTCCACGCGCCCGGTTCCAGCGCCCATCGGCATAGGCGGACGTTCCCAACACTGGCTTCGGCGAGGTCCACCAGGACTGTTTCCTCCCAGCCCTCGATCGCTCGCTTCGGCATTTTCTCCGCCTCGATCCGCATCGGCATCGGAAGGAACCTCCTAAAAGGGAGGATCAGAGGTAAGGTGAACGCTTCAGATCCGCACGATCAGTGGCTCAAAGGGAACTTGGTGCAAAGGCACGGCGCCCTCTTCGCGGATCAACGTGAGCGCTCCCAGCTGGAGCCCCATCCGTTCATCCGGCGTGATCGGGTTGGGTTGGATGACGATGGCCATGTTCCGCTCAAAACGCTGCCCTTCCGGGGCCGGACGGGCTTCGTCCCAAGGCCAGTATTGCGCGCAGGAGCGATCGATCAAAGGCGGCATGATGTCGATCCCGAAGCCGTGGAGCAGGTCATCGTAGATCGTATAGCCGGCCTCTCCGATGACGGAGGCGGCTCGAACGGCGTCTCTTTCGCAGGCGCCGGGGCGGAGCGCCGTTGCGATCCGGCGATAGGCGTCCAGGGCCACCTCGAACAGCCGCTGCCACGCTGGGGAGGGATCGGCGCCGACGAACAGGGGACGATGGATCTGCCCGGAATATCCCCCGTAGGAGGCGCTGATCTCCGTGAGCACCACATCGCCGCGCTCGATAACCCGCCCGATTGGGTTCTGGGCCGGCGCGCACCCGTTCGGCCGATCCATCGGCATGGCCCGGATGTAGGTCACGTGGGGGGTGCCCCCCTGCCCCCGGAAGGCGCCCTCGGCGATCTCCACCAGGGCGTAATCCGGGATCCCCGGTCGGATCTTCTCCCACAGCGCGTAGATCGCCTGGTCGGTGAGGGCCGCCGCCCGGCGCAATCGAGCGATCTCTTCCTCGGATTTCACCTCCCGCAACCGGACGAACTCCGCTGTCACGTCCACGAGCTCCAGATGCGGCAAAGACTCCCGGAGATGCAGATAGTGCGTGTAAGGCATGCCGATCCCGAATTTCGCATTGACTCCCACCAGCCCTAAGCGCCCTCGGGTGAGGCCGAAGCGCTGCAGATGCTCGACGATGCGTGCGGAGAGGTGATAGCCTCCCCATTCCACCCGGCGCACGAAGCTCACCTCACGGGCGCTCGCCACATGGTTGGCCAGGCCCACCCAGAGGACCGGCTCGATCTCCTCATCGAGAGGCGCGAAGAGATAACAGTGATGCCAGTCCATGTAGTCGGTGAGCCAGAACACGTTCGCTTGGTTGTGGCGGTGGACGCCGGAGTTGCCGTGGATCAGCAGGCCGATCAACCCGTGGCGTTGCATGAGGTCGCGGGCCAGCCGCCAGCGACGGTTCATCTCGGCTTCGGAGAACGGTTCCACCATCGCGCCATCCCTCCCCAAAAGCTCGGATGGCATTCCGAGACATACGGATTTCGCCAGCGAGGTCAACTGCTTGAATGCGCCTTTCACATCTCCCTGTGGGCCGCGGGCGCACAACCCGCAATTGGGGGTTCGGAGCGGAGCCTCTATCCCCACCTTGGATCAGTGAGGTGCTCCTGGATCCAATCGGCTGCCAGCGGCCTGTATTTATAGGGGATGTTGTTGCAAACGTGGTTCCCCTCCGGATACATCACCAAGGTCCCGTTGGGCAGCTCAGCGACCGTCTGCTCCGCCTGCGTCCAGGGGATCAAGCGATCCTGCTGGCCGAAGATCACCAAGACGGGCTGGCGCACTTGGTGGAGGATGCCGCGCAAGGTGAGCATCGCCGCACGGCGCTGGCCCTCCGCCTCATCGCGCGCGCCGGCGTGATGGATAAACGCCTCCTTCGTTAGGGCGGGTAGCCCGGGCCAGCAGGCGCCGAAGTCGTAGGGGCCGCCGATGGCGACGACCGCCCGGATACGTGGCTCGAAGGCGGCGCTCCGCAAGGCGTAGTAGCCACCCAGGCTGACCCCCACAACCCCTACCCGCTCCAGGTCCAAGTCGGAACGGTCGGCCAGGGTATCCAGGGCCGCCCGGACGGCGACCTCGTAATCCGGGCGGATCCGGGTGGTCTCCCGCGCCTCGCCCTGGCCGGGCCCGTCCAGGGAGAAAGTGGCCATGCCTCGAACCAGAAACACTTCCTCCCAGTGGAAGAACTCCTCCTTGGTTGAGTCCAGGCCGGGTAGCAGCAGCACCAAGGGAGGGCGCTCGCGATCACGTGGCCGGCGCAGGTTTCCGACCAGCCGCGTCCCCTCAAAGGGGATCTCCACCCGCTCGGCGGTGGGATCCAGATGGCGATGGGCCGCGTAGAGGGCCTTGACGGCGCACTGGTGAGCTGCGCGTCGCCGCTCGAGATCGACCAGCCAGAGGAACTGGGCGAAATGGTAACAGAGGGCCGCCCGCACATAGGCCTCCCCAGCCGTTCGGCTCCGGCCTCGGGCCTCGGCCTCCCGAGCAAGGGCCTCGTGCATGTGGGCGGTTTCGCACCAAGCCTCCAGCCACTGCTCCCACCGCTCGATGCGGGCGGTGGTGCGGAGGAAATCGTTCACATCCACTCCCTGGGCTACGAAGCGGGGCATCCAGTGTTCAATAGCTGCCTGAACCCGCGGATCCGGCATGCGCTTCCTCCTCAACACGGGTGGCCTGTTGGCCGGGCTACCGGGACGGCGGAGCTTTTAAGATGGCCTCCGCGGGCATCCCCAGGTCGTCCAGGAGCACCCAGGCCGCGTTCCGGCCGGGGCCGGCGGTGACGGAGCCGCCGGGATGGGTGGTCGCTCCGGTCTGATAGAGGCCGGGGATCGGCATGCGGTGGGAGGCCCAGCCGGGGACCGGACGCATTTCATCCGATTGGGCGGGCGAGAGATCCCCCCCGTGGCAGGTCCCGTGCCAGTTATGGGGGTTGCGCCGCTCCAGATCCAGCGGGCTCTCGACGTAGCGGCCGATGATGAGCTCCTCCCGCAAGTTAGGGGCAAAACGAGAGAGGTAAGCGAACAGCTGCTGGGCCACTTCCTCTTTGATCGTATCCCATCGAGAGGGCCCTCCATCTGCGAGCTCATAGGGAAGGAACGAGACCACCTTCAGGGTATGGCCGCCCTCCGGCGCCCGGCTCCGATCGACCACGGAGGGAGTGAGAACGAGCAGAACGGGCGTGTCCAAGTGCAGTTGCCCCCGCTGGAAGTCGCTCATCAGGCGGAGGAGGTTATCCACAGATCCCGCGATCCCTGCCGTGGCCACAGGGACCCGCTCGCCGTTCAGGGGGTAGAGAGGAGGTTCCCGCAGGGCGTAGTGAGCGACGAACATCGTGAAGCCCGCCTGCCACTGGGCGACGCCCCGGCGGAACTCCTCTCCCCACGCCGATGCAGGAGCCATCTCCACCAGGTGCTTGATGTGGATGGAAGAGACCACCGCATGGCGGGCCCGATAGGTATGGCCAGCCGCCGTCCGCACCCCGACGCAGCGCCCCCCTTCGATCAAGAGCTCCGTCACCCACTCGCCGGTCCGGATCTCCCCCCCATGCTCCCGGATGAAGGTAGCCAGGGCGGCCGGCAACGTGCCCGCCCCGCCCGCGGGCAGGGTCCAGGAATTGGCTTGGCGGCCGTGGGGCAACGCATATGCCAGGCGCCCGGTGTACGGCCGATCCACTGGCTGCAAGGTCATGAAGGCCAGCCAGAGCATGAACGCCCGCACGTGATCATCCTCGAAGTATTCCTGGATCACCTCCAGGGCGCTCTGTCGATAGCGGCGCTTCCAGTAGCCCCCATTCGGCCGCTCCGCCAGCCGCTCCTCTAAGGACGGGCCGTAGCCGATGGGGGTGTAACGATGATCGTTGAAGATCTCTTTCACCTGTTCATATTCAGCGATGAGCTCCAGATAGGCCTCGGCGTCCCGGCGGGAGAACCGGGCGATCTCGGCAGCGGTGCGTTGCCGATCCCGCCACATGGTCAGGCTGGTCCCGTCTTCGAACGGCATGGTGACGACGGGATCGGGATACAGAAAGCGAAGGTGCCGCCGCAGGTCCAGCTCATCGTTGCGGATCGTGGGGCTGCTCTGGAAGAGCTCGAAGGCGGTGGCGCACGGGTCATGCCGGAATCCGGGCACTGTCAGTTCCTCGGTGGTGGTGTCGCCGCCGAGGACCTCGCGCCCCTCCACGACCAGCACCCGCAGCCCCGCCTTGGCGAGGTAGGCTGCGCAGGCGAGCCCGTTGTGCCCGCCCCCGGCCACCACTACGTCGAACTCCACGACCTCGCCCATTGCGCCCCCTTATCGGAGAATGTCTCACCCGGATCGGGAAGGTGCCTCTCTCTCTGTCTCCCCGAATGCGCCCCAACGCGGCCTGAACCTCAGGCCGTGCACGCCCACGTTCACTGGTCATCGGTGATCCAGACGGTTTCCTTGGGAGGCGGCACCCACAGCTCCACGAAGGCGAAATCCGCATCCGTGTCGTTCTCGAACCAGTGGACCTCCCCAGGACCAACGATCGCGACTTCCCCTCGGGAGAGCCGGACGGTCTCCGTCCCGGTGCGGAGAAGCCCGCAGCCTTCCAACACCCAGAACAGATGAATGCAATCGGTGTGGTAGTGCTTCGCTGACGTATCGCCAGGATGATAGCGGATACGATCGGCCCGCAGGCGTTTCGCGCCTACCGACCCATGCTCGGTGATCAGATCCAGACGGTCCCGGGTGTCCCGGGTGGACGTCCAGTGCGTCAACTGTTCTTTCGGAAACACTTTGGCCATGTCATCCCCCTAAGCGGAACAGGCGCGCTGCGTTCCCTCCCAAGATGGCCTCCTCCTGCTCCCGAGGGAGGCCCAAGCTCCGGATGAAGGCCACCGGCTCCTCTAAGCCCATGTCGAAGGGGGAGTCGGATCCCAACAGAACGCGGTCCGCTCCAGCGAAGGCGATCAGTGCCCGCAGCACATCCGGGTCGTGGGTGAGAGCATCAAAGTAGAATCGGCGGAGCGAGACTTCGGGGGCCTCTTGAAGCCGCTGGCGGGCCTCGGGCCGCTGTTGCCACGCCCGGTGGAGCCGGCCCTTCAGGCTGAGCAAAGCGCCCCCACCATGAGCGAGCACGATCTTCAAACGGGGATGGCGCTCCAACACCCCAGCCATCACCAGATGGGCGGCGGCGATGGCGGTCTCCAGCGGATTGCCCACCGCGTTCCAGAGGTAGTAATCTTGGAGCGCCGGTGACAAAAGGCCCCGCGTGGTCGGGTGTATGAAAACTACAGCACCCAGTGCCTCGGCAGCAGCCCAGAACGGCTCCCAGCGGTCATGGCCTAAGGGCTCCCCCTGCACCTGAGCGGGGAATTCCACGCCGACCATCCCGGGCTCCCGCAGCAGGACCTCCAGCTCCTGGGCCGCGCGCTCCGGATCGTGGAGCGGAACAAACCCCAGCGCCCGCAGGCGGTCCGGATATCGTTGGACCTCCCGGGCCAGCGCCTCGTTGACGACACGTGCGACCCGCAGCGCCTCCTCCGGCCCGCCATCATCCCGCAGCAGGGCGATCCAGGGCGAAAGCACGGTGATCTGAATCCCCGCCGCTGCCTGAGCCTCCAAGAGGGCCTCGAGGTCGACGAAAGGGCGGACGATGGAGGTGAGCAGCCGTCCGCCGACCTCGACTCGCTCTCGCCCCCCATCCCAGACCACGCGGGGGCGCCAGGTTTCATGGGGAGCCGCCTCCTGCGTCAGCTCGCGGACAAGGATATGGGCGTGGACATCGATGACCTTCATATGGCTCGCCACCCTAATCGGATCAAACCCGTCAGCAGGAGCGCGTTGGTCCAGATGAGTGGAAATCATCGCAAAGAGCGGACGTCAATGTCCAGGTCGGCTCAGCGGTTCACGCCCTGGGAAATGACAAATCCCATCGTGGAAAGCATCGCCCCTAGGATCCCTATCGCAACTCTTACTAATCCCAATCCAGCAAGCGGGGGAGGCGCCCTCGCTCCCGCAACGCGCCGATGATGCCTCCAGGGAAGAAGAGCACGATCAGGATCATCAGGAGGCCGGTTGCCGTGATGTTCAATTCCGTTGAGCCGAGCTGGTTGACGACCAACTCGTCCAAGCCAATTCGCAAAGCGGCCCCCAAAACCGGACCGGCCACAGTCCCGCGGCCACCGACCAAGTTGATGAGCACCAGATCCGCTGCAGCCCCGATGGTCAGGAAGATCGTCGGCCGGAGGTAGGTCTGGTGGTAGCCCCACAGCGCGCCGCAAACCCCAGCGAAGAAGGCGCTGATCGCGAAGGCGATGATCTTACACATACTGGTGTGGACCCCTGCGACCTCAGCTTTGACCTCATCCATCGCGATCGCCCGCAGGAAGAGCCCAAGCTTAGAATGCCGGATTCGGTAGGAGGTCCACACGGCGGCCAAGGCGGTGATTAACATTCCATAGTAGAAAGGGATCTTATAGAACCGATAGGGCCAGCCGATCATCGGCAAGCTGAGCCCGTTCGACCCTCCGACCCATTCCCAGTTGTCCAGGACCAGGCGGGCGAGGAGGAGGAGGGCGATGGTGGAGATCACAAAGGCCGGGCCGCGGGTCCGCAGCGTGATCAGCCCGATGACCAGCCCGAAAAGGGTGGCCATCAGCCCCGCCAAAGGGGCGGTCCAGAAGGGGGACCAGCCGCGGTAAACCAGGAGGACTCCTGAGAAATAGGCCCCGAGCGCGAAGAAGACCGGATGACCCAGGGAGGTGTAGCCCGCGTAGCCGCCGATGATGTTCCACCCCGAGGCCAGGGCGATATACATAAAGATGACTGTGAGTACATGTAAAACATAATTGTAGCCGTCGGTGATCACCTGAACGACCGGAAGGAGGAGAAGCCCCACCGTCAGGCCTGCGAGGATAAGGGATCGGGCCTCGAGCGGGGAAGAGGTTGCGGCTCGGGTCTGATCCAGCAGTGCCATCTCATCCCTCCTTCCGCCCGAAGAGCCCCTGGGGCCGCAGCAGCAGCACCAGGAAGAGCGCTGCGTAGAAAGTGGCTGGCGACCACGTAGGGCCCAGGGCCGAGCTCACGTACACGGAGGTCACTGCCAGCACCATGGCGCCGACCACTGTCCCAATTAGGCTTCCCATCCCTCCCAGCACCACCAAGGAGAGCAAGCTGGCGATCCACTGCCAGTGCTTGCCCGGGAAGAAGGGGGAGAGGAAGCTGAGTAGGGACCCTGAGATCCCCGCCGAGGCCATCCCCAGTCCGAAGGCGAGGGCGGAGATCCCCTCCACGTCGACCCCAACGATCTGGGCCGCGGTCCGGTTCTGCATCGTCGCTCGGATCGCCCGACCAATTCGGGTCCGGTGCAGGAAGAGCCATAAGGCCAGCAGCATCCCAAGGCTTACCCCCGTGGCATACATCTGGCCCTCCGGAATATAGAACGAACCCAGGCTGAGGGACCGGGTCGCGTATGCGGGATTGGCCGCCCGATAGATCCCGGTCCACCAGGCTCCCATCAGGCCCTCCACCCCCATGGCCAAGCCAAAGGAGAGCAGAAGCGTGGCCTCGGTGTAGCGGGGGCGGCCCGCCAGAGGAACGAACAGCGTCCGGTAAAGGAGGATCCCGATGGCGAAAAACAGCGGCCCGTTGATGAAAATGGACAACAAGGGATCGAGGTGGAGGATCCGGAAAGCCCAGTAAGCCACATAGGCCCCCAAGACCATGAAGGCCGCGTGGGCGAGGTTGAGGATCCGCATCACCCCGTAGGTCAAGGAGACACCGATGGCCATCAGGGCGTACACGCCCCCTAGAGCCAGTCCCAGGATCAAGACCTGAAGCCCTTGGCTCATGCACGCACCTCCGGGTTCGCCAAGGCCAACCGGCCGAGATACAGCTCTTGCAATCGGGGATCCCGGATCACCTCCGGAGCCGGCCCTTCGAAGGAGAGACGTCCCATATCCAGCACGTAGCCCCAATCGGCGTAGGCGAGGCCTTTGCGCACATTCTGCTCGACGATAATGATGGTGATCCCGCGTTCCTTGAGATGGCAGATGGTCTCGAAGATCCGATCGACAACCAGAGGGGCCAGGCCCAGGCTGGGCTCGTCCAGCATCATCACCCGGGGTTGGATCATCAAGCCCCGGGCGATGGCCACCATCTGCTGCTCGCCGCCTGACAAGGCGCCAGCCCGTTGATCGAGCTTCCGCTGGATCTCTGGGAAGAGGGCGAGGACTTCCTCCATCCGCCGGGATATCTGGCGTCGGTCCCGCTCGATGTAGGCCCCCATCAGCAGGTTCTCTCGCACCGTCATATCGGGGAAGAGGCAGCGGTCTTGGGGGATCAGGCAGGCGCCGAGCGCCAGGATTTGATCCGGCCGCATCCCAGAGATCACCTTCCCATCCAGGAGCACCCGTCCCGAGCGGGGGCGGAGCAGCCCGGCGATGACCCGGAGCAGAGTGGATTTGCCGGCGCCGTTCGGGCCGATCAAGCAGTGGATTAAGCCGGCCTCGAACCGAACGGAGATCCCGTTCAGGATGTCCGGCCCCATACCGTAGCCGGCGGTGACTTTCTCCAATTCCAGGATCACCATCATGCAGCTCCTAGATAAGCGTCGAGCACCTGAGGATCCCGCTGGATCGCCTCAGGGGGGCCTTGACGAAGCACTTCTCCATGGGCCATCACCACGACTTGGTGGCTGAGGTTCATCACCACGTCCATGTTGTGCTCGATAATGAGGAACGTCATGCCAGCCTGGTTCAGCCGTTGGATGCGCTCCAGGATCTCCTCCAGCAATGCAGGGTTCACGCCGGCCGCGGGCTCATCCAACATGACCAGCTGAGGATCCGCCATCAGCGCCCCCGCGAGCTCAAGAAGCTTCTTCTGACCGTAAGACAGCTTCCCAGCCTTCTCGCGGGCCATGGCGGCCAAGCCGACGAACTCCAGGAGCGCCATGGCCCGCTCCGCCTCATGTCGGAGGATGCTTCCCCGGACGAGCCCTACGAGTCCGTCCCGCGCGGCATGCACCACCACATTTTCCAGGACGGTTAGCTCGGCCAGCTCCCGGCTGATCTGGAACGTCCGCGCGATACCCAGCCGGGCGATCCGGTGGGGCGGCAGGCCCGTGATGTCCCGGCCCTGGAAATAGATCCGTCCGGAGGTAGGCCGGAGCAGTCCGGTGATCAGGTTGAAGACGGTAGTCTTCCCCGCCCCATTGGGCCCGATCAACGCGGTGATGCTCCCCGGCTCGACGGTGAAGGAGCAGCGGTTCACCGCCCGCAGGCCTCCGAAATCCTTAGTTAGATCGCGGACCTCCAGCAACGCCATCGCCTCCCTCCGAATCCCCCGCCCGGGGTTGTGTGCTTCACCACTGCAATGTCGGCCACTGCAGATCCACTACGCCAGGGAACTCCCCTAGGGGATAGATGAACTTAAGCTCGCCGTTCTGCCATTGGGTGACAAGATAATCTCGCCCAATCGGCAAGCCCCGTTCGTCCCAGTAGAAATCCCCCATGATGGTCTTGACGGGGTTGTCCTTGGTGCGCGCGGCCAGCCAATCCCGGATCGCCTTGTTGTCGGTGGAGCCCACGGCCCGCACGGCCTGCTCCAGCCCCTGGCAGACGGCGAAGGGGATGGCCTCATCCTCATCAGGGACCCGTCCGTATTTCGCCTGGAACGCCTGGATGAAGTCTTGGTTGCTGAAGGGCTGGCCGGCCAGCAGCCCCACGTAGGGCACGAGGGGATGCCATGAGGCGTGGATGATGATGCCGTTCACCGTGTCTGCCCCCAGCGCTTCCTTGAACTCGGCTTGCGTTCCCTGGGCCGTATAGAGCACCTTCGGCTTGAAGCCCACTGTCTTCAGAGCCCGCACGAACTGGATGATATCATCGGGGGAGCCGGAGGCGGCCATTACTAAATCGGGATTGCTGGCCTTGACCGCGTTCGCCAAGGTCAGCCAATCGGTGAAGCCCTCTGGCCACTTCTGGGTAAACACCACCTGGATGCCGGCCTCGGCCAAAAATCCCGGCGCCAGGTCGATCACCTTGTCCGTCCCCGGGATCTCCACCTTCCCCCCCAGAAGTCCGGTGGCGATGGCATTGCCGTAAAACTCATCGGCATGCACCACCGCGGCGGTCTTCGGGAATTCCCCTGCCGGGATGATCCCTTTGTCCCGGTAAGCTGCAAGGGCTCGCAGAGGAGCGTTGCCGATGTACTCCACCGCGTTCTGCTGGAAATAAAAGATGTATTTGAACCCCCGCTCCCAGATGCGGAGCGCCCCGCCGGAGGGAATGGGGTAAACATACCCAGCCTTCTCCGCCACCGCCGAGGCGGCGAAATTCAGGCGGCTCGCGAACGTGCCCAGGAGCAGGTCGACTTTCTCCACATTGATGAACCGCTCATACTGCGAGACTGTGACCTCGTTGTCCGAGCGGTTGTCCTCTACCAAGAGCTCGACGGGCCGCCCCAGCAAGCCCCCTTTCTGGTTGATCAGGTCCACGCAGAGCTGATACCCATCCCGATGTTTGGTCCCCGCGATCGCCAGATCACCGGTGAGGGGAACCGAAAGGCCGATGCGGATGGGCTTGGCGGCAGCGGTCGGAGTCGCTGGGGCTGGAGTGGGGGTAGCCGCAGCTGGCGAGGCTACCGTTGGAGTAGCGGGGGCTGCGACAGGGGTTGGCGTCGCCCCCGCGCAGGCGCTGAAGAGAAGAGCCAAAACCGAAATCACAAGCCGAATTGCCTTCATGGTCCACCTCCTTTCCTGCTGGGATTTGCAGAGACAGCATGGATCCGCTCGAAGGCCGAGCGATCCACGGCCGGCCTGTGGCTCAGCGCCAGCGCATGACCATCAGCTTCAGTTCCGTCATCTCCTCAATGGCGTAGCGCACTCCCTCGCGCCCAAACCCAGAGAGCTTGACGCCCCCATAAGGCATGTGGTCCACCCGGAAAGTAGGTACGTCGTTCACAATCAGGCCGCCGACCTCGATGTGCTCAAAGGCCTCTTCCACCAGCCGGAGGTCATAGGTGAAGATCCCCGCCTGCAGGCCGTAGTCGCTACGATCCACTGCCTGGATGGCCTCCCGCACATCCGTGTAGCGGTAAAGGCCGATCAGCGGCCCGAAGACCTCCGCGCAAGAGACTTTCATGTCCTCCCGGATTGAGGCCAGGACAGTGGGTTCCCACAGGTTCCCTGACCGCTGCCCGCCGATCAACACCTTCGCCCCGCCCGCGATGGCCTCCTGAACCCACGTCTCAATCCGTTCGGCGGCTTCCCGGTCGATCACCGGGCCGACGTCCGTGGCCTCATCCAGAGGATCCCCCAGGCGGAGGGCAGCCACCCGCATGAGGAGGCGGTCGACGAAGGCCTCGTAGATCTCGTCGTGAATGTAAACCCGCTGCACCGAGATGCAGGATTGGCCGGCGTAGGTGAAGCCTCCCCAGGTCACCCGCTCGGCAGCGTAGTCGAGATCCGCGTCCCGATGGATGATCACCCCTGCGTTCCCCCCCAGCTCCAGGGTCACCCGCTTGCGGCCAGCGCGGGCCTTCAGCCCCCACCCCACCACCGGGCTGCCAGTGAAGGTCAACATGCGGATCCGCTCATCCCGCACCAAAAGCTCGGCATCTTGCGTCGTGCACGGAACCACCGCGATGCCCTCGGGAGGCCAGCCGGCCTCCAGTACAATTTCCCCGAGCTTCAGGGCGCTGACGGGGGTCTTGGTGGAGGGCCGGATCAAGATGGGGTTGCCCGCCGCGAGCGCCGGCGCGACCTTGTGAACCACCAGATTGAGGGGGAAATTAAAGGGCGTGATCCCCAAGATCGGGCCCAGAGGGACCCGACGGACATACCCCGTCCGCCCCTCGGTTCCCGGCATCCAGTCCAAGGGGACGATCTCCCCGTAGATCCGCTTGGCCTCCTCGGCGGCCACCTTAAAGGTGAAGATCGCGCGGTCCACTTCCACCCGGGCCGTCCGGATCGGCTTGCCAGCCTCCAGGGCGATGGTGCGCGCCAGCTCCTCCCGTCGGGCGGCGATCCCCGCGCTGATCCGCTCCAGGATCTCCGCCCGCTTCCACGAGGGCATCTGCCGCGTGATCTCGAAGGCCCGCGCCGCCGCGGCCATCGCAGCCTCTAACTCCGGCGGCCCTGCCCGATGCACCACGGCCACCAGAGCGTCGTCGTAAGGGCTCCGCACCTCTACTGCATCTCCGGTTCGGACCCAACGTCCGGCCACCAGGGCCCCGTATTCGCCCAGGCGGCTCTCCTCGGGCCGCGTCTTCTCTCCGAGCAGCGCCGCGCTCCCTCGCAACCGTCCTTGTGCGTCCATCCCTAACCTCCCACGAGCGTTAGTGAAGGAGCCCCAGCGGCTCCTCGATCAACTCGGCCAGCGTTCCGAGGAACTGGGCCGCCCGCGCTCCGTCCACCACCCGATGGTCGCAGGCCAACGTGAGCGTTAACATCGGCTGGACCACGGGCTGCCGGTCCACCGGAACCACTCGTTCGACGATGCGTCCCACGGCCAGGATGGCTGCCTGAGGCGGGTTCACAACCGGCATGAAAGCATCGACCCCATACATCCCCAAGTTGCTAATCGTGAACGTCCCGCCCTGCACGTCCTCCGGCCGCAGCCGCCCCGCCCGGGCGCGCTCGACCAACTCCTGTCGGCGTGCTGCGATCTCCTCCAGCGTGAGCCGATCCGCGTGGTGGATCACCGGCACCACCAGGCCTTCCTCCGTCGCTACCGCCAGCCCGATGTGGATCTCCTCGTGGATCACGATGGATCCTTCATGCCACCACGCGTTCAGGCGCGGATGCTCCCGCAAGGCCGCTGCAACCAGCTTGATCAACAGATCCGTGTAGGTGAGCCGCACCGAGATCCGCTTTTGGATCCGCTCATGCCAGGTGAGCAACCGGGCGGCTCGGACTTCCCGTTGCAGGTAGAAATGTGGGGTCTGAGGCCAGCTCTGGCTCAGACGCTCCACCATCGCCCGCCACACGCTTGGCAGCGAGGGGGCCGGAGGCGCTGCCGGCCGCGCCGCCTGGAAGGCCAGCACATCTCCAGCCAGCACCGCGCCCTCTGGGCCGGAGCCCCGCACCTGGCGGAGGTCGATCCCCAACTCCTGAGCCAGGCGCCGGGCCTTGGGAGAAGCAGGGATCCGCCCTTCGCGAGGCGGGCCGGCCCTCCGCTGCTGCAGATAAGCCAGGACATCCTGCTTGCGGACCCAACCGCCCTCCGGACGGATGTCCCGGAGGTCCAGGCCATGTTCAGCAGCCAGCCGGGCCGCCACTGGAGTCGCTCGGACCTCGGGTGTTGAGGCCTTCGCAGGTTCGGGCGAGGGTTGGGAACCCTCAGGCACCGGCTCGCCCGGGGCGACGATCCAGGCGATGACCTCGCCGACCCCTGCTTCCTCCCCTTCCCGCAGCCGGATCCCCGTCAGGATCCCTGAGGCGGGCGCCTCGATCTCGACGGTCACCTTGTCGGTTTCGATCTCCATCAACGGCTCGCCCGCCTGAACCGGATCCCCCTCTCGTTTCAGCCAACGGACCAGCCGGCCTGTCCGCTGGGCCGCGCCCAGGGCCGGCATGATGACTGCGCGCGCCAGGGTGCTTCCTCCTTTTCTGGGATGCTCGCGTTCGGACGCTCGTTCGTTGAGCCTTAGGCCCGCGGCCCAATGCGCTTTCACCGGCTCGCCAGCGCGCCCTCCCAGCGGGCGCTCTCGACTACAGCCCGGACGCGATCCAGGGCCCCGGGGTTGTTGAGGTTCGATTGGGTCTCCCGGGTGGTGGGGAGCGGGCCGGTGGCGGTGTAATAGTGAGCGCCCGCTACGATTGGCTCCTCGGCCGGGAAGCGGGTGATCACCTCACATCCTTCCTTTGTGACCACCACCATCTCCTCGATGCGGGCCGCTGACCAGCCGTCTGAGGCCGGCCAGAAGGTCTCCAGGGCGATGACCATCCCCTCCTCGATCACCTCGGGGTGGTCCAGGGAGACCAGGCGGCTGAAAATGGGCTTCTCCCAGATCGAGAGCCCGACGCCGTGGCCGTACTGGAGGGCGAAAGCTGCTTCCTCGTTGGGAAACCCGAACTCCTCCGCTCGCGGCCAGACCTTCACCACATCGGCGGTGGTGACGCCGGGCCGAATGAGGGCGATGGCCGCGTCCAGGTAATCCCGGCAACGTTTGTAGGCATCGATCTGAGCGCGGGAGGCGCTGCCCACGAAGAAGGTGCGGTAGTAGCAGGTGCGATAGCCGTTGTAGCTGTGGAGGATATCGAAGTAGGCCGGGTCGCCCGGGCGCAGGATTCGATCGCTGAAAACGTGCGGGTGGGGGTTACACCGCTCGCCGGAGATCGCGTTGACCCCTTCCACGTGTTCGGACCCCAGGTCGTAGAGGACTTTGGCCACCAGGCCGACCAGCTCGTTCTCCCGGACCCCGGGCCGCAACGCCTGGTAGAGGGCTTCATAAGCGGCGTCCACCATCGCGCATGCGGTGGTGATCAGCGTGATCTCGTCCTGGGTCTTGATCTTGCGGGCCTCCATGAGGAGCTGCTGCCCATCCACCACCCGCAACCCTTCCCGCTGAAGGGCGAACAACACTGGGGGTTCCACGATATCCACCCCCACAGGCTCTCGGTGGAGCCCCCGCTCCTCCAGCTCGATGCGGATCTTGCGGGCTACGTCTTCAGCCCGCCCGGCCTCCGGCGGCATGGCCCCACGCAGGGTGGAGATCCCGGCGCGGGACCGCTCGGGGCCCAGCCAGGGACAATAGAGCTGATGATGGCGAGCCGCCGAGCCAAAGTCCCACACAATCGGCTCGTCATCGCGGGGGAGCAGGCAGAAACGGGCCACTTTATCCATCGCCCATGTGCCGATGTGGGTGGCGCTGATGTAGCGGATATTGGCCATATCGAAGCACAACAGCGCCCCCAGCTCGGAGCGCTGGAGGAGGGTTCGGATCCGTTGCAGTCGCTCTCGCCGCAGGCGCTCGAAATCCACCCGGGCTTCCCAATCCACACCCATCGTTCCAAAGGTCTTCAGTCCCATGGTCCCTCCTTTCGCTTAAGCTCGGCCGCACAAGGCCTTCGCGGCCGCCACCACCTTCTCCGGGTCAGGGACGGTGAGATCCTCCAGGGGTGGAGAGAAAGGAATGGGAACATCCATCGCTCCCAAGCGGACCACCGGGGCGTCCAGGTAGTAGAAGGCGCCCTCGGTAATCGCCGCCGCCAGCTCGGCCGTCACCCCATAGCTCTGGTGGCCCTCGTCCAGAACGAGGACCCGCCCGGTCTTCTTGGCGGACTCGATCAGGGTCTTTCGATCCAGGGGAACGAGCGTGCGAGGATCCACGACCTCAGCCTCAATACCCAACTCCGCCAGCCGCTCGGCGGCCTCCAAGGCCACCTGAACCATGCGACTGGTGGCGACGATAGTGAGGTCCCGACCCTCTCGTTTGATGTCGGCCACCCCGAAAGGGATAGTGTATTCCTCGGCCGGGACATAGCCGCGGGTGCTATACATGGCCTTGTTCTCGAAGAAGAGCACTGGGTTGTCGTCTCGTATCGCGGTCTTCAATAGGCCTTTGGCATCATAGGGGGTGGATGGAAGAACCACTTTCAGGCCGGGGATGTGGGCAAACCAGGCATGGAGGCTCTGACTGTGTTGGGCGGCCTTGCGCAGCGTGGCTCCCATAGTGGCGCGGATGACGATGGGGGCTCGCCACCGCCCTCCGGACATGTAGTGCACCTTAGCCGCCTGGTTGACGATTTGGTCCATGGCCAGCGTGAGAAAGTCCCCGAACATGATGTCAACCACCGGCCGCATCCCGGTCATGGCCGCTCCCACCGCGATGCCCGTGAAACCGGCCTCCGAGATGGGGGCATCGATCACCCGCTGGGGCCCAAACTCCTCAACCAGGCCCTTCAAGACCTTGAAGGGGGTCCCAGCCTCTGCCACATCCTCCCCAATGATGAACACCTGGGGGTCCCGCCGCATCTCCTCAGCCAGGGCCTCCCGGATGGCCTCGGCCATGGTGATCACCCGATCAGCAGAAGCCCCCTCAGGGTTCCGCTTTGTCAGCGTAGACATGCTGCGCCACCTCATCCGGGATGGGGTAAGGGGCGTTCAGGGCGAAGGCCAGCGCCGCCTCCACCTCCGCCTGGACCTCGCGGGCGATGGCCTCCAGGATGCGTTCGTCGGCAAGGCGCTCCTGAAGCAGCCACGTGCCCAGCAGCCGGATGGGATCCCGCTCCTTCTTCCAGAACTCCTCCTCCTCGCGGGGGCGGTAATACGAGCGATCGATGTCGCCGACGTGATGGCCGTAGTAGCGATAGGTTTGGCAGAGCAAGAAGGCAGGCCCTTCGCCAGCCCGCGCCCGCTCGACCAGCCGCCGGGCGGCGAAATACACCGCCCGCACGTCTTGCCCGTCCACTGCTTCGGCGTGAATGCCGAACGCCCGGGGGCGGTCCAGGATCTCACCGGCCAGGACCTCTTGGTAAGGGGTGTATTCGGTGTAGAGGTTGTTCTCGCAAACGTAGATAACGGGGAGCTTCCACAGGGAGGCCATGTTCATCACCTCATAGAGCACGCCTTGGCCCAGGGCTCCTTCGCCGAAGAAGCACACCGCCACCTGATCCGTTCCGCGCATCTTGGCGGAGAAGGCGGCGCCGGTGGCGATGCCAACCGCTCCAGCCACGATGGCATTGGCCCCCAGGTTCCCAGTGTCCGGATCGGCGATGTGCATCGAGCCGCCCTTGCCGCGGTTGTAGCCAGGGGCCTTGCCCAGCAGCTCCGCGAACATGCGATCCATAGAGGCCCCTTTCGCCAAGCAGTGGCCATGTCCGCGATGGGTGCTGGTGATGTAGTCGTCACGGCGCAGCGCCTCACAAACCCCCACCGCCACGGCCTCCTGACCGATATAGAGATGGGCCAGGCCCGGCATCTTGGCGCTCATGTAGAGCTCGTTAACTTGCTCCTCAAAGCGACGGATCCGCAGCATCTGGCGATACATATGCAGCCACTGTTCTCCATCGACGGCCATCGCATGATGCCGTTCGGCGCGCATTTCGAGGCCCGGGGATGGCATCATCAATTCTCCTCCTGCGCTCGGATCACTCCTCTAAGCCAGCCATGCGGGCTAGGACATGGAAGACCGCTGCGAAGTCCTGATGGGCCATACTCATCCCTCGCGCCGCTGTCAGGAACTCATTGGCCACCGCAGTAGTGGGCAAAGGGACGTCCAGGGCACGGGCCATCTCGAGGGCCAACAACAGGTCCTTCTGCATCATGTTGACGTCGAACCATGCTTCCTCAGGCATCTGGAGGACGAATGGGCCACGATATTTCAACATTGGGGAAGCGATCACGCTGTTCAAGAGGGCCTGCACGGCGGTCTCGCGGGGGATGCCGCTTTTCTCCGCCAGCAGAACGGCCTCGCTGAAGGCCAGCATCTGAACGGCTAAGCCGAGGTTGACTGCGATCTTCATGGCCACCGCCATCCCGTTGGGGCCGATGTACGTGATGGTGGGGCCGATATCCCGGAGGATCGGCAGCACTTGTTCGAAGACCGCGCGGTCCCCGCCGACCATAATCGAGAGCTGCCCGGCCTCTAACGTGGAGACGCTGCCGGAGACGGGGGCATCGAGCATAGCCGCCCCTCGGGCGGCCACCTGGGCCGCCAGCTCCCGACTGAAAGCCGGGCTGACGGTGCTCATATCGATGTAAACCTTTCCAGGGCCCAGGCCGGCCAGGATCCCATCGGGCCCCAAGGCGACAGCCTGGAGGGCTCTGGTGTCGGTGACCATGGAGAAAACGATATCGACGGCCTCCGCCACGGCCCGCGGGCTGTCGGCCCACCGCATCCCGGCCTCAATGAGCCAGCGTGCCTTCTCCTTCGTGCGGTTGTAGCCGGTGACCGTGTGGCCAGCGTCCATCAGCCGTTTGGCGATCCGGCCGCCCATCGTGCCCAACCCAACGAACCCCAGGTTAGCCACGTGAGTCCCTCCTCAGCGGGTTTCCTCCTCGATGCGCACGCTGTCCTCGCGGATCTGTTGGAGGTGGGCGATCATCGCCGCCCGAGCCCCTTCAGGGTCCCGGCGCATGACCGCCTCGAGGATCCACTTGTGGTAGAACTGGCCGCGGGCCGCGCCGCCGACCCGGAACACCTGGATCCGGTGTTCCCGCAGCAGATCGATGATCGGATCCAGGAGCAGGGGAATCAGGGGGTTCCCAGTGCCCTCGGCTAAAGCTAGGTGGAAATCGAGGTCAGCTTCCACAAACCGTTCGGGGTCATCGAGGGAGGCATCCATGATCTCCACTGCCCGCCGCATGGCCTCCAGATGTTCCTCGGTGGCCCGCTGGGCTGCCAGGGCGGCGATGGAGGGCTCCAACAGCTCGCGAACCTCCATTAGGTCGGAGATCCGGCGGGCCCGCTCTCGACCCAGCAACATTCCCAAGGTCTGCCGAATCACCTGGGGGATATTGTCGGCCACAAACGTCCTCCGCCCGGGATAGACCTCCACCAGACCCTTTTCCCTCAAGGCCTTGATCGCCTCCCGCACCGCAGTGCGGCTAACCCCGAACTGTTCGGCCAGTTCCCGCTCGGACGGCAGCTGATCCCCGGGCCGGAGCTCTCCCTCCTGGATCCGCCGCTCGATTTGTTCCACGATCTGTTCATATAGTCGGGACAAGCGCACCGGCGTATACATCTCCCCTCCTCGAACCCGATGCATCGCTCCTTTCCCCTGCCATCCCACGGCACGAGGAGGAGCCTTCCCAACAGCTAATCATCAGATGGTATGCTGGTATGACCAGAACGATCCTAGCATATTTTTGCCAAATTGTCAAGACCTATTGCTTTATCCATCTTGACAGTGTAGCCAGTGAGGGCCAAGGCCCCTCCCCCCAAACCCCTGGTGGATCAAAATCACAAGACACCATGCCCATGCTTCCACCAACTTTGCAAAATGCATTGACGAAAGCCCCAAAAAGCCCTAATATTCTAAATAGAGAAACACTGTTCCACTAAGTGAAACAACGGATGGCACGGATCATGAAACGGAAATTGTCCGAAGCGAGCGCGGGAGGGCCACAACGTCTACAGACCATCGATCGAGCATTGGGGTTGCTGGAGCTGATCTGTCAGGCGGAGGATGGATCCTCGATCACAGAGCTTAGCCGGCAGACCGGCCTGCCAAAGAGTACGGTGTATCGACTGCTGGCAACCCTCGTTGCCCATCGGTTAGTGGTTCAGGATCCTCAGACGAGTCGCTATCTCCCGGGGATCAAGTTGTTTGAATTAGCCCAAGCGGTCTTACAGAAACTTGAGCTTCGCAAGCAAGCCCTACCCGAACTCCGTGAACTGTGTCAGCGGACAAACGAAACCGTGCATCTGGCCATCCTGGATGATGGCGATGTGATTTACATCGATAAGCAGGAGAGCCAGCAGACGATCCGGATGTTCTCGGCGATCGGCAAGCGAGGCCCTGCCCATTGTACGGGTGTGGGCAAAGTTCTCCTGGCTGCCCTGCCCGAATCGGAACTGGATGAGATCATCCGACGCAAAGGACTCCCCCGATTTACTGAGAAAACCATCACGGATCCCGAGCTCCTGAAAGCACACCTGGCTCAGGTGCGCCAGCAAGGGTATGCCATCGATGACACCGAACATGAGCCGGAAATTCGCTGCGTGGCCTGTCCGATCCGGGATCACACGGGCCGGGTGATCGCTGCCGTCAGCCTGACCATCCCAGCGTTCCGGGCCACACGCGAACAGATCGAGGCCCTCGCTCCTCTCGTCCGCGAATATGCGGATCGGATCTCCCGCAAGATGGGCTGGACCGGTGGGGAACTGTGAAGGAGGTGCTCGGATGCGCCGGCGGATTCAGCCGATGCCCCAGCGACCATCCCCTGAACTCCTGGAGGGCTTCCGGGAGCTTCTGAAGATCTATAGCCCATCCTGTGTGGTGGCGGATTCAATGGAGCGGGATGGGGTGATGCACTCCAGCCTGAAGCCGGTCTTCCCCTGTCGGTTCGTTGGACCCGCGTTGACCGTGAAGCTCTTCCCGGGAGATCTGGTGGACTGCCTGGATGCCCTGGCTGTCGCTCAGGCGGGAGATGTCATCGTGGTGAGCGCGGGTGGGGAAACGGAGACCTCCGTATGGGGCGGCCTCATGGCGGGCCTCTGCAAGCAAAAAGGCGTCGTAGGGGCCGTTGTGGACGGAGCGATCCGGGATATCGATGAAATTCGCGATTTGGGGTTTCCGATCTTCTCTCGCGCGGTGGTCCCTCGCTCCACGCATTCGCCATACTCCGGGCGACTAGAGCCCATCGAGGTAAACGTTCCGATCATCTGCGGCGGTGTGCTCGTCCGCCCAGGAGATTTGGTCCTCGCGGATGAAATCGGCGTGGTGGTAATCCCTCTGGAGGAAGCCGCTGAGATCCTGACGCGGGCCCGGCAACAGGCCGAAAAGGAGGAAGCAACCCGTCAGTGGATCCGTGCAGGTAAGACAGTGGAAGAGATCCTGCAAGCTTTCGGCCGCCTGTAATAGAAAGGAGGAGAACATGAAGAAGGCACACCATCAGCTGACGCGTCGCGAGTTCCTGAAAGCCGCGGGGCTTGCAGCAGCTGGAGGTCTGTTGAGCACTTGTGCCCCAGCCCCGACCCCGACCCCAGCGGCCCCCGCCACCCCTGCACCGGGCACGCCTGTGCCCCGCGTGGAAGGCGCCACCCCGGAGGAGCGTGCATTGAACGGGATTAAGGCGCTGAAGGCGGCCGGCAAGATCAAAGACGGTGATACCTTTGTAATCCTTCACCACTCCGGCCAGCGCAACAATATTGTCCCTGCCCTTGAGGAGTGGAATCGGCTCACCGGCCTGAACTTCGTCAGCGCGGAGGAAGGCCTGGAAGCCAACATCTACACCAAGGTGATGAATGAGGCAGTCACTCGGACGGGAAGCTATGACATCTTCCTCACCTTCGTGAACTGGATCGCTGACATGGCGGAGGCCGGTCTGATCGTCGATCAGACGGAGTGGTGGGAGAAGTACGACCCCGAGGTTGATCACGGTCCGAACGCATACGTGCCACCGATCGATCGCTTCACCTCCCTCTACAAAGGTCGCCGCTATGCGATGGGTGCCGATAATGATACTTTCTCAATGTTCTATCGTAAAGATCTGATGGAAAACCCCGACGAGCAGAAGCGATTTGAGGACAAGTTCGGACGCAAACTGGAGGTTCCCAAGACGTGGGAGGAGTTCGATCAATGGGTGGCCTTCTTCGACCGCCCGGATCAGGGCATGCGGGGCGTTCACATGTACGCGGAACGTTACTTCGCCTACACCGGATGGGCCGCTCGCTTTATCTCCCGCGGTGGCGCTTATTTTGACGACAACATGGATCCCCTGATCACCTCGGAAGAAGGCGTCACAGCCTTGGAGGAGATGGTCCGTCTGATCCAGAACCACGCCTGGCCGGATGCCGTGACCGGCGACTGGTCGGTGGCCTACACCCGCTTCCCCGAAGGCTCCGTTTTCTGCGCCTGGGCATGGCCTTCCCTGGGCAAGTGGGCGCAGGACCCCAAGACCTCCAAGATCGTGGGCAAAGTGGGGGCGATGGAGATCCCAGGGACGATCCACGATGGCGAGCTGGTCCGGGCGGTACCGCATGTGGTTGGGTGGAGCTTCAGCATCTCCCGCTACAGCAAATCCCCTGAAGCTTGTTACTGCTTCATTCAGTGGTTCTGCGGCCCTAAGACCGGGTTGGATGCCATCGCCCGCGTAGGGACGCTGGATATCTTCCGTCAACCCTGGTTCAATGAGCCCAAGATGAAGGAGGCCTACGGAGCGGAGTTCCTACCGGTGCTACTGGCCAACTCCAAGAACGCCTTTCCGGACATCTCCCTGCGCGGCGCAAATGAATATCTAGATAAGCTTAATCTCCATCTCCAGCAAGCTTTCGCCGGCCAAAAGAAGCCGGAACAGGCGCTCAAAGATGCGGCCGACGAATGGCAGAAGATCACGGACCGGCTGGGACGGCTGAGCCAGATCGAGGCCTGGCGGCAGGAGCGCAAGAACTACCCTGAGCCGATCCAGCGCCTCTGGCGGAAGAAGGGCATTTTTAAGGACTGAGTTCGATATAGGGAGCCGGGCTCCTGCCCGGCTCCCGATCCGTCGCAGGAGGGGAAATGCAGCGTCGGATGCGCTGGATCCAGTGGTTGAATGATGAGCGCTGGATGGGGCAGTTGCTGATTCTCCCCATGCAGCTGCTGATCTGGTTCGTTCTCATCATCCCCATGCTCATCGTCATCTATCTGAGTTTGGTATCCTGGCAGCCGATCATGGGGGTGGATTGGTGGCAAGCGCCATTCGCTGGTTTAAGGAATTACGCGCAAGCCCTTCAGGATCAGCGTTTCCTGACCGCTCTGGGTCGAACCATCGGTCTGGTCCTGGTCGCTGTGGGTATGGAGTTCCTCTTGGGGTTGGCTCTTGCGATCTTTTTCCATCAGCAGGAATTCCCCGGCAAGCGCCTTTTCGCTTCGATCATTCTCTATCCGATGATGCTACCGTGGGTTGTTGTGGGGCTATGTTTCTATCTGCTCTTCCTGGATAAGGGCCCGGTCAATTACATCCTCATTAGCCTGTTTGGGCCAGGGGCTTCCGTCCAGTGGTATCAAAATCCAGTTCTGGCCCTGATGACTATCGCCTTGGCGGATGTTTGGCAGTGGACTCCATTCATGTTCCTGGTTATCTACTCCGGATTGGGAGCTCTCCCTCCGGAGCCCATCGAGGCCGCGATGACCTTAGGAGCTAGCCGGTGGCAGATCTTCCGCTATATCGTCTTCCCTATGCTGAAACCTGTGTTGATGATCGCCCTAATCATACGTGCGTTGGAGGCCTTCAAGATCTTCGATCTGGTCTACATCATGACGGGAGGTGGACCAGGAACCTCGACTGAGAGCCTCTCTTTGTATCTTTATCGAACCGGATTTGTCTACGGACAGCTCTCTTATGCGGCCGCGATGGCCTTGCTCATCCTGATCTTGGTTGCCGTGATCGCTCGATTGGCCGTCCGACCGTTGGAAGCGGAGCTGGAAGCCCGATAAGGGGGAAGCGATGTCTAACCGCATCTGGGTTTCCTGGTTAACCCGGTGGGGAATCGTCCTGATTGTGAGCCTGATCACTTTGGCCCCCGTCATCTGGGTGCTTTCCCTTTCCTTTAAGCCGCCCCAGGAATGGCTGGCTTACCCACCTACTCTGATCCCGAGGCAACCCACGTTTGAGAATTATCTGGTTTTGTTCTGGCCCGGGAACCCCGTGGGCGTGGTCAGTGAAATGGTCCGCACCGCCGAACCGGTCACCCGCGCCTTCTTGAACAGCCTGCTCATCGTTCCGATCTCTACAGCGCTCTCCATCACCATCGGGTTTCTGGCCGCATATGGGATCTCCCGTTTCGGCGCGGGCGGAAACTTCCTGCCTTTCTCCGTCCTGACCACACGGATGTTCCCGCCTATTGCTTTCGCCGTTCCCTTGCTGGTCTACTATCGATCCCTCGGCCTCATCGATACCCATCTGGGATTGATCTTGATGTATACAACCTTCACGCTGGCCTTCTCCCTCTGGATGATCAAGGGCTTCATTGATGGCGTGCCCCGTCATATTGAGGAGGCAGCGATCCTGGATGGGGCCTCGCGTTGGCGCGTCATGTTCACGATCACCCTTCCCTTGATCCGGGGAGGCCTCGCTGCCGCTGCGCTCTTCGTGTTCATCATGAACTGGACAGAGTTCCTTTTCGCGCTGGTCTTCACCTCACGTTTCGCCGTAACCTTGCCGGTCCAGGTCAGCCGGTACGCCGGAGCCGTAGGACGCTACTACGGCCCCCAGGCAGCTCTGGGCATCGTCGCATCTATACCTGTTCTAGTCGCTGGCTATCTCATTCAACGCTACCTTGTCCGTGCCTTCACTTTCGGATTGGTTAAATAGCCATGGCCCGCGAAGGACAAATTCTGATCCGTCTCGAAAACATCACCAAGGAATTCAACGGAACCATCGCCGTCCGCGATCTCAATTTAGAGATTTGGGAAGGCGAGTTCCTGTGTTTCCTGGGTCCATCGGGGTGCGGGAAGACCACAACATTGCGCATGATCGCCGGCCTAGAGCGACCCACGCGGGGGGAGATTTATCTGCGGGATCAGCGGATCACGGATTGGCCTCCACAACGGCGCAACATCGGCTTCATGTTTCAGAACTACGCGCTCTTCAACCATATGTCGGTTTATGAAAACCTTGCCTTCGGCCTATGGGTTCGGCGCGTCCCCAGGGAAGAGATCGAGCGCCGGGTGCGATCGGTCGCTCAGGCTCTTGAGTTGGAACCCGTGTTGCATCTCCGGGCCTCTCGCCTCGATCTCAGCACCATGCAACGGGTGGCCTTGGCCCGTATCCTGGTGATTGAACCTCAGGTGCTGCTTCTGGATGAGCCCCTGAACAACTTCCGCCCTGGGCTGCGCGAATTAATGCGGGCGGAGTTGAAACGTTGGCAATATCAATTCGGGCGCACCATGGTCTACGTGACCCATGATCAGGAAGAGGCCCTGACCCTTGGGGATCGTATTGTGGTTATGAATGCCGGGCATATCGAACAGGTGGGAACCCCGGACGAGGTGTATCAACGTCCAGCGACCCTCTTCGTGGCCAGCTTCATCGGCCGGCCATCGATGAACCTGCTCCCAGTTGAATATCGGATATCCGAGGGGCGCGCATTCCTGGTCTCCCCCGATTTTGAAATTCCAGTCGACGAACGCCGCGAGATCATCGAAAAGAGCCGTTCATTACCCAACTTGATCCTCGGGGTTCGACCGGAGCAGCTACGGATCCATGATCCACAAGAATCTTCCCCGCCAGATCTCATTCGTATCCCTGCTCAGGTTGATCTGGTCCGACCGCAGGGTCGGAAGTTGATTTTGGATGTGAAAACGCGCAGCGGCGCTCTCCTTCAAATGGTCGTGCCGAGCATCCGGCGATTCGTTGCCGGAGAGCAGCTGGAAATCGCCTTTTATCCTCATCAAATCCTTCTATTCGATCCACAAACTGGAAAAGGGCTCTGCTGATGGCTTCCGTTGAAGTCCGCCAGCTTTATAAGCGTTATGGCCGGATCCAGGCTCTTCAGGGCCTGGATTTCTCAGTGAAAGACGGGGAGTTCTTCTGCTTGCTGGGGGCTCCAGGAGCAGGGAAAACGACGACGTTCCGCATCATCGCCGGCCTGGAGAAACCCGACAGGGGGGAGATTCGCATCGGCGGGGAGCTGATGAACGCCATCCCCCCTCAGCAACGCGATGTGGCGATGGTTTTTGAGGACGTCGCCCTTTACCCTCACATGTCCGGGTTTGATAACATCGCTCATCCCCTTCGTCTGCGCCGATTTCCAGAAGCGGAGATCCGCCAGCGGGTCAGCGAGGTCGCGGAGCTGCTGCGCATCTCCCATCTTCTCCATCGCCTGCCACACACCTACAGCGGTGGGGAGCGCCGTCGAGTTGCCATCGCGCGAGCCATGATCCGTCGGCCTCGTGTCTTGCTTTTGGATCAGGCTTTCACCGATCTGGACGCGAAAATCCGCCAGGAGATGGCTGCCGAACTCAAACGCCTGCAACGAGAGACAGGCCAGACGATGATTTACGCTACCCATGATTTCGAAGAGGCGGTGGCCATGGCGGATCGCATCCTGGTGATACGGGATGGACGCGGGATCCAGGTCGATGAGCCCCATGCGCTTTACAATCGCCCGGCCACGACCTTTGTGGCCAGCTTTTTGGGGAGCCCAGGAATGAACCTGCTCCGTTGCCAGGCGATCCCCGGGCCAGAAGGCACTTGTTTCTCGCGCTCCGAGTTCATGCTTTCTTTTCCGCTGCGGCTCCAGGAAGAACGGGAAGTCATCCTTGGAATCCGCCCCGAGCATCTCCAAATTCATCTCAACCAGTTCCCGGGAGCCCTGGAAGCGGAGGTTGAGATCATCCAGCCCCTGGGCCTGGAGCGCATTGTGGATCTCCGGATTGGGCCACTCGTGTTGAAGGCGATCGTCTCTGCGGATCTGCCCTTACGATTGGGCCAGAAAGTATGGCTCTCATGGCCTTTTGAGCATCTCTTCGTTTTTGACGCGGAGACCGAGGAACGGATCTATCCAGAGTGAAGGAGGCCCCCATGGTGGACACGGCTCGGCGGGAGCGTCTGCTGTCGCTCATGCGAGAAGAGGGATATGATGCCCTGATCTGCCGCCTGCCTGAACATGTAGTCTATCTGACCAACTACTGGCCCCATCACGGATTCTCTGTTGCGCTTATCACCCGTGAGGGATATGTGGGGCTTCTGGTCCCTGAGATCGAGCAGGATTACACCGATCCGGAGTGGGCCGAGGTAATCCCCTTCGGGTGGGGGCTTCTTAAGGATGCAGATCTCTACATCTCCTACCGTGAGCACCTGTCCAGGTGGCGTGATCGTCTGGGATTGCATCGGTCCATCATCGGGGTCGAACGATCGGCCGAAGTGGTTGCCCCAACGTATCGCCACGCTGAACCAGTAGTACCTGCTGCTCCCTGGCATGAGCTGCTCCACGAGATTTTCCCCAATGCCGTGTTAAAAGGAGCCGATGATCTGCTGGCCCGATCTCGCGCGATCAAGACACCTTACGAAATCGAGCGCCTCCGACTCGCAAATGAGGTCGCTGCGTTAGGCCTCGCCCGGCTGAAAGAATGGGCTGTTCCAGGGCGGACCGAAGCAGAGGTGGGAGCGGCGATTGAGGCGGAGATCCGGGCCCGGGGAGCAGGCTATCGAGGGGCACGCCTTGTCCGCGCTTCCGCTGAGGTGAGCGCTGGCCCTGAGGGCAGCTATAGGGGTTACTTGCTGGTGCCTTCAACCCCACGGGTTATCCAAGAGGGCGATTTGGTGATGGTGGAACTGGCCACCGTGGTAGACGGTTACTGGTCTGACCTCACCCGCGTCGTGGTCGCTGGGGAGCCCAACCCGCGGCAGCGGGAGATCTATGCGTTGGTTCAAAGGGCCCAGCAGGCTGCCATCCAGGCGATGCGCCCCGGAGTACCAGCGGAGGCAGTGGATGCCGCAGCTCGTAAAGTGATCGAAGAGGCCGGATATGGCACGTATTTCATTCACATCACTGGACATGGCGTGGGCTACCGTTACCATGAGTTCATCCCATTTCTTGCCCCAGGCGTTCAAACGCCCCTGGAGGCAGGCATGGTCTGCACAGTGGAGCCTGGCGTCTACATCCCCGGATTCGGAGGGATCCGCATTGAGGACAATGTGGCAGTGACCACCGAGGGGCCTCAGGTCCTCTCCACCGCCGATCGGACGCTTTAGGGGGAACCATGGAGCCGATCCAGGCCATCCGGGAAAGCAGGGCTTTAATCATTATGCGAGGGGAATTCGGGGATCAGCTTGAAGACATCGCTCGCATTTTAGTGGAGGAGGGATTTTTGGCGATCGAGGTGGCCATGAATTCCCCGCGTGCATTGGAGCAGATTGCCCGCCTTGCGCTGGCCTTTAAGGATCGCGCGGTCATCGGGGCAGGAACAGTTCTCTTGGTAGAAGAGGCGCAACGTGCGCTGGAGGCCGGCGCTTGTTTTCTGGTTAGCCCTCACACGGACGAGGCTCTTCTGGCTTTCGGCCGGAAGGTTGGGATCCCTGTCATCCCCGGGGCTTTCACTCCGTCAGAGATCTGGCGGGCGCATCAGAATGGCGCTGCGATGGTGAAAATCTTCCCGGCTATGCCCAGCGGCCCTGAGTATCTACGAAACCTGCGGGGTCCCTTCCCGGAGATCCCTTTTCTCCCAACCGGTGGGATCACTGTCGAGAATGCGGCGGCGTTCCTTCGCGCAGGTGCAATCGCCGTGGGCATTGGCAGCGCCCTGGTGAACTCCCAGGTCATCGCCTCCGAGGGCCTGTCCCGATTCCGGGAAACCTGCCGCCGTTTTTCCCGCGCTTTGCGCGAACTTTAAATCGCTTGTGAGGCGCTGAAAGATGCCGGACGCTGTGACCATTGGTGAAACATTGCTGCGTCTGACTGCGCCGCCCGGATTCGGTTTGGAGCAAACGGAGATCCTCCGGCTGGAGGTGGCGGGCGCGGAATCCAATGTAGCCATCGGTCTCTCACGATTGGGGATCTCGAGCGGATGGATTTCACGCCTCGTAAATAATCCCTTAGGGCGGCGGATTGTGAACAAGATCCGCGAACATGGTGTGGATGTCTCGCGGGTGATCTGGACCTCTGAGGGGCGGGTGGGGCTGTATTATCTGGAGCTCGGGCAATCCCCTCGCCCCTATCAGGTGATCTACGATCGGGCGGGGTCGGCTTTCTCCCAAATCGATCCCGACGAGGTGGACTGGAACTACGTACGTCAGGCCAAGCTCATTCATCTGACAGGAATCACGCCCGCCCTAAGCCCGAATTGCCATCGCTTGGTATGTCGGGCGATCGAGGAGGCACGATCCGCCGGCCTAAAGGTTTCCTTCGATGTGAATTACCGATCCAAATTATGGCCTCTTGAGGCAGCTCGACAAGCTATCCGGCCGCTTCTCCATGCTGTGGATGTATTGTTTTGCACCACCCAGGAGGCCACGCAGATCCTTGAAGTGAACGGAGATTCGGAGGTCATGCTGCGCGAGATCGCCCGTCGCCATCCAGGAGCCACCATCGTGCTAACTCTGGAAGAAGGCGGAGCGCTCCTTTGGCACGAAGGCCAAATCTACATTCAACCTGGTTATCCGCTGGAGCCAATCGATCGGGTGGGCGCAGGGGATGCCCTGGTGGCCGGTTTCCTCGCCGGCTTCCTTCAAGGTGATCCTCTGCAGGGCTTGGCATATGGTGTGGCCTATGCCGCTTTGAAGCACACCTTCATTGGCGACATTGTGTGGTGCAGTCGGTCGGATTTGGAACAATTCCTTCGTAATCGGCATGCTCATTGGCGCTGAACCTTTGAAGGAGGTACTCGCCATGCGACTGAAAGATAAGGTAGCGATCGTGACCGGGGGAGCGATGGGCATCGGCAAGGGAATCGCCACGGTCTTCGCCCGGGAGGGTGCGAAGGTCGTGATTGCCGACGTTAACGAAGAGGCTGGACGGGCCACAGAGAAAGAATTGCGCGATCAAGGCTTTGAAGTTTTCTTCGTCCGCTGTGATGTGTCCAATGAAGAGGATGTGAAGGCCATGATCCAAAAAACCGTGGAACGTTACGGGGCTCTCCACATCTTAGTCAATAACGCCGGCATCGGCGTCTACAAGAGCATCACCGAGGCGACCCGCGAGGAATTCGAACGCTGCCTTGCTGTGAATCTGGTGGGCCCGTTCTTGTGCTCCAAATACGCCATTCCTCATATGAAGGCTTCCGGCGGCGGAAGCATCATCAACATTGCATCCGTTCACGCTGTTCAGAACGTGGGTGGGACAGCGCCTTATGCCGCTTCGAAGGGCGGGTTGGCCGCTTTGACACGAGCGGCGGCGATCGATGTCGCGCGGGACAACATCCGGGTGAATGCCATCTGCCCGGGGTGGATCGATACCCCGCTGGTGCGGGGGATCTTTGCCTCCTCCCCAGATCCGGAAGGGATGCGCCGGCAGGTGGAGCGACGCCAGCTGCTGGGCCGTCTGGGAACACCGGAGGATGTGGGCTACGCGGCCCTCTTCCTGGCCAGCGAGGAATCTTCTTATATCACGGGATCCCTGCTCTTCGTCGATGCAGGAATGACCGCTCAGCTAGAGACATGGTGAGGGAGGGCGGAAAACCCTTGAGGCCGTGTGGTCCGCTGTGACGGTCCACACGGCCAAGGATAGCAGACAAGAGAAAAACAACCTCAGATGCTCTCTGAGGGCGACCATGGTAAGTGGCCAAATTCAGACGATCTCTCCCAGCTGGCGCTTATCCCCCGAGCAAATACAGCATGCTCGCTGGTGCCCAGTCTGTCAGAGCCTAACGGGGGTGATCCATCAACGGCGAATCCGCCGCCTCCGGGATCTGAACCCGGCGCTGATGGAGCAGATTCGATTTCGATGCAAGCGTTGTGGGATCACTTGGACCGCGCAGCCAGAGGTAGTCCGGACGGGGGAGCACCGGAGCCGAATGCTTCGGGTGCTAGGGGTGCTGCTGTATTTGCTGGGATTCTCAGGACCAGCCGCGGCTTTTCTGTTATGTAATCTGGGTGTTCCTGTCTCGGCGGCAACTATTTATCGAGATTTACGAGACTATCGAAAGGAGCTCGGTGAGCAAGCCTGGCGACGATGGCGGAAATCCCTTCCAAATGGTCTGTTAGGGATAAGGGTCATCCCTTCATCCCACAACGATGGAAACACAACTTATGGAGCCTTTACATTTCTGATCGGTCAACTGATGCTTCAGCTGGATTTTTCCTGCTCCGCTGATTTCAATGCCCTTATCCAAGCGCTTCAAGGTAAGATTCTTATCGTCGATTGGACTTGCCCGATCCTCGGGTCTTCTTCACATTATGAGTTACGTGGTTGATTTCCTCAGGGGGTTTTGAGGTGGGGCCCTTACGCCTCCCCTTGCGGGCCCTGAACTACGTAACTCCTACACATCTAGGAAGTGGCATAAAATCGCGATATGGAGCCTATCGGGCGATCAGTGGATTTTTGTGTGGGGTGGGTCGCTTACGCGGCCCATCCCTCATGGAGCCTTCTTTATATCACAAAGGGGCTTCCCCTGAAAACTGGGGCGCACGCTTCTCCCGCATGGCCTGCAGACCTTCCCGGGCGTCCGGGAGCATAAAGCCCAGAAACTCCAGGGCGGTGGAGACATCGAAGATCGGACCGGCCAGGCGGAACCAGTTGTTGAGGGCGTATTTCGTCCAACGGATGGCGGAGGCGCTCCCCCTCGCCAGGCGCCGGGCGATCTCGAACGCCACCTCATAGGCCTTCCCATCCTCCACACACAGGGAAACCAAGCCCAGGCGCTCGGCCTCCTCGCCGGAGAGCGGCTCATTGAGGAGCAGGTAATACTTCGCCTTCGCCATCCCGATCAGCAGCGGCCAGACCAGCGCGGCGTGATCCCCAGCCGCCACCCCCAGGCGTACGTGGCCGTCCATCAGGCGGGCACCCCGCGCGGCCACCGAGATGTCGGCCAGCAAGGCTACCGCCAGCCCCGCCCCTACCGCTGGCCCCTCAATGGCTGAGACAATGGGCTTACCGCAGTTGATGATGTTGTAGACCAAATCCCGCGCCTCCTTCCAGACCCGCAAGCAAGCCGCAGGATCCGACATGATTTCCTCAATCAACGTGAAATCCCCTCCGGCGGAGAAAGCGGGACCGGATCCCCGAACCAACACCACACGGATGGAAGGATCCGCATCGATGTCCCGCCAGACGTAGGTGAGCTCCCGATGGGCCGTCGCATCCAAGGAATTCAGAGTCTCCGGCCGATGAAGGACCACTTCCAAAATCCCCGGCTCAGGCTCCTGGAATACCAGACGCTGATAGGTGGAGGTCCAAGCTCGAATCATTGGGAGCCTCCATTTGGAAGATTTCAGAGGCAATCTCTTTCTTTTTAGGAGTTGTGCAGTTGGGGTCTACAAGGAAAAGTGGCCCCACCCCCAAAATTTTCCCCCAGACAAAACCCACCGCGCAATTCCTAAGACCTGTGGCATAATTCCTGGGAGGTGGTTTTTGGGTTTGGGAAGGCCGCCGAAGGCGGCCTTCCCAAACCCAAAAACCTTGTAACTCTTAAGACCAAAGCACTCAGCAGGAGAAGGGGCGAAGAGAAGGGGGATGTAAGACCTCCAGGGTAAGGAGCGCTGGCCGATCCCTGCTGTCTCCAGAGGTATCGGGATCAAATCCCATACTACCCCGCTTTCAAGCGCTCCAGGAAATCTTCTCGTGGGGGTTGAAAGACATCGAACACCAAGGTTTCCTCCAGGAACGTCGCTTCGTGCTCGATCCCTGATGGGATGTGAACGATCTGCCCCGGGCCGAGCTCCTGTTCTTCCCCCGCCACCCGCAAGCGGAGGCGGCCCTGGAGGACCAAAGTGATCTGCTCGTGGGGATGAGCGTGAGGCGGCACCACGGCGCCTGCAGGCGCCTCCACCCGAACCACCATCACCCGCTCCCCAGTGAAGGGCCGCAGGGTCAGCGCCCCGGCAAGGAACCCAGGCAACGTTTCCGTTTGTGCCCACCGCATCACCGTCCTCCGCGATTTGCGCTATGACAGGAAGCGGAAGTCATCCCAAGTGGACGTTCTATGCGTTACGGTGAACGGGGAAGGTTCTCCAGAAGCAGCGCGGCGCGCTTGCGCTCCAGGGCATCCAATAGGGTCTCATAGGACCGGGTGAAGGCGGCTACCCCTTCCGCCTGCAAACGGTTCAGGATCTCCTCCAGTGGGATCCCCAACCGAGCCAGCGCGGCCAAATCCGCCTCTGCCTCCTCCCATTCTTCCCAGGCCGCGGCTTCCGGCACCCGTCCGTGATCCTCAAAGGCTTGTAAGGTGGCCATCGGCACCGTGTTCACCGTATCGGGGGCGATCAACCCTTCCACATACTTCACATCGGAATAGCTGGGGTTTTTGGTGCTGGTGCTGGCCCACAGGACGCGTTGGGCGCGCGCCCCCCGGGCCTGCAGATCCGGGAAAACGGAGGGGAGGAATCGCTCGCGGAAGATCCGATACACCCGGCGGGCCACCGCGAGGGCGATCTTCCCAAGAAGCGCACGCGCCTCGGGCGTCCCCCGGGCTTCCAGCTCACGATCCACGGCGGTATCGATCCGGCTCACAAAGAAAGAGGCCACAGAGGCCACACCCCGCAGATCCTTCCCGGATTCCGCGCGTCGCCGCAGGCCCCGCCAGTAAGCCTCCGCCGCTGCCTCATAATGAGCGGGGGAGAAAATCAATGTGACGTTGACGTTCACCCCTTCGGCGATCAACGTCTCGATGGCCGGGATGCCCGCCGGGGTCGCCGGCACCTTGATCATCAAGTTGGGGCGATCCACCATGCGCCACAGTCGTCGGGCCTCTGCGATGGTCCCCTCCGTGTCATCGGCCAGGTGAGGGGAAACCTCCAAGCTGACAAAGCCGTCGGCCCCCTCCGTCGCCTCATAGACCGGCCGGAGGAGATCCGCCGCCATCCGGATGTCCTCGACGACCAAGGCCTCATAGAGCGCGACTGAATCGATCTCGGGATCCCGAGCGAGCTCCTTCCGGATCGCGTCATCGTAAGCGGGGCTGGTGGTGATCGCCCGCTCGAAGATGGTCGGGTTGCTGGTCACCCCGGTGACCCCTCGTTCGATCCAGCGGGCCAGCTCTCCATCGGTGAGCCATTCACGACGGATCTCGTCCAGCCAGATCGATTGGCCGCGAGCGCGCAGCTCATGTAGAGATGCCATTGTGCGCTCTCCCTCAAACGGGTTGGAGCGTGCAGGGCCGTCGCCATCCTGCAGCTCTCAAAATGGTCTTTCGGGAATACGGAGGAGAAGCGCTGGAAGGGGAAACCTCTTCATCCGAGAACCACCGGCGATGGGGGCAACCTGCAGGTTGCCCCCATCGCCGGTGCGGGGCCGCTTAAGCCCGGACGTTGGTCCGGATGGCCTCCAGGGCCTTGGCGTAGTTCGCGGCGACCTGATCCCAGTTTACCACATTCCACCAGGCCTGAACGTAGTCGGCCCGTCGGTTCTGGTATTTCAGATAATATGCGTGCTCCCACACGTCCAGGCCCAGCAACGGGATCAGGCCTTCCATCAGCGGGCTATCCTGGTTGGGTGTGGAGTGCACCACCAGCTTCCCGAAGGCCGTCATGCTGAGCCAGGCCCAGCCGCTGCCGAAGCGCCCCATCGCTGCCTTGGTGAAGAGGTCCTTGAAGTTGGCGAAGCTGCCGAACGCCTTCGCGATCGCCTCCGCCAGGGCGCCGCTCGGCTCGCCGCCCCCGCCAGGCTTCATCACGGTCCAGAACAAGCTGTGGTTGGCGTGGCCGCCGCCGTTGTTCCGCACCGTCTCCCGGATGTCCTCGGGGACGCTGGGGAGGTTCCGCAGGAGGATCTCCACCGGCACATCCTGGAGCTCTGGGTATTTCTCCAGAGCAGCATTGAGGTTGTTCACGTAGGCTTGATGGTGCCGGGTGTGATGGATCTCCATAGTCTGAGCGTCGATGTAGGGCTCCAATGCATCATACGGATACGGCAGAGGAGGGAGCGTGTGGGCCATGATGCACCTCCAGAATTTAGGATGAACATCGTTATTTTAATTCGGCGCGGATGAAACATACAAAAAGGGAACCGGGCGGGGCCAGTTGGGCCGTCTATATCCGGTCCTTCTCAGTGGATCCAGGGACCAACACCCTACCCCTTGTCTCCATGCGGTCTCTCAGAATGCAGGGGAAAGACACGGCTACTATGGCGCTGAGGCGGCTCAACCCGCTCCTCCCGCAATGGGCGGGAAGATCCCCACTTCGTCGCCTTCTTGAAGCACCCAATCGGATTCCTGACGGACTCCATTCACAAAGACCACGCGGGCCAGCTCCGGCGGGATCGGCAATCGCTGAATCAATTGTCCGACCGTGGTTCCCTCCGGTATCTCTATCGTAAGAGGGCCGCGTTGCGCATCTGGGATATATTGCCGCAGGATTGCGTAAACCTGCACCTTCACCCGCACGCTTCCCACCTCCCCACATCGGACGAGGTTTGGCTCACAGCATTCAATCCGCGGCCCCATGGGCGGCAGCAAATGGCTGAGTCTTCTGGACCTTGCGGATCCTTAGGGGGCGGCCTCCACCCTCAGGGCTTTTCAAAGTTCTAACAAAGGCAGCACAACGGTGAAGCAAGGGATGGCCCCTCCCCCCTTCCCGCGGCCCAAAGGGCCGCGGGAAGGGGGGAGAAGAACTTTGTCTGGGGCTGGGCCGGGGGCCTTCGGCCCCCGGCCCAGCCCCAGAAAACCCCAAATGGCTAGAGCATTGAAAAGCCATGCCCCATTCCCAAATGATGTTTCTCCCCTCGACATCAGCAATATAATAATGCCATATTGCGTGGAAACACCCCTAACCGATCCCCATCCTGAACCAGCCGAGACCGAGCCTGATAATCATAGCGTCCGTTGATGAATATATTGCTCACCTCACGTTCGGGGTCGATGCCGATCTCCCGAAGCACATCGGCGACCGTTAACCCTGGGCGGTACGGAACCCATACAATGGCTTCCTCACGAGGGTCTGTTTTCCCAGCGTAGCGTCGAAGATCCCCATAAAGACGAACTTCAATCATCGCGTCGGCTCCACCAATCGTGATCATGCCGGTTCGCGCGGGGCGCGAGGGGCGAACAGGCGGATGTGCGGCATGGTCATCGTTCGGGGGAACACCCCTACCCGGTCTCCATCCGACAGCTTTCGACGCAACCCCTCCGGGTCATAAAGACCGTTAATGAAAACATGTCGGGCCTCATCCAGAGGAACGCCCAGCGCTTGAAGCGCCTCGGCCACCGTGAGCTCCGGACGGGCATTCAGGAAAGCGACCGCGTCCTGGGAAGGATCTTCCTGTCCGATGTATCGGCGAAGCTCACCATAAAGATGGATCTCGATCATCGCTCTCGACTCCAGAGAGGAGGAAAACCCTTTCAGGGATCGAGGAACCGCTGAGGGCGGTTTCACCCACCTCAAGCGGTTTCCTCCTGGGGGCTTTTGGGGCCGCTGCAGCTCAGCTCCACCCCTTTCATCCCCCTCCCCACCACCCTTTGGGCCGCGGGGAGGGGGATGAAAGGGGCGGGCTCTTCCGCCTCCTCGCGAGAACTCCGAAAAGCTACTCATTACCGGATAGAGTGATCGGCCAAAAACATAGGGTGGGGAATCATCGTTTCCCCACCCCGAAGACCGATCCCAACAGCCAGGCGGACGCGCTTTAGCCAGCGACCTCTCCCACAACCTCCTTGGGCCACTTGCTGAAGTCATAAACGGCATCCAGCTCCTCCGGTGGGACATCGAAGACCGTGTTGTGCGGCGGGAGCGGCTCTTTGGTCATGAAGTCCGGCAGACGGTCGTGCGCCTTGGTGAACCCGGCGGCCTCGTTGAACAGCCGCTCCTTGCGGATGATCTCATAGCCCAGCCGGATGGCATCCTGAGTGGTCCAGTTCACCCCCAGCACGCCCGCGCACGACTCCACCATGCCTTCGAAGCCCTCCGGGATGTCCAGGACGCAGAAAGCATCGAACAGGCAATAACCGGTGGAGTCGATGAAGGCGGTGGTCGCCTGGAAAGCCCGGGAGAGATCGGCCTTCTGGACCGCGAAGGGATCCGCCTTACCTCCGACGCCCAGGATCTCCGGGGCGATGGTGTAGCCGGCGGTATGATCGGCGCCCATCGTGGAGGTGGCGTAGGTCACACCGATCCCCTTCACGGCCCGCGGCTCATAAGCCGGCATCCCTTGACCCTTCACCGCCGGGACCCGGGTGACGCCGAAGGCGCGGCCGGTGAAGACACAGCCGTTGCCCAAGATCCGGCCCAGCGGAGTGCCGTGACGGACCTCCTCGTTCAGTAGGCGGATTGCTCCATCGGCATCCCCGAAGGGCAGCAACCCGGCCTCCATAGCCACGGCGATGGTATCGCCCATCTCGATGGTATCGACCCCGATATCATTGCAGAGCCAGATCAGATCGGCGATCTTGTCCAGATCCCCGATCCCACAGTTGGCACCCAGCGCCCAGACCGACTCGTATTCCATCACTGAGACCTTGAAGGTCCCATCGGGGTTGGCCCAGCGGTCTGAGCACTGGATGATGCAGCCGGGATGGCAGGGATGGCCGGTGGCTCCCTCGCCGTTGCGTTTGTGGATGATTTCGGCCTTGGTCTCGCCGCTGATCTGGGAGGCCAGCTCGAAGCGACCGGAGGAGAAGTTACGGGTCGGATACCCGCCGGCCTCGTTCATGATGTTGACTAGGACGTTCGTGCCATAGGTGTTGAGGGCGCCGCCCTTCTTGGTGACGTCGTGGGTGAGGGAGGCCTGGGTGAGCTTCTTGATCCCCTGCTCGAAGAGCTCGGGGTTCTTGATCTCCACCCCGGGCCCGCCCCGGTCATCGATCACAATGGCCTTGAGGCCCTTCGAGCCCATCACGGCGCCCAAGCCGCCGCGCCCGGCATACCGGCCAGCGGTGTTCTCCTGGTCATTGACGCAGATCCCGGCCGCGCTCATGAGCATCTCCCCCGCCGGCCCGATGCCGATGATGGCCACGCCCTCCCCATGCTCCTTCCAGAGGAGGTCGCAGACCTCATACATTCCCTTCCCTTTGAGGTGATCCGCGGGCAACAAGCGAGCGCCATCCTTATCGATCCTCAACACATAGAAACGTCCCTTCTCCTTCGGCTGGCCTTCAACGATGATCGCTTTAATGCCCAGGCGGGCGATCTTCTGTGAGGAAAGGCCACCGGCGTTGCTTTCTTTGATGCCGCCGGTCAGTGGGGACTTTCCGCCAAAGGAGGTCCGACCGGAGGTGGGCGCCTTGGTCCCGCTGACAATGCCCGGAGCGATCACCAGCTTATTGTCGGGTCCCAGAGGATGACAGAGCGGAGGCACTTCATCATAAATAATACTGGAAGTGAGGCCTCGGCCGCCCAACAACGCATACTTTTCCGGTACATCCTCATAGCGAACGGATAAATCAGTCATGTTGACCCGGAGCAACTTCGCCATGGGGCACCTCCCTGGACAGGGGGAATAGGCTCTACACGGCCTCTGATTCCTTTACTGTGGCTGCATTTACATGCTAATTTAAATGCATGGACGTGTCAATTTGCGGGTCGTCAATTAAAATAACTATAGTAATCATTAACACGCAGGGCCTGATCCATTCGCTTCCCCGCAGTGATGGATATTATTTTTTAAGAAATAAGCTTGGGCTGGAGGGATGGGCGATGGCTCAACAGATCCCTGAGGAGATTCAACAACTGATCCAGCAGGTAGAAGCGGATGGCGGTGTGGTGTGGGCAGCTTATCGAGAGCCTTATGCCCAGCGATGGCAACTGTTCGTGGAGTTGCCGCTGGATCGTGTGGTGCCCACCCCTTATCAGAGGGATCTCTCGCCCCATCATGTGGAGCGGCTGAAAGCTGTCATCCAGGGGATCGGCCGCTTTATCGATCCGATTGTGGTGATTCGGGCCCCGGATGGCCAATACTGGACCCCAAACGGCAACCATCGACGCGAGGCGATGGTCCGGTTGGGCGCTCGGACCATCACGGCCATCCTGATTCCGGATCCTGCGGTGGCTTATCATATCCTCAGCCTGAACACAGAGAAGGCCCACAATCTTCGGGAGAAGGCGCTGGAGGTGTTGCGGATGTATCGAACCCTACGGGAGGAACACCCCGAGGCCTTGGAGCGGGCTTTCTCCTTCCAGTTTGAGGAAGCTTATTTGATCACGCTCGGTATTCTATACGATCAAAAGGAGCGTTTCGCTGGGGCTGGATACGTGCCGATCCTTCGGAAGGTCGATCGCTTCCTGGAGCTGCCCATGCGCGAAGCGATGCAGGAGCGGGAGCGCCGGGCCCAAGTGATCGAATCCATCGATCAACTGGTGGAGCCTATCCTGGAAGCGTTACATGAGAAAGGGATCCGCTACCCCTTCCTCAAACAGGCTGTGCTTTCCCAAGTCAACCCGATCCGTCGGAAACGGATCGTCACGATGTCGTTCGATGAGGTCATGGCGCGCATCCGCGAGGGGCTGGCCCGGTACAACGTCGAGGCTGTCACCCCCGAGGAGATCGCTCAGGCAGCGGCCGAGTTGGAGGAATAAGTTGGAAACGGACCAAACTGCAGCTCAGGCCCACAACCTTGTGGCATGGCTGGACTGAACGGAACCTTTATCTCCGGGACCATCCCATTCCCTTACTCAAAGCAGCTAAAGCCACAGGGCTTTTCCAAGTTCTAGCAACGACAGCGTCACAGCGAAGAAAGTCGATGGCTTCTCTCCCCCTTTCTCTCCCAGCGGCCTAAAGGGCCGCGGGGGGAGAAAAAATTTCTTCTGGGGCTGGGCCATGGGCCTCCGGCCCCCGGCCCTGGCTCAGCCCCAGAAACCCCCAAATAAAGCCTTGGATCGCAACGCAGCCCCTGGAGGCGGGGTGAGGACCCCACCCGCTCGATGTCCCAACTCGTGCCCGAACTCCAACAAGGAGATGATACTTGACAAGCTCACCCATCCTTCATACAATAAGCCAATAATTCAAAGTTGAAGGTTTATTCACATTTGTGCATTTGGCGGGAAAGGGACCGGGTATGGAAACCACACCCCTCACTCCCTGTTCCTCCCAGGGAACCAACAGCGCGCTCCAGCCGAGGCCAGCGGGGGCTTGGGCGGCTGGCTCCTCGTCCCACCCCTTGCTGGAAGTAGAGGGGTTAACGAAGCGCTTCCAAGGGGTTGTGGCGCTGCAGGACTACCGGTTGGTTATGCGGGAGGGTGAGATCCTGGGGGTGATCGGGCCGAACGGTGCTGGCAAGACTACGCTGATCAACTTGTTGAGTGGGTTCCTCCGCCCAGACTCGGGTCGTATCCGATTCCGTGGACAAGACGTGACCCGCCTTCCAGCTCACCGCATCCCCGCCCTGGGGATCGCTCGTACCTTTCAGAACATCCGCCTGTTTCCCTCGTTAACCGCTCTGGAAAATGTGCTGGTGGCGCTGACGATCCACCATCCGCCTGATGTCCTTTCGACGTTGTTCAACTTCGGCCCGGCACATCGGCGAATGGATATGCTGCGGCAACGTGCCATGAACCTCTTGGAACGCATGGGGATTGGACATCTGGCCCATCGGCCCGCTGGCACCCTGTCCTACGGGGATCAACGGAGGGTCGAGATCGCCCGTGCTCTCGCCCTGGAACCCTCCCTGCTCCTGTTGGATGAGCCCACCGCTGGGCTGCATCCCGAGGAGAGCGAGGCCTTAATGGAGCAGCTGGCCCATTTGCATCGGGAACGCCGGATGGCCATCCTGATGGTCGCTCACGACATGCCGGTGGTAATGCGTTTCTGCCCCCGTCTACATGTCCTAAGCTCCGGCGTTCTGCTCGCTGAGGGAACGCCGGAGGAGATTCGCCGCAATCCGCTGGTGCTGGAGGCCTTCCTTGGACGATCCGGTGGTCCTGGAGCTTCGTGACCTGGAAGCAGCTTACGGGGCGATCCGCGCCCTCCATGGCCTGTCCCTCACAGTAGGGGCCGGCGAGGTGGTCGCCCTGCTGGGGCCAAATGGGGCAGGCAAGACAACGACGCTCCGGGTGATCTCAGGGTTGCTGCGTCCAGTGCGAGGGCAAGTTCTCTACCGCGGCCAGGAAATCACCGGGCGTTCCCCGGCTCAGATCGCCCGCATGGGCATCATTCAGTGCCCGGAGGGCCGTCAGGTTTTCAAGAGCCTCACCGTACGGGAGAACCTGCTTCTGGGAGGTTACCGACTGAGGGATCCTGTCCGGGAACGCCGCAACCTCGAGCGGGCGCTGGCCTTGTTCCCGATGCTGAAGGAGCGTCTCAATCAGCCGGCAGGGCTGCTTTCAGGCGGACAACAGCAGATGCTGGCCATTGCTCGCGCCCTTATGGCCGATCCGGAGGTCCTGTTGCTGGACGAGCCTTCCCTCGGGTTGGCTCCCCGGGTGGTGGAGGAAGTCTTCGAGGCCTTGGCTCAGTTGAAGGCACATGGGTTGACGATGCTGATCGTCGAACAAAACGCGGAGAAGGCCCTGGACCTGGCGGACCGCGGTTATGTGTTGGAGAGCGGGCGACTGGTCCTGGCGGACACGGCGGCCCGCCTGCGGGAAAACCCCGATCTGATCCGAATCTACCTGGGTCGTTAGCAATGGAGAGCTGGAGGGGAAAATCCGATGTCCATGATAGGCTCCCTGGGATTCTGGATCCAACAATTGATCAACGCCCTGGGCTTGGGAAGCCAGTATGCCTTGATGGCCGTTGGCCTGGCCATGGTCTTCGCCGTGATGCGGCTGATCAATTTCGCCCACGGCACGGTGATGATGGCCGGCGCTTACATTGGCCTTCTCCTCCTGCAGCACGGCTGGCCCTTTTCAGCCGTGGTCATAGGGGCCATTGCCGGTGCAGCCGCTCTGGGCTTGCTGATCGAACGGATCGCGTACCGGCCGGTGCGCGGGGCCCCAGACGTTGCGCTGTTACTGAACTCCTTTGCGGTAGCTGTTTTCCTGGAGAACATGGCCATTCTTTTGTTCTCCCCTCGTTCCCGTCCCTTCCCTATGCCGGCACTGCTCACCCAGGTGCTCCACATCGGTGGGAACCTCTTCCTGCCTTCCATCCATCTTTGGGCGTTCGGAAGCGCCATGTTCGCGCTCGGGGCTCTCGCCCTCTTCGTCACCCGCACCCGCTTGGGTCTGGCCATGCGGGCGGCCGCTGAGAACCCAACAGCGGCGCAATTATTAGGAATTGAGATCGGCAAAGTCACTATGCTGGCCTTCGCCATTGGTTCAGCCATGGCCGGACTAGCGGTTATATTGTGGATCGCTCATGTGGGGACGATCAACCCCACCATGGGTTTCGAGCCAGTTCTGAAAGCCTTCGTCGCCTGTGTGATTGGGGGATTCGGGACCATTCCCGGTGCCGTCTTAGGAGGTTATCTCCTGGGAGCATTGGAGATCCTGCTCCAGGGCTTTTTGCCGTCTGGGATCGTGGGCTACCGCGATGCCTTCGTCTATGGGATTTTGATCCTCATCCTCTTGGTGCGCCCAGGCGGTGTCCTGGGCTACCTGGAGGCGGAGCGGGTCTGAGATGGTGGCTTCCTCGGCTCGGTGGAAGTGGAGCTGGGCGCTGCGCGCTCTCCTGTTGCTGCTGTTGGGCGGTGCATACCTGGCAGTGGCACGCGGAGGAAACGCCTATCTAGAACGCCTGGCGATCTTGTTTTTGATCAACTTGATGCTGGTGGTCAGCCTGAACCTCTTCACCGGGCTCACAGGCGTTTTCTCCCTCGGGCACATCGGCTTTATGGCCCTGGGGGCCTACACCTCGGCGATCCTGACGCTCCCAGTGGCCCTGAAGGCGGTGAATTTGCCAGACCTGCCACCTCCCCTCAACTCATTCGCTTTACCCTTCCTTCCCGCCCTCTTGCTGGGCGGCCTGATCGTGATGATCATAGCGATCCTCATTGGTATTCCATTGTTACGGCTGAGCGGGCATTTCGTCGCCGTGGCCACTCTGGGCTTTCTGATCATCACGCGTGTGGTGCTGATCAACGCAGAGGCTTTCACCCGGGGGACACGGACCTTCTCCGGTGTGCCCCCGTTCACCACGTTGGGCTGGGCGGCTCTGTGGGCGGCTTTGAACCTCTACGTTGCCTGGCGAGTGAAACACTCGCCGTTGGGCCTGCAGCTCATCGCCGCCCGCGATGATCCATGGGGAGCCCGGGGTTCAGGGGTGGACATCCCGCGAATCCGACAGATCGCCTTCGGGATCAGCGCCTTCTTCACCGGGATCGCCGGAGGGCTCTGGGCGCACTTCCTCACCGCCTTCTCGCCAAACGCCTTTTATTTCTCGAAAACCTTCGAGATCATCGTGATGATGATCGTGGGAGGCATGGGCAGCATCAGCGGCTCCGTTCTTGGAACGCTTCTGGTGATGGCCAGCACCGAGATCCTCCGCAACCTGGAGCCCGGCTTCGCGATTGGACCCTGGATGTTCGGCCCGCTCTATGGCCTCAGTCAGATCGGCCTGGCCGTGTTGCTGATTCTCCTCATCACGTTTCGCCGTCAGGGATTGCTAGGGGATCAGGAGCTCCGAACAGAGGCGATCGCCGAGCGACTGGCGCTCTGGCTGGAGAGGCGGAAGGCCACCGTCGGAGCCCTGCGCGCTCGGAAAGCCGATCCTTCATCCTCATAAGGAGGGATAGCCATGCGCCCGCTGCATCGATGGTCCGCACTCGCTTTAGTGTTCCTCATGGCAGCGGCCGCCTGCCAGCCAGCCGCCCCGCTGGCGGCCACGCCGACGGCCGCCCCCGTCGCATCGCCTGCCCCTGCCGAAACGCCGATGGCGAAGGAGCCCATCCGCATCGGCGCGCCCTTCAACCTGACCGGTGGGATGGCTTCCATCGATGTGCCGGCAGCCAACGGGGCCCGGCTCGCCGCCGAGGAGATCAACGCCGCCGGTGGCGTGATGGGCCGTCCGATTGAGCTGTTGATCCGCGACACCAAGACGGACCCAGCGACCGCGGCAACAGTCGTCACCCAGCTGATCGAACAAGATAAGGTGGTCGCCGTCATCGGGTTCAACGATTCCGATTACGTGCTGGCGGCGGGACCTATCTGCCAGCGCGCTGGGATCCCCTTCATCACGGTCGGTGCCACTTCGCCGCGCCTGCCTGGACAGGTAGGGGATATGCTCTTCCTAACTCCCTTTGGCGACAATGTGCAAGCAGCCGTGGGGGCCGAGTTCGCCTTTGAGAAGTTCGGCAAGACTGCCTATCTGTTGTGGGACAAAGGCGCGGAGTACACCACGGTGCTGGCCAAATATTTTAAGGCGCGCTTTACCGAGCTGGGTGGAACCATCGTGCTGGAGGACACCTATCAATCCGGTGACAAGGACTTCTCCGCCCAGATCGCCAAGGTGAAAGCTCTGCCCCAGCAGCCGGACTTTTATTACATTTCCGCCCTGCCAGACGACGTGGGGACGATCGTGAAGCAATTCCGGAACGCTGGGATCACCGGTCCCATCGTGGGGGGTGATGGCTACGACACTCCGCTCCTGGTGCAGGTAGCCGGCCCGGCAGCCGAGAACGTATTCTTCACCACCCACTCTCTGCTCACTGCGGACTCCCCCAACGAGAAGGTGCGCAAATTCGTGGCCGCTTACAAACAGAAATATGGCACTGAGCCGGAGGCCGTCTTCGCCGCCCTGGGATATGACGCGGTCTATGTCCTCGCTGAGGCCATCCGGCGGGCCGGGTCAACCGATGGACAAGCGATCAAGCAGGCGCTGGAGAACATCCGAGACTTCCCCGCGGTTACGGGGGTGATCAACTACTCGCCGCAATCCCACATCCCCCAAAAGGGGGTGACGGTGATCGAAGTGAAGGGTGGGAAGTTCACCCTGGCCGCCGAGCGAGTTCCCCAGAAAGTCCCGGCGCCATGAGCGCAGGGCGTTTGTCCTTCTATAGGTACAGGGCCGGGCCTTGAGGGCCCGGCCCTGCCCAACGACGACCCAAGGCCCGGAGGAAGAAGCCATGGCTGAGTGGAAGGATGCCATTCGCGCTGCGATCCGACACCATGGGATCCGCTATGTGCGTTTCCTTTGGTGTGATAACGCCGGTGTCATTCGCGCTAAGGCGGTCCACGCGACCTTCCTGGAGGACTATCTTGAGGGCGCAGGCGTGGGGATCGCCGCCGCCCAGCAGGCCCTCCCGGTGATGTACGACGCCCTTGCCCCGGACGCCGGGTTGACGCCGGCCGGCGAGGTCCACATGCGAGCGGACTGGACGACCTTCACCCCGCTGCCGTACGCCCCCGGCCACGCCCGGGTGCTCACCGATATCTACGAAGGAGATCGGCCGTGGCCTCATTGCCCACGATCGTTTCTCCGTCGTATGATCGAACGGGCTGGACAACGGGGATGGCGGATCATGGCGGCCTTTGAGAACGAATTCTATTTGCTCCGCCAGGAGGGCGGTCAGGTGATCCCCGCCGATTCCACCGTGTTCGCCCAGACGGCCGCCCTGGACGCTATGGCACCGGTGCTCGAGGATCTGACCTCCGCCTTGGAGGCTCAAGGGATCGTCCCAGAGATGATCTATGCGGAATCCGGACCTGGCCAATTCGAGATGCCAATCCGCTACGCGGAAGCACTGCGGGCGGCAGACAACCAGATCGCTTTCCGTGAGACCGTGCGGGCCGTCGCGCGCCGCCATGGCCTGATCGCCTCCTTCGTCCCGAAGATTTTCCTCGACAAAGCCGGCAGCGGTGCCCATCTCCACTTCAGCTTGTGGCAGGGCGAGCAGAACAAGACCGCTGACCCGCACCGTCCTGAGATGCTTTCCACGGAGGCCCGAGCGTTTATCGCAGGGATTCTCCATCACTTGCCCGCCCTCACCGCCTTCACGATCCCCAGCCCGAACTCCTTCAAGAGGATCCGCCCCCGTTTCTGGAGTGGGGCCTTCACCTGTTGGGGCTATGGCAACCGGGAGGCAGCCGTGCGCGTGCCTCAGCCCCCAGCCGGCCGGCCGGTCACTCATATCGAGCTGAAGACGGTGGATCCTTCATGCAACCCATATCTGGCATTGGGGGCAGTGATCGCGGCCGGTTTGGACGGACTGGAGAGGAATCTGGATCCGGGGGAGCCCGTTCAATTGGACCCGGCGGACCTTCCGGAGGCGGAACGGGCCGCCCGGGGCATCCGACCACTGCCAACGACGCTGGGCGAGGCCCTCGCTGCCCTCGAGCGCGATGAGGTCCTCCTTCAGGCCCTGGGGCCGGAGCTCGCACGCTCCTACCTCGCCGTCCGTCGGATGGAGTGGGAGGCGCTGAAAGATTTACCACACGAAGAAGAGGTCCGAATCCTATTGGAACGCTATTAGCGATGAACCTCTCGACCATCCCGATCATTGATCAGCACGCCCATAACCTGCTGCGTCCGGAACACGTGCGGACGTTCGCCTACCCCTCCGCTTTCACGGAGGGCTACGCCGCGGAGGTGGTCACCCGCCATGCCCAGGAGACGATTTTCTTCCGACGCAGCATGCGGGAGATCGCTGGGATATTGGGCTGTGAGCCGAACCTGGCCGCGATTCTCGAAGCCCGGGAGCGATTGGGGTTTGAGGAGGTGGTTCGGCGCTGCTTCGAGGCCGCCGGCTTTCAGTCGATCCTCCTAGACGATGGGTTCATGCCGGACCAAGTGATGCCGACCGCGTGGCATAACCGTTTCGTTCGAACCTATCGGCTGCTCCGGGTGGAGTTCCTGGCCGAGCGGTTGATCGCTGAGACCTCGACTTGGCCCGCTTTCGAGGAAGCCTTCCGGGCCGCCCTCCAGGACCCTGGGCCGGAGGTGGTAGGCTTTAAGACCATCGTTGCCTATCGGACCGGGCTCGCCGTAGAGGCTCCAGACCCTGAAGCCGCCCGCTCTGCTTTCGAGGCCATGCGACAGCAAGTGAAACAGGGAGGGCGCCTCCGGCTGGCCCACAAGCCCCTGAACGACTGGGTGGTGTGGCGCACCCTGGAGGCTGCCGCCGAGCAAGGCCGGCCCGTTCAGTTCCACACGGGTTTCGGGGATCCAGATCTGGATCTGCGGTGGGCGAACCCACTCCATCTGCGCCCCCTGCTGGAACATCCAGGTTTCCAACGGGTGCCCTTCGTGCTGCTCCACGCCTCCTATCCGTACACCCGTGAGGCCGGTTATCTTGCCGCGGTCTATCCTCATGTCTATGTGGATCTCGGCCTGGCCATCCCATTCCTCAGCCGATCCGGCATGGCCTTCGTTGTTCGCGCTTTCCTGGAGCTCACTCCGATCAGCAAGATCCTGTTTTCCACGGATGCCCACTTGATCCCCGAACTGTTCTATCTGGGAGCCCATTGGGGGCGACGGATCCTGGAGGAAGTGCTGGAAGCCACCGTGCACGATGGGGATCTGACCGCCGCCGAAGCCGAGGTGGCGGCGGAAGCTATTCTCCATCGCAACGCTCAGATGCTGTACCATCTATGAGCGAGGTCAGCGATCGCTTGGTTTACAGTGATGATGGGCGCTCTTGCTCCAGTAGAAGCGCTCGAAAGGGAGTAGACACCAGATGCGGCGACCACTGATCGGCGTCACGGTGAAGAACACGCGGGAGACCGGATCGCTGGGCCGGGCCTGGAGCGCCACCGAGACGGCCTATCTACGGGCGATCTGGCAGGCCGGTGGTCTGCCGGTGATGATCCCCAATCTCCCACCGCAAACCGCATCGGAGTTCATCGAGCGAGTGGATGGGGTGTTGCTCACCGGAGGCGGTGACATCGCGCCGGATCGATACGGGGCCTCCCGCCACCCGGCAACCGGCGGAGTGGATTTCGAGCGAGACGCCTTCGAGTTCGCCCTGGTGGAGGCCGCGCGGGCCGCGGGCCGACCGATCCTGGGGATCTGCCGCGGCTTCCAGGTATTGGCGGTCGCGTGGGGTGGGACGCTCTGCCAGCATCTTCCGGAGATCACCGAACTGCCCCATGACAG
>DATMAC010000108.1:0-10424 GCA_035573655.1 Thermoflexus sp.
TACCTTAGGACCGTTATAGTTACGGCCGCCGTTCACCGGGGCTTCAGTTCAGGGCTACACCGGCCGAAGCCGGGTCACCCCTCCCCTTAACCTTCCGGCACTGGGCAGGCGTCGGCCCCTATACTTCCCCTTACGGGTTAGCAGAGACCTGTGGTTTAGGTAACCAGTCGCCAGGGCCTGTTCACTGCGGCCTCCTCGGGCTCGGCCCGAAGGCCTCACCCTACGCGAGGCACCCCTTCTCCCGAAGTTACGGGGTCAGTTTGCCGAGTTCCCTAAGGAGGGTTCTCCCGTCCGCCTTGGCGCGCTTACGCCAGCCTACCGGTGTCGGTTTGCGGTACGGGCACCCGGGCTTCAACGCTTAGAGGCTTTTCTCGGCAGTGTGGGCTCGACCACTTCCGCCGGGTTTCCCCGGCTCGCCATCATCCCTCAGGCTCCGGCGGCGGATTTGCCTACCGCCTTCATCGCCCTAAGGACTTGGCACCGGCACAGCCAGCGGCCGGCTGGCCTACCCTCCTGCGTCCCCCCTTCGCTCCACCCGGGTGGGGCCGGAATATTAACCGGCTGTCCATCGGCTACGCCTTTCGGCCTCGCCTTAGGTCCCGCCTAACCCGACGCGGATCGACCTTGCGTCGGAAACCTTAGGCCTTCGGCGGACGCGGTTCTCACGCGTCTTCCGCTACTCGTGCCGGCATTCTCACTTCCGCACGCTCCACGCGTCCTCACGGTCGCGCTTCTACGCGTGCGGAACGCTCCCCTACCATTCCTGCGCCTCATCGACGCAGGAATCCGCTGCTTCGGCGCCGGGCTTGAGCCCCGTTACATTTTCGGCGCAGGGCCGCTCGACCAGTGAGCTGTTACGCACTCTTTAAAGGATGGCTGCTTCTAAGCCAACCTCCTGGCTGTCATAGCAGCCCCACATCCTTTCCCACTGAGCCCGGACTTGGGGGCCTTAGCAGGCGGTCTGGGTTGTTCCCCTCTCGACCATGGAGGTTATCCCCCACGGTCCGACTCCCACGCTGCACGTGGCGGCATTCGGAGTTTGACAGGGTTCGGTAGCATAACGCCCCTAGCCCTACCAGTGCTCTACCTCCGCCACGGACCGCGTGAGGCTAGCCCTAAAGCTATTTCGGGGAGAACGAGCTATCTCCGGGTTCGATTGGCATATCACCCCTACCCACAGCTCATCCCACACCTTTGCACTGGTGATGGGTTCGGGCCTCCACGGGGGATTAGCCCCGCTTCACCCTGGCCATGGGTAGCTCACCCGGTTTCGCGTCTACTCCTGGCGACGAGACGCCCTGTTCGGACTCGCTTTCGCTCCGGCTCCGGGTGTGACCCCCTTAGCCTTCGCCACCAAGAGTAACTCGCCGGCTCATTCTCCGAAAGGCACGCCCTCAGGCATTGCCCCCGAAGGGGCCATAGCCCTCGGACCGCTTGTAGGCATGCGGTTTCAGGTTCTATTTCACTCCCCTCACCGGGGTTCTTTTCACCTTTCCCTCACGGTACTGGTGCGCTATCGGTCGCCAAGGGTATTTAGCCTTGGAGGGTGGTCCCCCCTGCTTCCCACGACCTTCCACGTGGGCCGTGGTACTCGGGATCCCATCCCCGGGAGGCCTTCGACCTTTCGCCTACGGGGCTATCACCCTCTATGGCGGGCCTTTCCAGACCGCTTCGGCTAGGCCAAGGCTTGGTAACTCCCTGAGGCGTCCGAGGCCGCCTCCGGATGGGTCCCGCAACCCCCACAGGGCAACGCCCTCGGGCTTTTGCACCCTGTGGGTTTGGGCTCTTCCCCGTTCGCTCGCCACTACTAGGGGAATCTCAATTGATTTCTTTTCCTGGGGGTACTAAGATGTTTCAGTTCCCCCCGTGCCCCTCCGTGGCCTATGGATTCAGCCACGGATGCCTGGGGTTCACCCCAGGCGGGTTTCCCCATTCGGGCACCCCCGGGTCATAGCGCCCGCACACGGCTCCCCGAGGCTTTTCGCAGTGTGCCGCGCCCTTCATCGGCCCTTGGCGCCAAGGCATCCACCGCATGCCCTTACTCGCTTACACGTGACGCGGAGAACCCGTTTCCTGAGCTGCCCGCGTTGCTTTCACTCGCTCTCACGCTCTGTTCGGTTGTTAAGGTGCACCCCCGGGCTTTCACCCGGATCCCATGAACGAGCCCTCTTCGGACCCGCCAGCGGATGGCCGCTGGCCCCCGCCTCCGGATACCTCATCCGGGTTCGGGCGTCAGCCTCCATCCGACGGGCTTTTCATTGTAACGGGAATTCTCCCCCTTGTCAAGGTACGCTGGGTGTGGTGGAGATGACGGGACTCGAACCCGTGACCTCCTCCGTGCAAAGGAGGCGCTCTCCCATCTGAGCTACATCCCCACCCAGGTGGGCCTGCCTGGACTCGAACCAGGGACCCCTCCCTTATCAGGGGAGTGCTCTGACCGCCTGAGCTACAGGCCCATCATCCCGCTGCGCCTATGATTTTATATGGCATGGGCGAACCCTGTCAAGATCTCCGCCCCACCGAGCGCCTCTCCATAGACCAGTGAGGTCGCCTTCGTGGCCCGAACCTCACGATGAAATCTGTCTCCCCCTCCTTGGAGCGCTATCGGGGTGAGTTCATGTATGGGCAAATCCGGGGTGATCGGGAGGTGGCTGGCCACTGCACCACCACCAGCCTTGCACGAGTCGCCCCGCCGGACCCGTCGGACCCGGCGGCGCGGTCGGCAGCAGTGCTTCATCTGGAAGATACGAGCTGGTGCGGGCCAATGGCTCGCCCCCAAAACCCCAAGGGGATCAAAAAGAAGCAGTAGCTTCGCCGATCTCTCCGCTAATGAAAACGATGGCTAGGGGAGGAGCCGGACCCCAAAAGCGCCCCCAAAGCCCTCCGAAGGGAATTTGAACCCACGCACCCGCCACACTTCCCCGGATTCGGCGCGGACCGTGACCAGCTCGATTTCAAAGGAATACGTCTCCTGGCTCGCTGTGGTGATGGTCCCTCCCAGCTGAGCGTGTCCAACCCCATCCTGGCGCTGGATACGCCAGCTCCGAAAAGACCACTCCGCGGGTTGATAGGCGCCGCCATAGGCCTGGGCCAGGGCCTCAGGTCCCCGGAGCTCCTCCTGAAAGCCAGGGGCACACAACGCATAAGCGGACTCCCAGCGCCCCTCTCGGAGGGCCGTCAGAAACTGCTCCGCAACCTCCTGCGCAGGCCGCGCCTCCGCTTGGATCCACCCCCATGTGCCAAGGAACGTGGTGAGGATGGTGGCCCCAAAAACGCCGACGCAAAGACAGGCGATGAGCGCTCCTAGAAACAGTCCGGTTCCGACCAGCCACCATAGCTTCTGATTCCCTTGCGTGCCCGCTGAAGACATCTCCCCTCCTGTTGTGTATGGTCTTGGATGCAGGCTTAGCGTACTTGAGGATTTGGAACAATTTCGGAACAACTCGAGGGTAGATCTTCCATCCGCCGAGCGCTTCTGCCATAAGGAAGCCATGCACATTTCGATCCTCAATGCGGCCGCATTCAAGTGAGACATCACCTGTTGCGTGGCTTCGAGCGATCGAAGAGGCGCTTGCTTTTCGATGTTCCACTCCCTATAATCAAACCGCATGTCTGAACCTGCTTTCAGGATGGGAGACCAATGCGGAATCGCAATCTCTGGCTGGCCATCATCAGCCTGCTGGCCGTTCTGGCCCTTTGGGTGGATTTCACAGAAACCCGCATCGACTTCCTGGGGATCCAGAAGGAGATCCGCACGGTGCTCGGGCTGGATCTTCAAGGAGGGATCCAGATCCTCCTTGAGGCAGATGTGCCATCCAACCAACCGGTGGATCGGGGGAGCCTGGAGGATACTCGCCGGATCATCGAGAACCGGGTGAACGCCCTGGGGGTGAGCGAACCGGTCGTGCAGATCGCTGGGACCCGACGGATTGTGGTGGAGCTCCCAGGGGTCACCAACTTGGAGCAAGCGGTGAACACGATCAAGCAGACGGGCCTGCTGGAGTTCGTCGACGCCGGCGCGACCCCCATCCCGGAAGGCACCACGATCCGTACGACGATGGACATTTCCCCAACCGAAACGATGACCGGGACGCCAGCGCTGACCCCTACCCCGGCGGTGACGGAAACCGCGCCGCTCACGGGGACGACTCCGGTGAGCCCCACGGAGCGGGTATACCGGACGATCATGACCGGCCGCAACTTGCGCAACGCCCGGCCCCAGCTGGATCAGTTCCGCCAGCCTGAGGTGGCTTTCACCCTCGACGCAGAAGGCACGCGGATCTTCGCCGAATACACGTCCCAGAACGTCGGGCGCTATCTCTGTATCGTGCTGGACAAGAAAGTGATCTCCTGCCCGGTGATCCAGGAGCCGATCACCCAAGGCCAGGGGGTGATCCGGATGGGCTCCGGGAGCACCCTGGCGGACGCGGAAGCCCTAGCGGTGACGCTGCGTTATGGCGCTCTGCCTGTGCCGCTCAAGATCGTGGACACCCGGAACATCGGGCCGACGCTGGGGCGGGAGTCCATCCACCGCAGCTTGATCGCAGGGATCGTGGGGTTCGCCACCGTCGCGCTTTTCATGATCCTCTACTATCGAGTGCCGGGCGTTCTGGCCGTGCTGGCCCTCAGCCTGTATACCGCCCTGGTCTTCGCGATCTTCAAATTGCTCCCGGTCACCCTGACCCTGCCGGGGATCGCCGGGTTTGTACTTTCGATTGGGATGGCCGTGGATGCGAACATCCTCATCTTCGAGCGGTTGAAAGAGGAGCTCCGAGCTGGCCGGAGCTTGAACCTGGCGATCGACTACGGCTTCGAACGCGCCTGGCCTTCCATCCGGGACTCGAACATCTCCACCTTGATCACCTGTGCGATCCTTTACGTGTTCGGCCTGAACTTCGGAGCGAGCATGGTGCGCGGGTTCGCCCTGACCCTGGCCATCGGGGTGGCGGCCAGCCTGTTCACCGGCATCTGGGTCACCCGCGCCTTCCTGCACGTGCTGCTGGATCGGTTCAGCGCCCAGGCCCAACCCCGCTGGTTCGGGCTGTGAGGAGACTTCGGGGAGGCATCGGATGATCGACATCATCGGCAAGCGTTACTGGTATTTCGCCCTGTCTTTTCTGGTGATCATTCCGGGCTTGATCTCCCTGGCCCTTTACGGGCTTCCCTTGGCCATCGATTACACCGGCGGCTCCCTGATGGAGATCCGCCTCCCTCCGAACGCGACAGTCTCCACGGAGGACGTCATCGGGATCGTGGGGCAGACCACCGGGTTCAACGTGGCCGACATCCGGGTCCAACCTTCCCTGCAGGGCACGCTGATCATCCGCACGCGGGAGATGGACGCGGCCACCAAGACACGGCTGGAGGAGGCCCTGCGGTCCCGCTATGGGGAGATCACCTTAGAGCGCTTTGAGTCCGTCGGGCCCACGGTGGGAGCGGAGGTGACCCGAGGCGCCCTGGTGGCAGTGGCGATGGCTTCCCTGGCGATCATGCTTTACCTCACCTTCGCCTTCCGGCACGTCCCCCACGCCTTCCGCTACGGCGTCGCCGCTGTCCTGGCCCTGCTGCACGACGTGGCGGTGGTGGTGGGGACCGCCTCGATCTTCGGCAAGGTCTTTGGGTGGGAAGTGGACGCCCTCTTCCTCACCGCCGTGCTCACCGTCATCGGCTTCTCCGTCCATGATTCCATCGTGGTGTTCGACCGGATCCGCGAGAACCTCATCCGCTACCGGGGCGAGCCCTACGAGCGCATCGTGAACCACAGCATCCTCCAAACTTTGGATCGCTCGATCAACACCCAGCTGACGCTGATCTTCACGCTGGTCGCCCTGCTCCTTTTCGGGGGGACGACGATCCGCCAGTTCGTGGCGACCCTGCTGATCGGGATGATCAGTGGGACCTACTCCTCGATCTTCAACGCGGCGCCGATTTTGGTGGTCTGGGAGAAGCGGGAATGGCGGACCTGGTTCCGCCGGCCAGCGGAGCAGCCGGCCCCTTAATAGATGCGGCCGGGGGAGCGGCGAGGTCGCCGCTCCCTCCATGTTCTCTTACCGTAGACGAGCAGGGAATAGGGAAGCGGAGCCCCCTACCCGAGATCTCTATTCCTCGCCCTCCAAAAAACAACGCAGCCCCTCGACGATCCCCTCCACCACCCGTTCCCGTCCTCGGGTGAGGAGATCCCGATCCAGGTACAGGAAACCGGTTTCGATGATGGCGGCAGGGGTCTCCGGCGCGATCTCCCGAAACGCGTGGTAGTCCGTCATATCGTAGGTGATGCTATCCGCGTGGAAGCGCAATCCGGTCCGCCGGCCATAGGCGGAAACCAGACATTCCACCAGGCGATCGCTCTGCTCCGGCACGGCGTCGGCTTGCGCCCGTGCCACTTTGAAGCCGGTCGCTAGCTCGTTGATGTATTCGCAGGAATCGGCGTGGATGGAGAGGAGGGCCGCTGCGCGATAGCCTTGAAGCCGCTCATCGAATTCCTCCAGCACTTCCACTCGGTATCCCAACGCTTCCAGACGGCGGGCCACCTCCTGAGCGATCGCCGTGTTGACCTCAACTTCCGTCAGCCCATCTGGACAAACGGCCCCGCTATCATGCCCCAGATGCCCAGCGACCAGGCCCACGCGAGGCGCTCGGGAAGGAGCGGGAGGCTGGGGCGCCAGGTAAGCTTCGTGCCCCGCCGTAGCTGAGATCCGGCGATAAAGCCATGCCCCCCCAAACAGCAAAAGGAGAAGAACCGCCAGAGGGACCAGGAGCCATCGGAACGCGATCGGGGATCCGAAGGCTGCCCTCTCTGAACGCGGATACGCCATCGGCGCTCGGGTTCGTCTTCGGGCTTCCTTTTGGAAACGCATGAAGGCCTTCATAGCCGCCCAGCCCTCCCCATCGGGCTTGGGATATATGGGTAGCCCCACCCCTCGCCTAACCCCACCCTGATACCGGACAAGCCTCTTTTTCTTCCATGTGGCCCTCTGAGAGAGTGTCCGAAAACTCGCCCCGGGGTACGGATAATGAGGGACTCTGACCTCCCTCAAACGGTCATTCATTGGGAAAATGAGCTGGCCTCCTAGCGCCTCCGCCCGGTTCCATTCCGTTCGGAGCTCTCCTCAGGAGGCGGGAGGGTCCCACCCCCCTGGATCTCCCCTCCCCACGGCCCTTCAGACCGTGGGGAGGGGAGAGAATCTTTTGGGGGCCAAGCCGGGCGCCTTCGGCGCGCGGCTTGGCCCCCAAAGCCCCCAGAAGGAAACCTGGGATACCCGGATGGGCGTAGCGTGAGAACGACCGAATCGTTACGTGGCTTCCTGCATATTTCCCAGACACGCTCTAAGCCACAGGGCATAGAAAGAGAGGCCGTCCAAGGCGGCCCCACGGATGTTCAATGGAAACCCTTAAGCCTTACAGTCCCTCCGGTCGAGCCCCTAAGACAGCGATTTGGGGCAGGCCATCCCGCCGGCGGGCGGCCAACAGCGCCAGGCCCTCATAAACCACATTAGCGGCAAGCAACGCCGTGATCCCCGATGGGTCGTAGGCAGGGAGCACTTCCACCACATCCATCCCCACTAAGGGGAGACCTACCAGCCCACGCAGCAACGAGAGACCCTCCCACGAGGTGAATCCTCCGACCTCCGGCGTGCCCGTCCCAGGAGCGTAGGCCGGGTCGAAGAAATCGATATCGAAGGAAAGAAAGGCCGGATGATCGCCCACTCGCTGAAGGATCCGACGGGCCGTGCTCTCTAAGCCGATGGCCCGGACTTCCGCGGCGGAAATGACCTCCAAGCCCATGTCCTGAGGGGCCTGCCAATCGTCGGGGGCGTAGATCGGGCCTCGCAGGCCAACTTGGATCGAGCGCTCCGGTAGGATCAACCCCTCCTCCATCGCCCGTCGAACCACCGTGCCGTGAGTATACCGATGCCCGAAATGGGCATCCCACGTGTCCGGGTGGCTGTCGAATTGGACCAGGGCGACGGGCCCATAGGCCGCGGCGACCGCCCGCAATTCCCCTAAGAGCACCGAATGATCCCCACCCAAACCGATGAGGGCCACGCCGGCCTGCGCCAATGGGGACAGGAAATCCGCGATCCGCCGAAGGGAGTCCTCGATGAAGCCGGGCGCGACCGGAGCATCCCCGTAATCCACGATCGAGAGATGCTCGAACAGGTTCACGCGAAGGAAAGGATGATATGGGCGGAGGAGAACCGATGCGCTGCGGATGGCCTCGGGGCCAAAGCGAGCGCCCACGCGGAATGTAGCCCCTGTATCGAAAGGGAGCCCCACGATCGCCACGTCCACATCCTCGGTGGTCTGCACATGAGGCAATCGCATGAACGTGCGGATGCCTGCAAAGCGGGGGAACTCTAGGGCGTTCGGCGGGCGATAACGCGCCATCGAACCCTCCATCGTTTTAGATTGCCAACGCGCGCGGTGAATTCGGTGTGGACGAGGCAGGAGGCGTCGTCGACAGCCCTTGTGTGGAACAAGCCCTTCCCCTTTTCCCTTCCCACGCCTCGAAGGACCGCGAGGAGGGGGACCGTTGAATGATTTTGGGATGGGTGGGACCGCCGAAGGCAACTCCACTCAAGCGCGCTCAATGGTTTCCCCTCTCCTCGAAGGGGCTCGACCGGCGTGGGCATCCATGATGGCTACACCTAGGGTTCTCGAGCAGGAGCGGACACCGTTGCAGGCGGAACGGGAGCGCCCAGCGCGATGCCGCAATAGGGGCATAGGCTCCACTCCAGGCGTAAGGGCCGCTGACAGCGAGGGCAAGGTTGCTTCAGGCGAGTGTGGCAATACGGACAGACGATAAAATCAGCCTTCACCCGCCGGCCGCAGCCCGGGCATTGCTCGATCTCCTCCAGGCTCTGGAGGATGAGCTCCTCCTCCAACGCCCGTTCATAGGCCTCCGCCAGGGTCTCCCGAGGGCGCAGGATCAAGTAAATGAGAAGCCCTGGGACGTTCAACACAGCGACCAGCAACGTGGCCAGAAACTGGGTCGGCAGATCCCGGGTCCGCGACCGGATGTCCCGGAAGGTCCAGATCACCATGCTCAACCAGAAGGCGGCCACCGTCGCGCCCAGGAAAGCCACGGGAAGCAAAATCAGATCCGTGAGATCCATTGGTCCCTGACCTCTCAGGAGATCCAGTTTGGAGCCTTCCAAGGATTACAGCGTGCAAAGCTCGCAAGGGGAGGCGGAAAGGGCTCACCCCGCATCCCCCACGAAGCGAACTCATCCACACAACTCCGACGTTACGGAGTAACTGCCTACTCTGTGAGCGGGGAAGGGCCCCACCCCATTTATCCCCCCTCCCCACGGCCCTTCAGGCCGTGGGGAGGGGGGATATTTTTAGAGGGCTGAGCCACGTGCCTTCGGCGCGCGGCTCAGCCCCCAAGTCCCCATTCGGAAACCCCGACACCGTCCAGGGAGACTACGGATCCGATGGGTAGGTTAGGTAGTTGCATTACGGAGCAATTATAACCCATGAAGAGCCGATCACACGAAGCGTCCCTAACTCCACCGCTCGATGGGGAGGGCGTTCCCCTCCCGGCCCGATGACCTCAGCCCGCGTCCTGTCGGGACGATAGAGGCCAGCCCACAATGGGTAGAGGCCAGGCGGGAGATCCACTGGGATCTTCAAGGGATGGGGGTCTGCAAAGCGATCCCCGGGCTCCCACCAGGAGGTGGGGAGATCTCCCAACGCAGGGGGACCATCATGCTGCAGGAGAGGCGGTTGTTCCGGATCTCCTACGTGTACAAACACGCGCCACTCCTCCCCCGGCACGGTCTCCACCTCCCAGTAGAGGGTGACCGTGATCGCTTCCCCCGGGCGGACTTCCGCGGGATAGTCGACGCCGATCAGGCGGGCTGGACCCACTCGCGCATTCAAAGGATACGTGGGGGAAAGCGTCGTCCCTCCCCGGATCTTCCCTGCCTCCACGATCAAATAATCGATTGGTCGCCCTTGATCGTCGCGCACGGGGGCGATCCACCCGCTCTCCTTATCCCACAGGCCGATCTGCAGCCGGAGGAGCGTCGGACGCTCATTGCCGTGGCCGACGGGCACCCAGTAAGGATCTATGAACCGAAAGCCCGGCGTGCAATCCGCGGTGGAAAAGAGACCCCGGCCCGGATGGCGGTCCACTTGCTGAACATCCCGCACCCGTGAGGTTAAAACCGGATGGAGAAAGACGCTCCAAGGCCGCTCCGTGGGACGCAGGCACTCCCAGAACAAGGTGATGGGAAGGCGCTGCCCCGGCGCGGCAAAGCCCGGAAGATAGGCCACCAACCGCAGGTGATCCCCTAGGACAGCGTTCACCATCCGGGCCCCGGGGGGAAGCTCCGCCCAGGAGGATGGCCCGGCATACGTCGGCCAGATGTAGCGAACGGGCGCAACCCAGGCGATAACCAGCCAGATCACGGCGGGGG
>DATMAC010000109.1:0-4254 GCA_035573655.1 Thermoflexus sp.
GGCGCCCCGCTCGCCCCCAACATGTTTTATCCCCCCACCCCACGGCCCAAAAGGCCGTGGGGTGGGGGGATCAAGGGGGGTGGGGCCATCCGCTTTCCCCACGGCATATTGGTGAACGTTCAGGAAATCGGCTGCGAAGATCAAATTTTCTGTGAGGGACGGGCCGCGTAAGCGGCCCGTCCCTCACAGAAATTCCACTTTCAACAACTCCCAACCCAGCAGGAGGGCGGCGGACCACGTGAAGTTCCCGATCCCCAGCCCTTCCCCGGTTCGAGGATCATAATACTCGTGGAACCCGGAACGGGCGATCAGGTCCAGGGTGTGATGGCGGATCTCCTCCGCGAGCCCGTGGAACCCATATCGGGCCAGGCCGTGGGCGATGAGGGCGTTCAGGTTGATCCATATCGGGCCCCGCCAATAGCGTCGGGCTTCCCATCCTGGATCCCCTTTGCTCACGGTCGGGACGAGGTATCGGGTCCCTCCGTCCGGCGCGAAGGCCTCCGGATTCCTGAGGTATCGGTCCACCATCTCCCGTGCCTGCTCCGGCGTGGCGAGCCCGGCGTAGAGGGCCACGAACCCTCCGGCCGCGATCACCGGGATCCGCTCGCCGGCAAGGTCATCCCAATCCAGGAAGAAGCCGCGCTCGGGATCCCAGAGGCGGGTTTGGAAAGCCGTTCGGCTCCGCTCCAGCCATCCCTCGATCTCCTCTGTAGGCTCCCCCAGGGCCTGCGCCATCGCATATAAGGCCTCTTCCGAACGATGGCGCAACGCGTTGAAGAGAACATCTACCACGCGGAACGGGGAAGTTCGGACGCCGCTCTCCCCATATCGGTGGGCTCGTAAATGGAGGATCAAAGCGAGGAAGCGATCATAATCGATGGCGCGGGGCCGCTGCTCCTCGGGGACCCAATGGTGATCGGCCCGCTGATAGGGGGGAAGGCCCTCCGTCGGGACCCGCGATAGAGGTTGGTCCCAGAGGGGGCTGTTATCCATTCCGGACTCCCACGGATGTACGATGCAGCTCAAGCCGACACCTTCCGGATCTCGAGCGGCGTGCAGCCAGCGGTGATAGGCCCGCAAGGCTGGAAAGGTTTCGCGGGCGAAGGCCTCCGCCCGCTGCCGGTCCGGGTCATGGCGAAACAGGATCTCGACCACGAAGGCCAATACGGGCGGCTGGGTGATGCCCGAGGTGGGGAGATCCTTCGGTGCTTCCGGGGCCAGGTCAGAGCGCCAGACGTCGGCCCCTGGGAAATACGCGCTGGGCCATCCGTAGAAGACCACGTGGGGGATCATTCCGTTGTGCCATTGGCCCCGGAGGGCGGCCCGGATCTCCCGATAGGCCCGCTCGAAGTCCCCGATGGCGGCCCAGCCGAGGGCGGCGAACCCCGCGTCCCATAGCCAGAGGTGAGGATATTGGCGAGGGGAAGGAGCGGTGAACGTCCCCCGGTCGTTCCGGTGTAACACGTCGACCGCCGCTTTCCGCAAATCATTCATCGATGGAAGTCCCTCCGGTGAGGATCCGCTTTCCGAATTTCTATATCATAGCGCCTGCTTTCCCCGCTGGGGGCGCAAGCGCCGTGGGAACGCAGGGAAGGCGCCCTTATGGCCCCGGCACGATCCGCAGGATCCGATCATCCCCCGGCCGGGGCTGCCCGCGGCCGTCGCGGTTGCTGGTGGTGAAATACAACGCGCCATCCGGCCCCATCACCACCTCACGGATGCGCCCGAACTCCCCACGGAAGAGCTCCTCGTGGAAGACCACGGTGCTTCCATCTGATCCTAGAACCACGTGGTGCAAGTGTTGCCCCCGCAGCGCCCCAAAGAAGAGATGACCCTTCCACGGCGCCAGCCGCTCGCCTGTCACGAAGGCCATGCCCGCCGGCGCCCATGTGTCCTCCCCGCTGTGGAGGATCGGATCCACGAAGCGGGGATCCCCCGGGGCGCCCGTGACGAGCGGCCAGCCGTAGTTCGCCCCGGGCTGGATGAGATTGAGCTCGTCCCGACAGCACAATCCCATCTCCCCGGTAGGGCCATGCTCCGTGCTATACAGCTGGCCGGTAACCGGATGCCAGGCCAACCCCTGGGGGTTCCGATGGCCATACGAATACACGTATGAACCTGGGAAGGGATTGTCCGCCGGGACTGATCCATCCGGGTTCAAGCGGAGGATCTTCCCGGCCAAGCTGTCCAGCCGCTGGGCCAGATCCCGCTGAGCCGCATCCCCCGTGGTCGCGTAGAGCTTGCCGTCCGGCCCGAAGGCCAGGCGTCCGCCATCGTGAATCCCCGCGCCCGGGATGTTGTCGATCAGGACGACCTCCTCCCCCGCGGTGTTCCCTCGCAACGTCAGCCGCGAGATCCGGTTGCGCAATGTGCCGCCAGCCCGGTAGGTGTACATCACATAGAGATAGCCGTTCTGGGCGAAGTTCGGATCCAGCGCCAGGCCCATCAACCCGCCCTCGCCGGTGGCGGCGACCGGGAGCACCGCCACCGGCTCCGGACGGAGCGCTCCGTTCTCGATCACCCGGATCCGGCCAGGCCGTTCCGTGACGAAGATCCGACCATCCGGCGCGAAGGCTAACGCCCACGGTACTTCGAGGCCGGTGGCCACGACCTCCACGCGAGGCTGGAAGGAAGCCTGTGGGGTAGGGGAGGGAGGAGTGGCCGTCACGCTCGGTGTTGGAAGGAACGGTGGTGTGGGCGATGGGGCCGGGCTCCCTGGGGAGGGGGAAGGCGGGATTGTGGGAGCAGGCCGCGTCGCGGTCGGTCCCCGGTTGCACGCGCTCGCAAGGAAAAGCGCCAAGCCGAGAAAGAGAATTTTTCGCATCGGGCCCCTCCTTTGTTTATGTAGGGGCAGGAGGGGCAGGCACAAGGCCCGCCCCTACAAAGGGTATCCGCCTTTTGTAGGGGCACCCCTTGTGGGTGCCCCTACAGGGCAGGCACAAGGCCTGCCCCTACAAAGGATATCCACGTTTTGTAGGGGCACCCCTGGTGGGTGCCCAGATATAGGTGCCCCTACGACCCGGACAGCGCTGCCCGCATGACCTCTAAGGGGGCTTCCAGGCCGGTCCATAACGTGAAGGCGATGGCCCCCTGATGGAGGAGCATCCCCAGGCCGTTGAAGGCAGGGATCCCCACGGCTTCCGCCAAGGCCATCAAACGGGTGCGGGGCGGCTCGTAGATGAGATCGATCACGCCTTGCAAGCCCCAGGGGAAGGGGCGCTCCGGAGGCCATGGGGAGGCTTCGATCGCCGGCGCCATGCCGACTGGGGTGGCGTTGATCAGCACAGCGACCCCCTCTGGGGGGAATTCCCCTGGCCGGAGCACATGAACCGGCGGCAAGCGAAGGCCGGCCTGCGGGAATGTCTCGCTCAGTTCCGCAACAAGGCGGACCGCCCGCTCATAGCTCCGGTTCATCAGGAAGATCTCCTTCGCCTCTTCCATCGCCAGAGCCGCCAGGACCGCCCGGGCCCCTCCGCCGGCTCCCAGAACGACAACGGCCTGCCCGCGGACCGAGAGCCCGGTCTCCGCCAGGGCCCGACGGAACCCCTCCACATCCGTGTTCTCCCCGATCCACCGCCCTTCCACCACCCGTAGGGTGTTCACCGCGCCGATGGCTCGGGCGATGGAGGAGATCTCATCCAGGTGAGGGATCACCGCGGTTTTATGGGGAACGGTCACATTGGCGCCGACGAAGCCCATGGCCCGCAACCCTCGGATGGCGGCTTCCAGATCCGGAGGTGCCACCGGCAAGGGCACATAAGCCCAATCCAGGCCCATGGCGGCGAAGGCCGCGTTGTGCATCTGAGGGCTTCGGCTGTGGGCAACAGGCCATCCCAGAAGGCCAACCAAGCGGGTTGTGCCACGGATCATCGTGGAACCTCCCTGAATCCGAGCCCCACTGGGACCCCAAACGCGCCGGCATCCGTTTTCAAGATGATCTGGCTCTGTCGCGAACAACCGAGGGGGTCATCCCAACGCGCAGTGACAACCTTGGTGTGCCGTCTTCATTCGAACTTTGAAAAGCCCTGATGCCTCAAGTCGTACATTCGTCGAAAGCTCAAGGGCAGGTTATGATGATTATAATGGCGCAAGGGCAAGGTCTTCATCTCTCTGAAGTTCGGACACGAGTTGGGACATCCAGCGGGTGGGACCTCACCCTGCCTCCTTATTGGGGGTTTCTGGGGCTGGGCCGGGGGCCGAAGGCCCCCGGCCCAGCCCCAGAAAAATTTTTCTCCCCCCTCCCCGCGGCCCAAA
>DATMAC010000110.1:0-13147 GCA_035573655.1 Thermoflexus sp.
TTTGGGCCGCGGGGAGGGGGGAGAAAAATTTTTCTGGGGCTGGGCCGGGGGCCTTCGGCCCCCGGCCCAGCCCCAGAAACCCCCAAATAAAACATCGGCTTGGATCGCAACGCCGCCCCTGGAGGCGGGAGTGAGAACCCCACCCGCTCGATGTCCCAACTCGTGTCCCAACTTCAGTTCCCCATTGGACTTCAAGGTTGTTCAAAGTTCTAACGAAGACGGCGTAAGTGAGGAAATGGATGGCTCCTCTCCTTTCCCCTTGGTCATTCGAGCTGTGGGGAGAGGACCGAATAGAATGCCCACTCTCCTCTCCTTACGCCGGCAGGCGCCTTCCCTTGCCCGGATCTTTTCAGGGCAGCTCCAGGACCCACAGATTGTGATCCTCCGCCGACACAAAGACGATCCGCCGCCCATCCGGGGAGAGCGCCCAATCGCCACCCGCGATGCGGAAAGGAAGCGTAACAGGATCCGTCAACGAGCGGACCGCGCCGGTGGCAGCTTCCACCTCGAGGACGCGATGGCTGGGGGTACCCGGCTCCATGGGAATCACCAACAGGCGCCCCTCCGCCCGCCACCGGTAAGCCCCGAACACCGGAAGCCGTCGGCTCCCTGCCCCATCGGCGCGCACGACCCAGAGCCCGCTCTGGGCCGGATCCGCGGAGAACAGGCTTTGATAAGCCACCCACCCTCCCTTCGGGGAGATCTGAGCGCCCCGGAGGCGCTCCCCTCGGGCGATCGGTCGGAGCGATCCCTCCTGCAGGTCCACCACCGCCAGGAGGGGATCCAGACCAGGGGCCTCGCGAGTGATCACCAGGACCCGCTGCCCACCCGGGAACCACCCCGCGAACCCACCTCCGATCAGCTGGAGGACCGGGCGGGCCTCCCGGCCATCCACCCGAGCGATCCACAAAGTCGTGACCTGCCGATCCAGGCTGGGCGCCTCGCCCGCGCGTTCTTCCCACGCGATCCATTCCCCATCCGGAGAGAAGGCGACCGCCCGCCCCCCGCTGGGGGCCACCCACCGCGCTCCGGTCTCCAAATCTTCAACGATCGTTTGGCCTGCCTCCGGATAGGCCCGCCGCCGGTAGTCCGGCGAGAAGATGCCCAGGCGGGTGGTGATCAGACGAGGGGTCCCTCCCGTGGCCGGAATCCCCCAAATGCCCGCCGGGGACTGTGGATCCGGCCGGTCCAGGAACCAAACCTCCTGACCATCGGGCGACCAGAAAGGCTGGACACAGCAGCCGTTGGCTGTCAACCGCCAAAGACGCGGGCCTGGGGTCGGCGAGGGGGAAGCAACCGGAGTCGGCACTGGGTTTAGGTTCCCAAGGGTTGGATCCGACGTAGGCGAGGCCGGCCGGGCAGGCCTCGGCGGCTCCGGCGACAAGCGCTGGCCACCGCAACCCGCTCCCACCAGCCCGACCAACAGGATCCATCCCCCCAGCCACCTCATGGGGCCCTCCATTCCGGCGGCCACGGGGCCGCGAAATCGTTCAGCAGGGGTCCACCGAAGATCACTTCGGGCTGATCCTCCAGGAACTGCCACCGCCGGGGATCCGTCAGATCGCGCTGGAAGCCCCGGCTGAACCCACCGACCAGGGCCAGGGAATCCCAGTCGGCCTCGATGAGCAGCACCGGATTGTAGGCCCGGCGGTGAGCCGGCGCATCCCGGATCTCCAGGTGCAGGTGCGGCCGGGAGCGGCAGGTTCCATCTGGATCCCCGACCTTGGCGATCACCTGGCCGCGTCGCACCGGCTGTCCCGGCGAGAGGGCAGGGCGCTCCAGGAGGTGGCCGTAGAACGAGGCGTAGCCGTTCGGATGGTCGATCATCAGGTTATGGGGCCCGGCGCCGTGGAAGGCCGCGTCCACCTCGCTGACCACCCCATCTCCGATGGCAACGATCGGCGTCCCACAGCGCGCAGCGAAGTCGATCCCGAAGTGCAGCCCCTGCCCCGCCCGATAAGTGGTGTTCCGCTGTCGGAACGCGCCGACTGTGTTCCCATACGGCTGGACCATCAACCAAGTGCTCGGGCCGGGGGGCTCCGCAAACGGCAGGCCGAAGGGGCGCTCTTGCAGGGCTGGCGATGACGTTGGGGGCGGAACCTGGGGCGATGATGCGGAGAGCAAGGGATCCACGAACGCGCCCGCGATCAGCAGGGCGAAGCCCCCGATCGCAATGTTCATCCACCAGCGGTAGCGGAGCATCTTCATGGGCACTGCTCCCTGGGATCTGTTCCCATCCGGAACGCACGCTCTTAACCCAGCGACCCCAAGATCCGCTGGGCATCGTTTTCCCCCTGGGCGATCAGCGCTTGGGTCCCCTCCGGATCGTAGCGAAGGATACGGGAGAGCGGAAGCGGGGCGTCAGGGGCGATCACGTGACATCGGATCTCCCGATGGCTGAGCTTTAAGGGCCGGCCCTGGCGCACCGCCTGGTTCACCGCCTCCAGTTGCCGGTAATCGTTCTCGAACGTGGCCAGGAGCGCTAGATCCAGAACCAGCGCCAGCGCTTGGAGCGGGTGGCGCGGGAGCGGCCATCCGCCCGCCTGGCCGGGCATCGGCGCCAACAGGACGGCCACGATCTCGTCGGCCCCCGCTTCGATGGCCGCGTTCAGCGGTGTGTTGGCCATCACCGCCCCGTCCCAGAACAAACTCCCTTCCACCCGCGTCGCCGGGTACACATAGGGGATGCTGCAGCTGGCTAGCAGGTGCTCAGGGCCGATATGGACTCTCTTCGCTTTGGGAACCAGTCGGTTGGCGAAGACCACCGGACACCCGCGGCGGAGGTCCGTGGCCAGCACCAGCAACACGCGGGGGTTATCCGGATCGTTGAGGCGATCGAAATCCAGGTGGCGGAGCAAGGTCGCTCGCAGTGGGGCCGTTGTGAACAGGCTCCGCCAAACCCTCCAGTGCAGACGATGGACGTGATGGGTCCGCAGGCGAAGCCAGAAATCCGTCAGCCGCTCCGCGGTCCAGCCGGCGGCAAGGGCCGCAGCGTTCACCGCGCCGATGGAGGTCCCCACGAAAATTTCGGGGATCCACCCCGCCCGATAGAGAGCGCGGATCGCTCCCACTTCATAGGCTCCCCGCCCGCCTCCACCAGATAACACCAACGCGCGTTTCCCCACGTTCCTCCTCCCAACAGGGGATACACGGCGGTGCACGCATATCCAGCCCCCAAAAATTCCTCCCCCTCCCGTGGTCCTTAGGGCCGCGGGGAGGGGCCATCCATTTCCTACCTCAAAGGGAACAGTATAGCCCTATAATAGCCTGCAGTGCCCACTTAGGAAAAGTGGGATCCGCTCTCCCCGCATGCGGGGTGGTTCCCGAAATCAATCCGGATCCTCCTCATCCCACCCCTCTTTCAGCGCCGGATGACGGCCCACCCATCGGAGGAGAAGCGGCAATGGAAAAGCCAGGAGGGGGAACCACGGGGGCAGATGGGGGGATGACGAGAAGCGATCCAGGTTCCACAGGATGAACACCATGGAAACCCACACGACGGTGAAGTTCGGCCACGGATCCACGCTGCGCATCCATCTCAGGCCGGGGATGCGACGACGGGTGAAGGGCCAGAGGAGGTTGCTCCCCATCCACCCGATCTGATCCTCCAGGATGTGGAGGGCATACCCCAGCCCCACGATCCATCCGATCCGCGCCCCTCCGATGAGCCCGGCCCCGATCCCGAGGAGGGCCGCCAGCACGAACGAGTGGCTCCACGCCCGATGCCATGGCAGGAACAGGATCCGCACCGCGTGATCCTCGGGCACGAAGGCCAGCGAGGGGCCGGAGAAGATGTCCACCACCACCTCAGGGTCGTAATCATAGCGAAGGGGGACGCCGAGAGGAAGGCGCACGGGAGGGAGGGGAAGCTCCGTCCCGCGGATGGGACGCCCTCCGGTGCTCACCACGGGGCCGATCCGAACCTCGACCGCTCCTCGATCGAGATCGAAGCGCACGATATATCGCCGCCACACATCCGGCCCCACCCGCAAGGTGTGGAGCATCAGGCGGATCGTGCGGCCTTCCGCTGCGGCCTGTTCGATCGCTTCCTTCACGGCTCGAGCGATCGCGCCGGGGTCCGGCGGATCTTCTGAGGGATCGACCGCTCGATCCGGTTGCTCCAGCCAGCGGGCGAATCGGAAGTCCAGAGCATCCGGCAACATCGCAGCGATCCCCGCCCACGCCGGCCCGATGGCGCCCTGGGCAGCCTCCCGCACCACATCGGGGAAGAACGTCACTAAGGCGATGCCGGAGATGAAATGCGCGAAGCCTTTCATGGCAAGGGAACGTGGCCGATGGAAGCCTAGCCGGATGGCGGGCCCGTTTTCAACTGATCGGTGCCCATGATGATGATAGACAGATGAGCACCGTCGCTGAGGGGGCTAGGGAGCGGGGCGATGCCGTAGCGCCTCCCGTTATCGCCGGAGGATCTCCGCTCGATACAGGGCCTCGAGGGGAGCCAACGTCTGCGCCCAGTCGTAACGGGCCACGGCCAGGCGGCGGGCCGCTTCCCCCAGCGCCTTCCGACGAGCTGGGTCCTGCGCCAGGGCCACCATGGCCCCAGCGAACGCCTCCCCGTCGGCCAGCCAGACGTGTTCTCCATCCACCACAGACAACCCATCGCATCCCATCGGGGTGCTGACGATGGCCTTCCCCATCGCCATCGCCTCCAGGATCTTCAAGCGGGTTCCCCCACCCGCCCGCAGGGGCGCCACGTAGACCGTGGCCCCTGCCAGATAGGGACGCACATCGGGGACCTCCCCGACCACGTGGATACCCGGGATCTCCTGAAGGCGACGCACGGCGGGGGATGGGCGGCGGCCGACCAGGTAGAGCCGAGCTTGGGGCAGGGCGGCGCGCACCGCGGGCCAGACCGATCGGGCCAGCCATAGGGCCGCATCGACGTTCGGACGGTAATCCATAGATCCGGTGAACACAAAAGCGGGCTCGCCGAGGGGAAACGGCGCCACGGCCTCCGGGTGGAAGAACCCTGTATCCACCCCGTTCGGGGCGATCACAGGCGGACGGACGGTCCCCAAAGCCTCCAGATCGCGGGCGTCCGGCTCCGAGACCGCGACCACGTGATCCACCCGGCGCACGATCCGGGCTTCGTAGCGCTGCAGCCGACGGGCCTGGATCCCCGAATAAAGCGCCCCCGGCCATCGACGGGGATCCCTCCGATCCGCCTGGAACAACCGCTCCTGCAACCGGTATTCCGCGTTCAGTTCGTCCAGCACCAGGATCGGTCGCGCCCGGGGAGGGACCTCCAGCAGATGCTCCACCGACCAAGCCATCTCGAGGCCTTCGATATGGATGGCACGGATAGGGCGCTCCTGAAGCACCTGTCTGAGCCCATCGATCAGGGCGGGCGTCCGATATCGGAAGGCCAGATCCGGCTGCGACGAGGCGACCAGCTGCCCGAGCCGGGCCCAGAGGGATCGCGGGCGCCAGGGGAAGAGAAGGATCTCCTGAGCCATGGATTGCCAAATCGCAGGCGGCCCATCGGCTCGCTCGGCGAGAGCCAGCACCACCACTGGGGCCAGCTGGGCCAGCCGTCGCAGCACGTGAAACGCCCGGATCGCTCCCCCTTTATTTGGCGGATCGGGAAGTTCGGGAACCAGAAACAGGATCATCGCCGTAGCCCGTTCATCCTCAATGCGAGGATCAGGCTCCATCCCCCTGCATCCTCCCTCCTCACGGCCCTTGGGCCGTGAGGAGGGAGGAGAAAAGATGTTTTGTGGGCGGAGCCGGGCGCCTTCGGCGCCCGGCTCCGCCCACAAACCCCCATCGGGGAGTCCATTTTTCCAACTTCATCAGCTGCGAGGGGGAGGAAGAAAGAAATTCGGATCCGCCTCCAGAGCCGTTCACCGGCCTAAGACCCGGCGGTAGATCGCCCAGGTTTCCGCGGCTGCGCGATCCCAAGAGAACAGGGCGGCCCGCTCCTGGCCCTTCCGACGCATCCGCTCCCGCGTCTCCGCGTCCTCCAGGAGCGCTTCCATGGCCTCTGTCCAGCGGGATTCCTCCTCGGCCGGAAGGATGAGCCCGGCATCGCCGACCACTTCGGGCAATGCCCCCCGATCGCTGACGATCACGGGGGTGCCGCAGGCCATCGCTTCCAGAGCGGGCAGGCCGAACCCTTCGTACAGCGATGGGAAAACCAAGAAAGCCGCCCCGTTGTAAAGAGCCGCCAGGGTGAGATCATCGGGCCCCTCGACCCAGCGCAAACGATCCGTGATATGAAGACGGTGCGGCCACTCCAGGATCTCTTGATAAAGCCAGCCCCGCCGGCCAGCCAGAACCAGCGGCGGGGCCTCCGGGCGGCGATCCAGCAGCCGGGCGTAAGCCCGCAGCAACATCGGAAGGTTCTTCCTCGGTTCCCATGTCCCCACAAACAGGATGTATCCCGGCTTCAAGCCCAGGCGCCCTAAGGTTTCCTCTATCGTGCCCGAGGGAAGCGGTCGGTACACCTCGCTGGCTCCTTCGTAAACCACCGAGACCCGATCGGAAGGCAAACCGAAATAAGCCATGAGATCCGCCCGCGTGGTCTGGGAGACCGCGATGATATGGTCAGCCAGCCGGACCGCCTTCTCGATCTGCCCCGCATAATAGCGCCGGCTCTCCATGGTCATGAAGTCCGGGTATTTCAGAAAGTGCAGATCGTGGATGGTGATGACCCTGTGGAAGGAGCCGGAGAACGGGGGGATGAAGTCCGGGCTGTGGAGCAAAGAGACCCGCCGAATCGCCACCTCCAGCGGCCACGTCCGCTGCTCCCAACGGTGATGAGGAGGGGTCCAGACGTACACCGTGCGCGTGTTGGGCGCGGCCACACGGGCGTTGGGATCCTTCCGGCTCTGGAAGATGAGCAAGCGGATTTCCGGATCATCGATCACCCGAGGGAGACGCGTGGCCAGTTCGAGGATGTATCGGGCGATGCCCTCTCGCCGATACGCCAGCAACCGGGCATCCAGTCCGATCCGTATCATCGGAGACTCTACCCTCCTGGCTCAGGGAAGTAGATCCCGCAAGCCTGCTCTAGGGCATCCCCATGTAGGGGCACCCACAAGGGGTGCCCCTACATGGGGATGCGCATGCCTTTTGTAGGGGCAGGCCTTGTGCCTGCCCTCATTGGGCACCCACAAGGGGTGCCCCTACACAAGGGGATGCGCATGCCTTTTTGTAGGGGCAGGCCTTGTGCCTGCCCTCATAAGGGCACCCACAAGGGGTGCCCCTACACAAGGGACCTTACCCGATTGGGCAACCACGCCTCACCAAACCCCCCATGAAAAGATCACCCCCACGCGTTAGGGCGATCGCCTCTTTTCGCGCTGCGACAACGCGCTATGCTTCTTGCTCTGGCTCCACAGGTTTCGAGGGAGGAACTTCCTCCCCCGAAGCGCGGGCGGCCCGTCGCTCCATCTCGGACAGGACCATAGCGACCGCCTCGATGGCCGCCCGTTGCTTGCGATAAAGGTCCGATTCGCTCAGGGCCAGACGCTGAGCGATCTCCCGAACTTTACGACCCTGGATGAAGCGCAGCTCCAGCAGGTTGTAAAGCAACCACTCCGGAGCCGTCAACTTCCGCTCCCCATCCGGCCGGAGCTGCTCGATGGCCTCCAACAGAACCGCCCGCAGGGCTCGGATCGGGTTGCCATCGTGCGCTTCGATCGCCTGCTGGACGATCCGCAGCTGCAGGAGAGGGCTCTGCAGGAGGCGGGGGCCACCCCAGTAGTGAGCCAGGGCCTCCTTCACCCAATGCGTGAACTCCGGGTGCTCGATGAGCGGCGCGGCGGAAGGCTCCTGCTCGGGCTGACGCAGGCGGCTGACTTCTTCCGCAACTTTCTCCAGCGCGCTCAACGCTCGCTCCTGAAGCATCCGGTCCTCCAGGGCAGCCGCCGCGCGAGCCACCCACCCTTGAATGGTCTCCCGCAAGGTCTCCAACGGCGCCTCATGAATGGGCTGAGCCACCGCGATCGCGCCCAGAAGGCGATCGTCCACGCGGCTCCTCAACGGCCACACCCAGAACCCATCAGCCGCGATCGGGCCGTCCGTCGAACGCTCCACGATGGAGAGCGTCTCCTCAATAGAGACCCGTTCGATCGATCCAAAGGAGGCAACCGGCTCGATCCCCGCTGGGGTGATCCGGACCATGAATCCGGTCGGAGAGCGGAGGGCCTCGCACATGAGCGCCAGGATCCCCTCCATGAATTGCCGGAGATCCCGGCTGGTGATCATCCCATCGCTCAGCCGGCGTATGCGAGCCACCTCCGAGACATCCCGTCGGAGGAAAAGCCATTCGAAGAAGGGGCGGATCCAACCGCTGAGGAGCTCATAGCTCACGATGGCTACCGCAGCGACCAAGGGCAGGAGGAGGGCGAGCGGCAGGCCGAGGACGTGGCTCACCCGGCTGAGCCCGAACATCACGAGCACCACGAAGGTGGCCAGAACGGGCCCCCGAAGCAGGTAATCGATCCAGCGCTGCTTGATCACCCGATCGGGCACCAACACATCCAGGTAACCCACCGCATAGACCATGCCGAACAGCATGGTCCCAATGATCACATTGCTGAGAGCAACCAGACCCCAGAACACGGCCGGGAAGGATGGCAGGGTGCGCCCGATCAGAAGCAGGTAGGGGAAGACCCCGATGGCAGGGGCGATCATCGTCGCCGTCAGATACATCATCCGCCGCCGATGGGTGGAGATCAACGTCCGCCGGCGGGCCCGCCAGGCGTTCACCACCCCCCACGCCACCCCGCCGATGAAATAGACCAAAAACAGGGGGAAGAGAGGGCCCGCCCACAAGTGGAAAGCGCGACCGTCCGCAGCCCCATCATGGACCAGGAGATCCGTTCCTAGGGCCAACAGAAACCAGACGATCCCCAGACCGTAGGCCCCCCGCACCGCCCACCGACGCCATGGGGAAAAAGAACCCGTGCGCTCCAATAGCGCATCCGTGAGGTGCGCGTAGGCGGCTGGCGCGACGGCGATGCCTAACCATTGCAACCTCAACCAGCGCTCCGCCGCACGGGGATCTCCAACGAAGAAGAGGACCAGATCACCCAGGTAGACGGTGAACACGGAGATCAGCAGCCAGGCCGCCCCTCGCGCGCTCCGGCTCCGGAAATAATAAGCCAGGAGATAGACCAAAAGGGAGAACGAGGCGATCAGCAGGGCGGCGACGATGATGAAATTGATTTGAATTAACAGCTCCAGCGGTTCCATCTGCTCATCACGACCTGCAGATCTGCTCAAGCCATCGCTGGATACGCTGAATCATCACCCGACGGCGTCCGGTGTAGCGATGGTCGCCACCATCGATGAGCGCCAGATCCGTGTTCAAACCCGCCCGATGATGCAGCGCCAGGCTGTGTCGATGGGGCACCACAGGGTCCGCCGTCCCATGGACGATCAGTATGGGGCGCGGTGAAAGCTGATCCACCACGTCCACCGGTTGCGCCATCCCCGCCTGGGCCCTCAGCTCCTCCCGCAAAGCCTCCACACTCATTCCGTTCATAAAGCGAACCCAATCCGCCAGCATGGCCTCATCCGGCGTCCAGGCCCGCAGATCGCTGACAGCGGAGAGGGTGATCAGGGCATAGACCCGTGGATCCTGAACCGCTGCCAACACAGCGGCCCAGCCACCGATGCTGTAGCCCAACAGGACCACGCGATGGCGATCCACGCTGGGCTGCGCCATCGCCCACCCGATCGCCGCCTGAACGTCCTCGACTAAGGTCGCAATGCGATAGAGGCCCTCGCTTCCCCAACAACCTCGGTAATGAAAGGCCAGCACGTTCCATCCCGCATCCCGCAGGACATCCGCCAGGTCCAGATTGAGCTCCACACCAGCGATCCCATGGGCCATCACCAAAGTCGGATGGGGGCCCGGCCCATCCGCTTGGTAGAAACGGCCCAGCAATCGGTATCCATCGCTCTCCAAAACGACACCGCTCAGCATGGCTGCAACACCCATGTAGGGGCACCCCTTGTGGGTGCCCCTACAAAGATTGAAGGGACGGGCGCTGAAGCGCCCGACGACGAACAGCGCCCCTTAATCGATCACCGTCTGGCTCTGCTCCCGCAGATACTGGATCAGATAGTAGGGCCCTCCGGAGCCCCGGCCGGTGGAGCCACTCGCTTTCCAGCCGCCAAAGGGCTGGTAGCCGGGCCACGCCCCGGTGGTCGCCCCCGCCGCCCGGTTCACATACGTCACGCCCGCCTCAATGTGATCGAAGAACCATTGGATCTCATCCGGATCGTTGCTGTAGAAGCCGGCGGTCAGCCCATAATCCACGTCGTTCGCGTAGCGCATGGCCTCGTCCAGGGAATCCACCGTCACGATACACGTGATCGGCAGGAACATCTCCTCTTTGAGCAACGGATGGTCCGGCGGGAGGCCATCCACCACCGTGGGCTCCACGAAGTAGCCCTTAGCGAACTCCCCGTCCGTCAGGACATTGCCTCCGAAGAGGACCACCCCATCGCGCCGCAGGATCTCCATATAGCGCTGGAACTTCTCGTAGGCGGTGCGATTGATCACCGGCCCCAGGAAAACATCCCGCTGGGTCGGATCGCCGATCCGGATCTGGCTGGTGAGGTCGAGGAACTTCTCCAGGAAGGCATCCCGAACCGGGCGCTCCACATAGATCCGTGAGGCGGCCGAGCACTTCTGGCCCTGGAGGCCGAAGGCCGAGCGCATGCACCCCAAGGCCGCCCGATCTAAATCGGCGTGACGGCTGATGATCACCGGGTTCTTGCCCCCCATCTCCAGGATGATGGGCTTGGGGTGCTTGGTGGAAGCTGCCACCTTGCGGTAGATGGACATCCCCACCTCGTAGCTGCCGGTGAAGGTGATCCCTGCGACGTCCGGATGCAAGACGAGGGGATCCCCCACCTCGCTGCCACCGCCGGTGATGTAATTGAAGGCCCCCGGAGGCACGCCGGCGTCCCGGAAGATCTCGTAGAGCTTATAGCCGACGTAAGGGGTATCGGAAGCCGGCTTGAAAACGACGGTGTTGCCAGCCAGCAGCGCGGCGCCGGCAGGGCCGCCGGCCAGGGCCAGCGGGAAGTTAAAGGGGGAGATCACCGCCCAAACCCCGTAGGGCTTGAGCACGCTGCGGTTGTGGTGCTTGGGGGATTCCTGCTTCATCGGCTTGATGTAGCCGTCGTTGGCCTCCATCTGATCGCAATAGTAGCGGATCAAATCGGCCGTCTCCTCCACATCCCCAAGGGCCTCCAACCGGTTCTTGCCCACCTCCAAGCTCATCAGGGCGGCGATCTCGAAGGCCCGCTCGCTGATCAGATCCGCCGCCCGCCGCATAATCTTCACCCGCTCCGTCCAGGGCAACCGGCTCCAAACCGGGAAAGCGGCCTTGGCCGCGGCCACCGCATCCTCGACATCCCGAGGGGTTCCCCGCTGGAAGACCCCGAGCAGCCAATCGGTGTTGATCGGGGAACGATCCTCGAAAGTGCGGTCGGTGTATCGCGGTTGGCCATCGATGACCATCGGCAACGTCTCGCCCAAGCTCTCCCGAACCTTGGCGAGGGCGACCTCGTAGCGGATATGGAGCTCCTCGCTGGGGACGGCCAGGGTGGCGTACGTGATCTTAAAGGGCTGGGCCGGCGTCTCAGGAGCTGGAACCGCTGCCCGACGGGCCGCCGTCTTCCGGGCCGGCGCCTTGCGGGCCGCCGGACGGACGGCCCGCTTTGGGGCCGTCTTCTTCGCCGCCTTCTTCTTCGCCGTCGTCTTCTTCGCAGGCATGCCCGACCTCCTCGGATTTCGGGTAGGTCACGCTTCACCGAAAATATGGAATGCGCAGACCGCCCGTGAGGGTTTCCCGTTTCAAGGGGAGGACCAGTCCCTCCAGCGCCTCCTCGGGGACCTGCACGCGTTTCCCCTCCAGGCCCCGGAGGGACTCCGGGGACAGCAGCGGGTCCTCCACTCCGGGCGGGATCCGGGTTTCCAGCAACGCCACCAGACGGCAGAAGACCCGGCGCATCACCGGATCCTCCCCCTCGATCGCCGCTCGGAACCGGGCGATCACACGGGGCCCCTGGAGCGATCGCCAGGAGAATTGAAGCTCAACCATCCGCTCGGACGTTTCCATAGTTCTGTAATGATTATACCCCTACCGACACGAAGCGGCCGTCGAGGTTCCCAGGGGCCCGAGCGCCGGCAGCCCTCCCGTTGGCGGGGTCGATTCCGCCATCGCCCGTGGAGGGTCCATCGACCCCTCGGCGGATCACGGTCGGCTTCACCGCCGGAACCGCCCGGGGTATCGGGGGATCGATTCTCATTCCCAGGTTGCTCATAGGGCTCTCCAGCGGTATACTTACAATGTAAGTACAACGGAACGGAGAGCACGAAATGCTACGGAAAATCTTTCGGACAGGGAACAGCGCTGTCGTCTCTCTACCTAAAGATGCACTGGAGCTCCTGGGTCTTCGGGAAGGGTCTGAGGTCTCTGTAGAGGTAGACCGGGAGCGGCGGCGAATTATCATCACCCCGGTGGGTTCCGCACTTCCCGGTGTGGATGAAGAGTTCGCTCGCCAGGTCGCTGAGTTCATCGAGCAGTACCGCCCTGCGCTGGAAGCCCTGGCTCGGCGATGAGATTCCTCACCGTTGAACAGGTGCTCTTTCTACACGCCCGCCTGATTGAGGAGACAGGTGGGGCCCATGGGGTGCGGGACCTCTCCTTACTGGAGTCGGCGGTGGTTCGTCCTCAGGCAACCTTCGGCGGGAAAGACCTCTACCCCGATCTCTTCTCCAAAGCAGCCGCCCTTATGGACTCCCTCATCCGGAATCATCCCTTTGTGGATGGCAACAAGCGCACAGGGATTGCCGCCGCCGCCCTCTTCCTGCTCCAGAACGGTTATCGCCTGACCGCCACCAATGAAGAATTGGAGGCGTTCACCCTCTACGTTGCTGAGTCCAAACCAGAGATCTCCGAGATCGCTGCCTGGCTGAAAGCCCACTCTGCGCGGAGAAAGGGGCTTAAAATCTCCAGGAGTGTCCGGTGAAGCTTGCGTTAAGAGCAAGCATGCGGGCGGTCGCTTGGGTGGTGCTCGTTCCTCGATGGGATACGGGCCTGCCTTCGACGGCCCATATCCCATCGAGGAATCCACCTCATCCTGCAAGAGGGGCGGG
>DATMAC010000111.1:0-6089 GCA_035573655.1 Thermoflexus sp.
TTGGGCCACCACCCGACCGCTGGCGTCCTTCAGGTAGATCACGAAGCGATCCAGATCCCGCGGGGCCGGCCCCTCAATGTAAGTGCCATCCAGCTGGAACTTGGAGCCGTGACACGGGCATTCAAAACGGAAATTGCTGGGCACCCACTTGTAGAGACAGCCCAGATGGGTGCACACCTTGTAAAGAGCCAGGATCCCCTTCTCCGTATTGACCAACCAGAACCGGGCATCCGGATATTCCTGAGGACCTTCTCCAACCCGAGGCAGGACGACCCCCGCGGGGCCGAGCCGGAAGATGCCACCGAATTCCCCCGCACGGAACCGCGGGAGGGCGAACAAAAGCACCACCCCACCGCTCTCCGCCATAAAGAGGGCCATTGAGGCGGCCCATACATAGGTAAGGAATTCACGCCGGGTGATGCCCGAGGTCGCTGCTGTCGGAAGTGCCCGCGCCTCCGCCATCGCTGCCTCCCCGGAAGAGATCTGGAATAGGAGTTACGCAGTTCAGGGCCCGCGGGAAGAGGTGGAATGTCCCCACCCCCAAACCCCCCGAAGAAAACCAGCTGCGTAACTTGGCTGGGGCAGCGCTCATTGCCTCGCTTCCGGACGTCGAGCCACGATCCGTTTCACGATGCCGAGGATGGAGGTATGTAAGGCTTCGATCTCAAAACCGGCCTGCCGGACGTTCTCCACGGTGCGCCGGTTGATGTGCGCTCCGCTCCAGCGAACCACCCAGGGATCCAGGAAATCCATCCACCGCCCCAAAGGGTCAGGAGCTCGAACGTGTTCCAGAAGGACCAACCGGCCTCCAGGCCGGAGCACCCGGTAAGCCTCCCGGAGTCCTCGGATCGGGTCGGGAACCGAGCAGAACACCCAGGTGGCGACAACGGTGTCGAAAAACGCATCCGGGAAGGCAAGGCCCTGGGCATCCATTAGCAACATGCGAACCTTCAATCCCAGACGTTGAGCTTTGCCTCGGGCCCGCTCCAGCATCCGCTCGCTCAGGTCTACAGCGGTGATCTCCCACTCCGACCGATAATAGGGGAAATTCTGCCCGGTTCCCACCCCGATCTCCAGGACCCGTGGTCCACGAACGTGCTCCCAGACCCAACGCCGCCACGGCGCGATCAAGAGTTCCAAGGGGGCGGTTTCCAGATCATAAGTGACCGCCCGTCGGTTGTAGCGCTCTCGCACCCACGCGGCCTCAGAAACGGCGTTCATCATGCTGAACTCGCTTCGACAACCAGGATGGGAACGTGCTGCAAACCAGCCAGCAGAGGATCAGGAGAAAGACCAAAAGGCCCAGCCCAGTCCCCAAGGCGACCCGCCAGCCGAGCCATGGGAGGATGAATAGCCCCACCAGCGGCAATGTGCACACCCATATCAAGAAGGCCATGCCCATCGTTTCCAAACGGGTTCCCATCAGGTTCTCTCCCCTCTCTCCGTGGAACATCTCTTCCCACTTTCTCTCCCTACCTGCTTTCTCTCCCTACCTGTGGCCTGGCTCCAATGAGCGCTCCATCAGCCTCCACATCAAAACCTTTTGCGGGTGGACCGGATGCTGAGGCATCCGGTCCACCCCCACGGGAAAGCCTCCGTTGCGCTTCAGTGGTGAGATCCATGCGGGCCGCCATGGGCCTCTGGGTGCTCCGAATGGGCCTTGCCGATATACTTCTCCGGATCTTTATCGAAAGCGGCCTTGCAACCTACGGAGCAGAAGTAATAGGTCTGGCCCTTATACACAGAGGTGGCGGCCGCTTTGGCCTCCTCAACTTCCATCCCACACACGAGATCCTTCGCCATGGGTTCGCCTCCTGTAGAAGTTCGAATGGGCTCCGCCAGCTGTCTTCCTCCGCCTCCGCTAACAGCCATGGCCCCCATGAGCGGCATGGCCGCCCTGAGGCGGCTGCGCCTCTTCCTCCAAGCCCAGAACGCGCTTCATCTCCTCGAACTGCTCCCGGGTGATCTCCCCCAGAGCGTATCGCCGCTTCAAGATGTCGAGCAACGACGCGTCTTGAGAGGAACTGGAGGAATGGGCACGCTCGGAGTGCTGAGAATGTCCCAGCAGATGCATCATGCAGCACATCGTTCTTCACCTCCTTCCTTGGAGTATAGGAATTGCCCCGTTCAGAGCCCGCGAGAGGAGATGTGAAGCCCCATCTCCCTTCATCCCCCTCAGGAAATCCCCTCGCGATCAGGCGCCTCCGATGGACGTGCGGCGTCCGCGTTTCCGGTAATAAGCGGTGACCAGCGGCATGGTGACGATCATGCTTAACAGGAAGACCCACGCCGCGCCGCCCCACCGGGCGACCTCGGAATACCCTCCCTTCCAGGTCGCTGCTCCGAAGAACAACAACGCTGCCAACAAGGAAATCGCCGTGTAAGTGATGGCGCTGCGCCGCGCGATCTCACGTCCGATGGGCTCCATGGACTCCATATCCAGGACCTCCATTGAAAAGATCGTCCCTCACTGGCCGCTGGGGGCCGATGCCGCCACCGGATGAGCGCGGACGGTTGCGCGTTCCTCACGGCGTAGGGCCGGCACATAGCCCCGCATCCGCAGGGTGTTCAGGGTGACCGTGAGGGAACTTAGCGCCATGAGGAAAGCCGCCCACTCCGGGCTGACCACCACCCGGAAGGCCGGGTAAAGGACTCCCGCGGCGATCGGGATGCTGACCGTGTTGTAAATAAAGGCCCAGAAAAGGTTCTCCTTCACTTTACGCATCGTGGCCCGGGCGATATCCAAAGCGACCACCACATCCCGCAGATCCTCGCGGATCAGGATGACATGCCCGGTCTCTTTGGCGATATCCGTGCCCGAACCGATGGCGATCCCCACATCGGCCTGGGCGAGGGCCGGCGCATCGTTCACCCCATCCCCCACCATCGCCACTCGATGTCCCTCTTGCTGCAACCGGCGGATCTCCGCCGCCTTGTCTTGAGGCAGGACCTCCGCCAGCACCCGGTCGATGCCGAGCTGACGGGCGATGGCCTCCGCGGTGCGTCGGTTGTCCCCAGTCAGCATCACCACCTTCAGGCCCATGGCCTGCAGCCGCCGGATCGCCTCGATGGCGTAAGGTTTCAAGGTATCGGCGACGGCGAGCAGACCCAGCGCCTGGTCGGAGCGGGCGAGGAACATCACCGTTTTGCCCTCCCGCTCCAGGGCCTCGGCCTGGGGTTGCAGGCCGGAGAGATCGATCCCGTGCTCCCTCATCAGCTTGCGGTTGCCCAGGAGGATCCGCTCTCCCTGATAGCGGGCCTCCACGCCGTGCCCGGGGATGGCTTGGAAGGCCTCCGCATCCGGGATCTCCAGGCCCCGAGCGCGCGCGGCTCGGAGGACCGCCTCGCCCAGCGGATGCTCGCTGTTCTTCTCCGCCAGGGCAGCCCACCACAGGACCTCCTCGGGGGTGACCCCTTCCACAGCGATCACATCGGTCACGGAAGGCTCGCCGCGCGTCAGCGTCCCCGTCTTATCGAAGACGATGGTGGTCAGCTTGGTGGCGTTCTCAATGGCCTCCGCGTTCTTGAAGAGAACCCCATGTTCGGCCGCCTTCCCGGTGCCGGCCATGATGGCGCTGGGCGTGGCCAGGCCGACCGCGCACGGGCATGAGATCACCAGCACCGTGACGCTCAGGAGCAGGGAGAAGCCAAAGACGCCGATCTCACCCAGCCGGTAGGGGGAGAGCAAAAAGGCGCTGTTCGGGTCGAAGAAGCGCTCATAGCCCACGAAGAACCAGAAGACGAAAACCAGGATCGCCAACAGATGCACGCCCAGGATGAAATGGCCAGCCACCCAATCCGCCAGTTTCTGGATCGGCGCCTTGCTGGCCTGGGCTTCCTCCACCAGCCGGATGATCTGGGCCAAGGCGGTCTCCGCGCCCACCCGCGTCGCCCGGAACTTAAAGGCCCCGGTTTTGTTCATCGTCCCCCCGATCACTTCATCCCCCGGCCGCTTCTCCACGGGCATCGACTCGCCCGTCAGCATGCTTTCATCCACCGCGGAATAACCCTCCACGACCACCCCATCCACCGGGATCTGCTCGCCGGGCCGGACCAAGATGAGATCCCCGACGATCACCTCCTCCACCGGCACCTCGATCTCCTGTCCATCGCGCAGGACCCGGGCGCGTTTGGGTTGCAGTTTCATCAGCTTGCGGATCGCCTCGCTCGTCCGCCCGCGGGTGACCGCCTCGAGGAACCGACCCAAAACGATGAAAGCCGTCAACAGCGCGGCCGATTCAAAGAAAGTGGCCCCCTCGCCTCCAAATCCGGCTTTGGGAAAGAACGTGTTAATCAGGGCGATGCCGTAAGCGGCTCCGATGCCGGTCGCATAAAGCAGGTTCATGTCGGTGACACCGTGTCGCAGCCCACGCCATGAATTGACGAAGAATTGGCGCCCTGGCCCCAGGACAACCGGCGTCGTCAGCAGGGCCAGGACCCACTTATAGCCCAGCCACTCCGGAACGATGGCGGGCAGGATCCAATACTCCCGGAAAGTGCCCAGCATCACCAAGAGGGCGAGAGGGGCGGCGAAGAGCAGATACAGCCCCTGGCGTCGGATCTCCCGTTGTCGGGCCTCCCGCTCTCGGTCCAGCGCGCTAACCCCTTCCTCCTGCACTCGCGCCTCATAGCCTACGGCCTGAACCGCGCGGATCATCTGAGCGGGCGTGACCAGGCCGGGGATGTATTCCACACGGGCGAGACCCAACCCCAGATGGACGGTTGCCTGGAGGACCCCCTCCAATTCCCGCAAGGCCCCTTCCACATGCGCCACACAGGAAGCGCACGTCATCCCGGAGATCTGGAGGGTGGTTTGAGCGGTCGCCACTTGGTAACCCACTTCCTGGATCGCAGCGACGAGGCGGGCCAGATTGACCCGTTCAGGCTCATAAGCCACCAGCGCCCGCCCACCGTTCACATTCACTTGAACCCGGGCGACCCCATCGATCCCCTTCAGGACCCCCTCGATGGTCGCCGCGCAGGAAGCACAACTCATCCCAAGGATCGGCAGGCTCACCTGTTGAAGGGCCATTGATCTCCTCCTTCAGGAAAGATGGAGCGTGGTTGGAAGCTTCATCTGTTTGCGCAGCCGCAAGAGCTCTCGCCCCATCCATAGGATCCCCACCAGGTTCGTTCCGATCCCCACCACCATAAAGGGGATGCGATATTGATTCAGCAGCGTGGCAGCGGCCGAGAGGCCCAGGAGCGGCAGCGTGTCGGTAATGTGATGGGCGCAGCATGCGACCATGGCGACGCTGGAGGTACCTGTTCCGGCCGCGGTCAGGGCGGTTGGCGTCCGGGGGTTCGCGCCACATGCGCGCAGCCGCCTCAGATGGATGTAAAGCCCAACCTGGATCCCAAACCCGGCCGCGATCGCCCCCACCAGCCATCGGTCCCCCCATAGGAGCTCCAAGGCATGCCTCCAACCCTGGGCCAGGGTCACCAGGCCCAAATAGAGCCCGACCAGCAAACCTGCCCCGACCAACCCAGCTCCGAACGGGACCCCGATGGCATGGAGCCATGTCTGAAGGGAAGAGAAACCCATCGACCGCTGGGGCAATTCCGCCTCACAGCCCTGGCTGCGAACGACCTGTAAGATCCGATGAAGCCGGAAGCTCGGCGGATGATAGAACAAAATCACCTCCTGAGCCGCGAAGTTCACCGTCGCCCAGATCACCCCTTCTTGCTGTCGCAATGCTTTTTCCAGGGAAATCGCCTTTCCCGCGTCCTGAAGGCCCCGGATCGGAATCCGCATCTGACCGATCATCATTCTCTGAGCTCCCTAGCCCCGTTCTTGGCTCTTCGCGCGCCCATCTTGCCTTAGAGAGTGTCTAAAAACCCGCTCTGGGTAACTACCTAAAATAGGGAAGGGCCCCACCTCTCTGGATCCCCCCTCCCCACGGCCCAAGGGGCCGTGGGGAGGGGGGATCGAAATGTTTTTGGGGCTGAGCCGCGCGCCGAAGGCGCGCGGCTCAGCCCCAAAAGCCCCTCGACGGAAACCCCGGATACCCGGGTTGGCGTCGCGTGAGCAGGGCGGAATCGTGACCTGGCTTCCTGCCTATTTCTCAGACACTCTTAGGAAGCAGATT
>DATMAC010000112.1:0-5514 GCA_035573655.1 Thermoflexus sp.
ATCTGCCAAGCGGCCTCGGCGATCTTCCCCTGGCGTTCATAGAGCACGCTCAAGCCGATACGGGGGAGGAAATCCTCAGGGTCCGCGCTCAGCGAGCGGGCGAAGAGATCCATCGCCGCCTCGTTCAGGCCTTTCTCGAGATATGCCTGGCCCAGCAGGCGGTACGCCTTGTAATACTTCGGATAGCGCTTCAAGATGTGGAAGCAATGAGCGATCGCCTCATCGTAGGCTTCGTCCTGGAGGAGGCGTTCGATCTCTGCGCAATACTGGGAAAGCGTGATCTCCTGCATCCGGATCCCCCTTCCCATCAGGTCGATAGAACAAGCCCGCCCTCGCCCTCTCCCTTCCCCCCTTCCCCCGCAAAGCAGGCAAGGGGGAGAGGATGAAAAGCTGGGGAACTGGAGGGGCATGCGCCGATCGTCCAGAGGCGAGGCCTGAATCCATGTGCTCGATTTGATTATAACGGAGAACTGCGGATCTGGAGGACAAGAGCCCGGTAAGGCCATGGCTTTTTAAAGTTCGAACAAGGATGGCATAACGATGAGGATGGAGATAGCCCCACCTCGGAGCCCGAAGGGGCCGCGGGGAAGAAAAATCTTTTGGGGGCTGGGCCGAAGGCCCAGCCCCCAAATAAAAGGTAAGGGCACAGAGCGGCGTTACACTGGGCCCACACGGATGTGTGCGGCCACGTCAGGATCTAACGCCAGGGTGGTCCCTTCCACCTCCACAATCAACACAGGGCGCCGCCGGAGGACACGAATCGCTACGCCAGGCAACACCCCCAGATGCGCTAAGCGCGCCAACTGATCCCCCCTCGTTTCCTCTATTTCGAGCACAACCACTGACTGCCCAGGCGGAACCTCAGCGAGCGTCGCATGGGGGCTCCCGCGGATCCCTCCTTCTGGGCGGAGCCGAGCGAAGAGACGTTGGAACCAGCGAGCGCTGGCCGAACGCTCCAAATCCGGCATCTGATAGCCACACTGAGGGCAACAGATCAGGGTGCAGCGCGCCCCCAGAGGACATCCGACATGGCACCGAAGATCGGAAGGGTCGAACTCATGCCCACACATCGGACAGCGGATGCGCATCCTCTCACCCCCATCCGGTCCAGAGCAGCAGCCGATGGATCAGGCCGCCGACGAAGAACGCAAAGGGGAAAACAAAGGCGGCGATCGCCGCCGCGGTGCGCCATCCATGCTCCCGGATCATCATCATAACGGTCGCGATGCATGGGATGAAGAGGGTGATCACCACCAGGCTCACCAGGATCTGATGGCTGGTGAGCAAGCCTTGCCGGGCGATGTCGAACAACCCAGCCGCCCCATAATCCCGGCGGAGGAAACCCAGGAGGAACATCCCGGCCGTTTCAGGCGGTAACCCCAGCCACTCGGTCACCAGCGGCGACATCCCCGCCTGGATCCATCCCAGCACCCTCAGGCGATCCAACAGGAACAGGATCGCTGTGCTCAGCATGAACAGGGGCACAACCTCCTTGAGATACCACTCCAGACGGGCCAGCGTCTTCAAGACCAGATTGTCCAGCCGCGGCATCCGCAGCGGCGGGAGCTCAAGGATAAAATCCGAGCTCTCCCCAGGCACCACTCGGGCGGCCAGATAACCCACCAGGCCCAACACCGCGGCCACCACCCCCAACCAGATCCCCAACGCCGTGGGGCCGGCCATGGCGATCATCCCGAAGACCACTCCCAGCTGGGCTGAGCACGGGACCGCAAGGGCGAGCAATAGCGTGACCAGCACCCGTTCTTTCCGGGTGTGCAGCACCCGCGTGGTCATCGTCGCCATGGTCACACAGCCCAACCCCAGCACTAAGGGGAGGACAGCGCGCCCATTCAGCCCCAGGGCCTTGAACGGGCGATTGAGCATCGCGGCCAGCCGGGGGAGATAACCGGAATCCTCCATCAGGCTGAACACCAGAAAGAAGGTGCTCACAATGGGCAACACGATGGCCAACCCATAAGTCAACGCTATGGGGATCTGCCCGTAAGGCCCGAGCAGGAAATCCCGAACCAGCGCCCATGGGATCCAACGTTCGGCCAACGCTGTAAGCCACGGGATCACCCACGTGCCGAAGACCGTTTCCTCCAGGAAGTCCACCAACACTTGGGCGCCGAAGACGCCCACGATCTCATAGGTGGCCCACAAGACGAAAGCGATAAACAACCAGCCCACGATCGGATGGAGGGTGAGGGTGTCCAGCCATCCCCGAACTCGCGCCCATAAGCCCACGGTGCGGGGCGCCCGTCGCACGAGATCCTTCAACAGCTCCTCGGCCCAGCGATGTCGCTGGCGCGCGAAGATGTAGAGAAGTGGACGTCCGTAATGCTCCTCCAGGGCTTTGCGGAGCGCCGCCGCCTCCCGACGGAGCGCCTCATCCGGGATTTGCTGGAGGATCGCTGGATCGTCGAGGAGCAGCCCGATGGCCCGGTAGCGACGGCCCGGCTCGGGCGGCAGCTGCGTCTCCAGTCGTTGAAGGGCCTCCTCGAGGGGCGGATCGTAAGTGGGGCGCACCCGAGGGACGCGGGCTTCAGGGATGAGCGCTCGCAGGCGGTCCAGCCCTCGCCCCGACACGGCCACTGTGGCGACCACGGGGATCCCCAGGCGAGCCGCCAGACCCTCCAGATCGATCTCGATTCCCTCCGCCTGCGCTTCATCCATCTGGTTCAGATCCAGAATCGTGGGGACCTCCAGCTCAGCCAGTTGGAGCGTGAGAAGGAGAGCCTGACGGAGCTGCCGGGCATCGGCGACCTGGATGACTGCTTGGGGCCGGGTGGTGAGAAGCACCGACTGGGTGACCTGTTCCTCCGCCGAAAGCGGGAACAGGCTGCGGGTTCCCGGGGTATCCAGCAGCGATCCCCCTTCAGGCAGACGGCCCATGAGGAGATCCACGGTGGTCCCCGGGTAATTCGAGATCGTCACATAGCGACCCGTGAGCTGGAAAAAGAGGGCCGATTTCCCCACATTCGGCGGCCCCACCAGCACGATCGGTCGCCCCACTTCTTCCTCAGTGATCCGAACCGTCTCAGAGTGACAGTGAGTCATATGCGCGACATGAAAGATTCAGAGGTCGGGAAGTACCCGTTGGGCGCTCGGCCCCTCCTTGCCAGAACTGGGGCAACGATTCAGCCGTTCTATACGGATATAGACGGTTCCCCCTGGGGCTTGGGGGGCGCGCCAAGGCGCGCGGCTCGGCCCCCAAAACATTTTTTCATCCCCTCTCCACGGCCCTTTGGGCCGTGGAGAGGGGAATGGGGCTCTTCCGCCCCCTCTCATGAGAGCTCCGAACCGGATGGGACCAGGCGGAATCGTTACCAACTGGGAAATCCATCCCCGCTTGACCGGTTCACGGACCCTTGGGAATGGGATTGCCCAAATCTCCGGTGCGACACCTCAGACATACCACCGGATTGAGGATCATCGCTTTGAATTTAAAGCATGATTAGCAGAAATACAGTGATGGTCATCATAGCAGATTGCTGATAGATGATAGGCAGGAAGGTCAGAGGTAGGCTGTTGGTTTTCTTCTGGGGGTTTTGGAGGCGAGCCGGAGACCAATTTGTTCCTTGGATAGGCAATGAGGAAGCCGGATGGCCCCTCCCCGCAGCCCAGAGAGCTGCGGGGAGGGTGCCTTCGGCGGCCCCCATTGGAGAGCGCGTGGATCATATCTCAACCTCTTAGGCAGGCGGTTGCCGTCGATGGCGGTTCCGAAGTCGATAGACCGCAAACGCGATCAGCCCCGCCGGGAACATGAATGGACCCCCCAGCACCAGCACCCAGATGCTGAGGTCCACCAAGGCCCGCATCAGGAGCCCCAACACGCCCGTGGCCTCGCGGAACGTCTCCCCAGGATTCCACACAACGGGGGTAGGCGTGGGGGTCGGTGTGGGGGTGGGCCGCATCGGCTCCAGGATCACCGTGATCAGCGAGTAGGCGGAGCGCCCCTTCAAGAAGTTCATGCGGCCTTTCACCTGGGCGATCTCCCCCTCCAGCTCCCGCAATCGGGCCTCCACCTGGAGGGCCTCCTCCACGGATTTCGCATCCTTCAGGAACTCCCGGAGCCGCGCCGCCGCCGCCTCCAGGTTCGTTAATCGAGCCTCCAGATCGACGTACTCCTGGCTCACGTCTTGGCCGGAAGTGTTCTCGTCGGCCACTTGCAGCGCGAGATGGCGCAAACGGCCCAGGGTCTCCTCGAACCGTTCCGAAGGGACCGCAAACGTCAGGCTGGCGTATTTCTCCCCTTCTTGAAACCAGGTGCGGCTGTTCAGGATATAGCCGCCTACGTCCGCCACCAGCCCTTCGATGCGGGTAAGGGCCTCATCGACATGGGAGACCACAAGGCGCATCTCGGCGTTTTTAATGATCATACGGGCAGCCGGGTTGGGGATCACCCCGGGAGGGTTCACTTCGATCGCAACCGGTGTGGCAGCGGGCGCCCCGGGGGCAGAGGCCGGAGCCTTTTGGAACCGTGTGAGATCCCTCGCTTCTGAGCCAGCTACCCCTCCCTTCTCAGCTGATTCGATTCCGGCTTGCCCAAGGGAAGGCTCTGCGGGCGCCGGGGGAACCGCAGCAGGGGTCCGCGCGGCCGGCGCGCACGCGGCAAAAAGCACCAGGAAAGCGATCCCGAGAAGCAGCGAGCGCATGGCAGCCTCCTCTCCCTATTGGTCTCACTGGAGAGACGCTCCGCCGAGGGCCGAGGTTCCAACTTTCCTTTTTGCAAATGCTGATCACCATCCTCTGGTTCCCCCTGGCGTCCAATAGGATGAAGAATATTTTGGGGTTGAGCCGCGCGCCGAAGGCGCGCGGCTCAACCCCAAAAGCCCCCAATATGAATATGGCAATCTAAGCTGGAATCCTTTAAAATCAAACCCAGACTTCGATAATAGGTCCGAGAGGAAACAACCCCAACTCAGCTCTTCAGATCCCGTGTCACCATCTGCAGATGCCCTGCATCAAATGACAAGGGGAGCGCCGAGATGGCCATTCGACCGATTGTGATGGCGGATCATCCCATCCTGCGGCGGAAGGCAGAGCCCGTGACCCGGATCACGCCGGCCCTCCGCCGATTGATCGATGACATGGTCGAGACCATGCGGGCGGCGGAGGGGATCGGCTTGGCCGCGCCGCAGGTGGGGGAATCCCTCCGCGTGATCGTGGTGGAGGTCCCGGAAGACGAAGAGGTTCCCGGGAGCGGGGTACTTTATGTTCTCATCAACCCCGAGATCGTCGAGGCCTCCCCGGAGATCGTGGAAGGCGTTGAAGGCTGTCTCTCCATCCCCGGATGGTATGGATGGGTCCCCCGAGCCCGGTCCGTCGTCGTGCGGGGCCTCAACCGCGAGGGACGATGGGTTCGAATCCGGGCAGAGGGGCTGGTGGCCCGGGTGTTCCAGCATGAGATCGATCATTTGGACGGCGTCCTGTTCCCGGATCGGATCACCGATCCCACCCGCATCTGGCGCGTTCAGCCGGCACGGGAGGCGATCCCGGAACCGGTTCCGA
>DATMAC010000113.1:0-3864 GCA_035573655.1 Thermoflexus sp.
TTTTGGGGGCGAGCCGGGCGCCAAAGGCGCCCGGCTCGCCCCCAAAACCCTCAGGGAACCAAAAATTCTGGAAGAAGCACTATGAAGATCGAGATGCGTCACATATATAAATCCTTTGGGCCTGTGCGGGCTCTCCAGGATGTGAGCCTCACCGTTGAGGCAGGCACCATCCACGGCCTTCTCGGGGAGAACGGAGCGGGCAAGACGACGTTGATGAAGATCCTCTCCGGTTACCTGCGGCCGGATCGGGGGGAGATCTTTCTGGACGGACAACCCGTTCGCTTCGCCTCCCCGGCGGAAGGCCTTCGACATGGGATCGGGATGCTCCATCAGGATCCGATGGACTTCCCAGCTATGTCCGTCCTGGATAATTTCATGATGGGTTACGAAGGGGGATTCTGGTTGGATCGTCGGGGAGCTCGACGGGCTTTGCAAGAACTGGCTCGCCAGTTCGGGTTCGACCTGGACCCAGAGGTCCGGGTCGATCGCCTGACGGTCGGGGAACGTCAGCAGCTGGAGCTGCTCCGCCTCCTCGGCCGCGGGGTCCGGGTGCTGATTCTGGACGAGCCCACGACGGGCATCAGCGCGCCTCAAAAGATTCAGCTTTTCAACACCCTGCGCCGTCTGGCAGGAGAGGGGAAGACCATTATCTTTGTGACCCATAAACTGGAGGAGGTGGAGGAGCTTTGCCAGCGGGTCACCGTGCTACGTCAGGGCCGTCTGGCGGGGGAGGCGACACCGCCGTATTCCCCTCAACGCCTGATCGAGATGATGTTCGGCCGATCGATCCCTACGCCGGAACGCCAGCCTATCCCTCCTGGCGAGCCGGTTCTGGAGGTCCAGAATCTCGTCGTGGGTGACCACCGGCTCCGATTGGGGCGGGTGAATCTCACGGTGCGATCCGGAGAGATCATCGGGCTGGCTGGGATGGAAGGGAGCGGGCAGCAACTGTTCATGCGCGCCTGCGCAGGCCTCGTCCCTCCCTGGGAGGGATCCATCCGAGTGCGAGGGAAAGATCTCACCGGGAAACCCTATCACGCCTTCCTGAAAGCCGGAGTGCTGTTCGTGCCCGCCAATCGCCTGGAGGAGGGATTGATCCCCGGTCTCACTTTGGCCGAACATTTTGAGCTGGTATATCCGAACGGCCAGCATTTGATCGATTGGGAGCGAGCACGGCGGGAGGCCCTGCGCCGAATTCGGGATTTCAACATCCGGGGGAAGCCGGAGACCCCTGTCGAAGCCCTCTCTGGGGGAAATCAACAGCGAACCCTTCTGGCGTTGATCCGAACGCCCGCTCATCTGCTGTTGCTGGAACATCCCACGCGCGGGCTGGATGTGGAATCCAGCCTATGGATCTGGCGACGGCTGAAGGAGCGGGCTCAGGAAGGGGCTGCGATCCTGGTGATCTCCTCCGACCTTCATGAATTGTTGCAATATTGCGATCGGATCATCGTCTTCTTCAGCGGTCGGATCTCAGAGCCGATGGAGGTCGAAGGGCTGACGTTGGATCGGCTTGGCCATATGATCGCCGGGCGGGGGTGGTGAGCGCAGCCCGTGAAATTCCCCGCGCCCCAGACCGTGACGGATCGTTCGCGCCTGTGAGGGGTGGGCCGCTTGCGCGACCCACCACCCTTCACATGGATTCCACGAATCGAAAGCTCGCCCCAAACCCCTGCGGATGAAGCAATCTATGGGGCGCTGTTACACAGGTGGAGATTTTAAACGGAGCCAGTGAGCGCGATGAAAGAGAGCCTGCTCCCTCGCATCCGCCCCTCCCGATGGGCGGAATTTGGTCTTCAAGGCCTTTCGGTTCTGATGGCCTTGTTCTTCACCACGATCGTGTTGTTGATGGCCGGCGCTCCTCCCCTTGAGGCTTACCGGCAGGTTCTGGAGGGGGCTTTCGGCTCCCTGAAGCGCGCCACCGATATCCTCGTGGCCTGGGTCCCCTTGATGCTGGTGACCTCTGGCCTGTTGCTGACCTTCACCGCCGGGCTGTGGAACATCGGCGTAGAAGGCCAGATTGTGCTGGGGGCCATCGCGGCGACCGGGATGATGCGCGCGCTGCAGGAGACGAGCCTCCCGGCTCCGCTCATTCTCATTCTGGCGATGGCGGCTGGGATCGTTGGAGGGGCCGCGTGGGCCGGGCTGGTGGGCTTGCTGAAGATCTATGGAGGGGTTCACGAGATCTTCGGTGGCCTGGGGTTGAATTTCGTCGCGACGACGCTGATCCTATGGTTGATCTTCGGCCCCTGGAAGCGGCCGGGGATCGGTTCCATGAGCGGAACCGAACCGTTCCCGGAACGCCTCTGGTTGCCGGTGTTCCCAGGGCTCCGGTTAAGCCCATGGGCTCTGATGCTGGCCCTCCTGAGTATCGCTCTGGTCTATGTGTTGTTGCGCAACACCTACTTTGGGCTCCGACTGAAAGCGATCGGGAAGAACATCCGCGCGGCGCATCGGCTGGGGGTGCCGACCGCTCGTTATTTGTTCCTGGCTTTGCTGGGATGCGGGGCCATGGCCGGGCTGGCGGGCGCGGTTCAAGTCACAGCTGTCTATCACCGCCTGATCCCGCCCATCTCCAGCGGTTATGGGTACCTGGGGCTGCTGGTCGCCATGCTGGCCAATTACCGCGTTTCCTGGTCCGTTCCCATTGCGTTCTTCTTCGCCGCCCTGAACATCGGCAGCATCCAGCTCCCGATCACGTTGAAACTTGACTCCACGCTCTCCGGGGTGATGCAAGGCGCCTTGGTGCTTTTCGTGTTGCTGATGCAGGGGGCACGAGCCCGTTGGCAACCCAAAGCAACGGTGGAGTCCGGAGATGACGCCTGAGTGGATTTTCGGTCTGGCAGGGGTTCTGGCCGCCGCCGCCCCGCTCCTCATCGCTGTCATCGGCGAGACTTTCTCGGAGCGAGCCGGGGTGGTGAACCTCTCGGTGAACGGGGCGATGTTGCTGGCCGCGATGGCCGGCTTCGCGGTCGCGGTGCAAACGGGCAGCCTGGAACTGGGGTTCCTCACGGGCACGATCATCGGCGCGTTGATGGCCTTCGTGGTCGCCTTCGCCAGCCTCACCTTGCGCCAATCCCAGGTCGCCGTGGGACTGGTGCTGGCTTTGTTGGGTCGGGATCTGGCTTATTTCCTGGGCAATCCATTCATGGGTGTCCCAGGCCCACGCGTCGGAGCGCTTCCGATCCCCTTCCTCAAGGACCTCCCGATCCTCGGACCCCTGCTGTTCCAGCAAACCCCCATTGTTTACATTGCCTTGCTCACCGTCGTGTTGGCCTGGATCTGGATCTTCCAAACCCGGCCGGGCCTGGTGCTCCGTTGCGTCGGCGAGCGCCCCCCCGCAGCGTTCGCGCGGGGGATCCCCGTCACACGGATTCGATATGGATACGCCGTGCTGGGTGGGGCTCTGGTGGGGTTCGCCGGGGCAGCTTATACTTTGGATCTCAAAGGGGGATGGCAGGGGCCGATCTCCGGGATCGATGGGATCGGATGGATCGTCCTGGCGATCACGATCTTTGGGGGCTGGCATCCGGTGCGTGGAGCCTTCGGGGCGTTGCTGTTCGCCTGGCTCCAATGGGTCAGCCTGGTCCTCCAGCCCAGCCTTCCCGGGATCCCCTCTCAGGTTCTCAATGTCGCACCGTTCCCCCTTATGATCTTCGCGTTGTTGCTGACCAATCTGGGGAACACTGAATGGGTTCAGACGGCGTTATCGCGTCTCCCCGAATCCAGCCGTCGCCTCGCCCTTCGGATCCTCCATAGCCTCCAGGTCTCGCCGCCCGCAGCGCTGGGAATGGCCTTCGAAGAGGAATCCTGAGAGAGCCTCTGAAAACTCGCTCAGGGTAACTACCTGCCCATAAGTGAGGA
>DATMAC010000114.1:0-3898 GCA_035573655.1 Thermoflexus sp.
GAGGGGCCCTTGGGCTTCCCCATCGCGTACCCAAAAAACAAATCTGGAAAAAGCACTAGGTCATCGTCTGGATCGTAGGAACCACGGCTTGTGTGACAGCGCACCGCTTGAAGGCCCTCAAAAGCTCCCTGACCGGATCAGCGGAGAGACCGGACATCCGTTTGTAACCTAATTGTAACGAAACCAAGGTGGAATGCTTGGGGGATTGAAGCACTTGATTGATCGCAATTCCCCTAGTGAGTTTGTCCAAAGGATGGCTCAGGATTATGCTGGAAATGGGAATGGACGGCGGAGCGCTCCCTCCACCGGCCCAGTCCGAATTCAGTCTGCCATTGGGAGGTCCCTATGCTCCGCGAAGACGCACTGGAATATCACCGTAAGGGCCGCCCCGGGAAGTTGGAGATCGTCCCGACGAAACCGATGATCACCCAGCGAGATCTCTCCCTCGCTTACAGCCCGGGCGTCGCCTATCCGGTCTTGGAGATCGAGAAGAATCCAGACCTGGCCTATGAATACACCACCAAAGGGAACCTCGTGGCGGTCATCTCCAACGGCACGGCCATCCTCGGCCTGGGGGATCGGGGGGCTCTGGCCTCCAAGCCGGTGATGGAAGGCAAGGCGGTGCTCTTCAAGAAGTTCGCCGATGTGGATGCCATTGATATTGAGGTGAACACCCGGGATCCGGATGAGTTCATCCGCGTGGTGCAGCTCATCGCCCCGACCTTCGGGGGGATCAACCTGGAGGATATCAAGGCCCCTGAATGCTTTTACATCGAGGAAACCCTGCGGGCCACCCTGGACATCCCGGTCTTTCACGATGATCAGCACGGGACCGCGGTGATCTCGGCGGCGGCCCTGCTCAACGCCCTGGAGTTGGTGGGCAAGCGCATTGATGAGATCAAGGTGGTGATCAACGGGGCAGGGGCTTCGGGCATCGCCTGTGCGGATCTCTGGGTGAAGTTGGGGGTGCGGAAAGAGAATCTCATCATGGTGGACACGAAAGGGGTGATTTACAAAGGCCGCAAGGAGGGAATGAACCCTTACAAGGAGCGCTTCGCCGCGGAGACCGACGCCCGCACCCTGGCGGAGGCCATTCGGGGGGCGGATGTGTTCCTGGGGCTCTCCGTGGCCGACGTGCTCACCCCGGAGATGGTGAAGACGATGGCCGAGCGCCCTATCATCTTCGCCCTGGCCAACCCGGATCCTGAGATCCGTTATGAGCTGGCCAAGGAGATTCGCCCCGACGCCATCGTGGCCACCGGCCGCAGCGACTACCCCAACCAGGTCAATAACGTCCTGGGCTTCCCGTTCATTTTCCGTGGGGCCCTCGACGTGCGAGCGCGGGCGATCAATGATGAGATGAAGCTGGCCGCCGCGCGGGCCCTAGCCGCGCTGGCCCGGGAGGATGTGCCCGACAGCGTCCTGAAGGCCTACGGGTTGGAGAGCCTGCGTTTCGGGCCGGATTACATCATCCCGAAGCCGTTGGATCCCCGGGTGATGCTCTGGGAGGCGCCGGCGGTGGCCCAGGCCGCGATGGAGACGGGCGTGGCCCGGATTCATATCGACATCGAGGAATACCGGGAGCGCCTGGCCGCCCGGTTGGGGAAGGGCACTCAGATAATGCGCTTCATTATCAATAAGGCGAAGGCGGCGCCCAAGCGGATCGCCTTCGGGGAAGGGGAGGAGCCCAAGATCCTGCGCGCGGCTGCCCTAATTCAAGAGGAGGGGATCGGCCGACCCATCCTCATCGGCCGTCCCGAGGTCATCCGCCGGCGGATCGAGGAGCTGGGCTTGCGCTGCAGCCCGGAGATCGTCTACCCGCCCGAGTTCCCGCGGCTGGAGGAATACGCCCAGCGCCTCTTCGAGAAGCGCCAGCGCAAGGGCGTCACTCTCCCGCTGGCCCGCACGCTGCTGCTGGAGCCGAATTACTTCGGGCCGATGATGGTGGAGATGGGGGACGCAGATGCTTTCATCTCCGGCCTCACCTACGATTACCCCGCCGTCATCCGTCCCGCCCTCCAGGTCGTGGGGGTCCGCGAAGGGGTCCGTAAGGTAGCCGGGCTTTACATTATGATCGTCAAAGAGAAAGTTTACTTCTTCACCGACGCCACGGTGAACATCGAGCCCACGGCGGAGGATCTGGCGGAGATCGCCATCATGGCGGCGGATTTCGCGCGGCGCTTCGACATCGAGCCGCGGGTGGCCATGCTCTCCTTCTCGAACTTCGGCAGCACACGCCATCCGCTTGCGGAGAAGGTGCGCCAGGCGGTGGAGATCGTGCGGCAGCGACGGCCGGACATCTTGATCGATGGGGAGATGCAGGCGGATACGGCGGTGGTGCCGGAGATCATCGAGGAGCGCTATCCCTTCAGCCGGGTGAAGGACGCCAACGTCCTGGTCTTCCCCGATCTGGAGGCGGCGAACGTCTCCTACAAGCTGTTGCAACGGCTGGGCAACGCCCAGGCCATCGGGCCGATCCTCCTGGGGATGGGGAAGCCCGTGCACGTCCTTCAGACCGGCGACGAGGTCCAGGACATCGTCTTCATCGCTGCCATCGCGGCCCTCGATGCCCAGGAGCGTGCCCGGATCGGCGCCCCCGTGGCTGTGTAGTCTGCAGCGCCCACGGGGATTTCCCAGCGGATTTTGGGGATGGGCCGGGCGCTCAGGCACCCAAGTGCGAGCGCCCGGCTCCTCTTTCCCGAACAATGGGCGAAAGGTTCCTGCCTCCCTCTGAGAGAGTGTCTGAGAAATATGCAGGAAGCCACGCCACGATTCCACCCTTCTCACGCGATGCCCATCCGGGTATCCGGGGTTTCCGTCGGGGGGCTTTGGGGGCCGAGCCGCGCGTGGGGAGGGGGGATAAAGGGGGGTGGGGCCCTTCCCCACGGACAGGGCAGGTCGTTACTCAGAGCAAGTTTTCAGACACTCTCTGACATCAAGGGGGAACGGTCCCTCCATCGCACATCGATCAAACGGAGAGAGGATTTGACAGCAAAGCTGGCTTTGGTAGAATTAGAAACAGACGCCGGGGTGGCGGAATTGGCAGACGCGCCACGTTCAGGGCGTGGTGGGCATGCGCCCGTGCGGGTTCAAATCCCGCCCCCGGCATGCATTGGACGCACAGGGCGTGGGGTGGGCCGCTTCGCCGTTCGCTCCACGCCCTTTTTTTGTCTCGGATGGAGTTTGACGTCATGCGGATCCGACTGTTCCAAGCGGCTGGAGCGGACCCAGTACGCGGCCCAGGCGATTTTAAGGGCTGGACGATGGCTCTTGAGGCCCTCAAAGAGCCGATGGAGCGCCCATAGGAACCCGATGAAGAGGGGATACTCCATGCGCCGGTGGATGGATTGGGGGTGGCGCTGGCTCGTTCGTGGGATCGTGTTGATGCTTCTGTTCTTCCTCGCTCGCGTGGCTTGGGGGAATCTGGATCTTTACCGGCAGCGGGTGGAACGGATGGAGCGCCTGCGACAGGCGATCGCCACCGAGCAGGCCCGGGCGACCGCGCTGGCGGAGCAGGCCCGCTACGTGCGGAGCGAGGAGTTCGTGGCCCGCTGGGCTCGTTTGGAGGCCGGGATGGTCCGCCCCCACGAAACCCCATACCGCGTGGGGCGAATCCCTTCCTCGCCGACTCCCTATCCAACACCCACTCCCGTCCCCCAACCCTGGCAGGTCTGGTGGGCGCTGATCCGGGGCCGCTAAGGGGATTAAGGATCGCTGAGCTTCCCCCATCGTTCTCGATCGCTGTTTGCAGTCCTTGAGAGTGTCTGAGAAATATGCAGGAAGCCACGTCGCGATTCTGACCCTCTCACACTACGTCTATCCGAGGTATCTGGGGTTTCCGTCGGAGGGTTTTGGGGGCCGAGCCGCGCGCCGAAGGCGCGCGGCTCGGCCCCCAAAA
>DATMAC010000115.1:0-3189 GCA_035573655.1 Thermoflexus sp.
GCCGCGCGCCGAAGGCGCGCGGCTCGACCCCCAAAAGCCCCCTGAAGAAAACCACTGGTACCCGTATGGGCATTGCGTGGGAATGGCGGAGCCGTTGCGTGGTTTCCTGCATATCTCTCAGACACTCTCTAAAAAAATCCCTAACGGAGGAGGGTCCCGTGATCCTGGATGTCCGAGGGGAGATCTGCCCCTATCCGATGCTGAAAACGGTGGAGGCGCTCAGGCGCCTGCCCCCCGGCGAGATGCTGGAGGTCTATACGGATCATCCCCCCGCCCTGGAGACCATTCCCACTCAAGCGGCCCGGCTCGGCTTTGCGTGGCGGATCGAGCCGGTGAAGCCAGGGGAATGGCGTATCCTTATCTACCGTGAGGAAACCCCTACCCTTTCGCCCGTGGAAGGAACTCAGGAGGCCAACTCCTCCCCGCGGCTGATCTCCGCCGAGCAACTGCTCCGGCGGCTGGAGGACCGCGCGCTTCGGATCCTGGATGTGCGGCCGGTGTTGCCGGAAGCCGCCTCGGGGTATCCTTTCGGGCACATCCCCGGAGCGATCCATCTGAACTTGGAGACGCTGCTGGCGCCGGCCGGGCCAGCCCCTGAGCCGTTGCCTCCTCTCCCCCTGTTAGAGGCGCGACTGGGGGCCCTGGGGCTCCGCCGGGAGGACGCAGTGGTGATCGTGGACAGCGACTTCGGCCCGGCGGCGGGATTGGCCGCCTGGCTCCTGGAATATCTGGGCCAAGCCTCCGTCGCGATCCTGGAGGGCGGATGGCAGGCCTGGCTGGCCGTCCGCGGGCCGGTGGAGCGGGAAGGGCGTTCGCTCCCTCCGGCCCGCTATCAAGCGCAGCCGGAGCCCGCCTGGCTGGCTACAGCGGATTGGATCCTCGAGCATGCCTCCCGCCCGGACCTTCTCCTCCTGGACGTGCGAACGCGCTCGGAATACATTCGGGGCCATCTCCCGGGCGCCCTGCACCTCCCCTGGGAGGAGTGTTTGGAGCCTGATCCTTACCCCCGGCTCCTCCCGGCGGATCTCTTGAAGGCCCGGCTGAGCGCGCTGGGGATTATCCCGGAAAAGGAAATTGTGGTTTACTGTGAAAGCGGGGCGCGCTCGGCCCACACCTATTGGGTCCTACGCCTGTTAGGCTATCCGCGGGTTCGGAACTATAAAGGCTCGTGGTCTGATTGGCGGTCTCGAGGGTTGCGTTATGTGACAGGGGAAACACCGACATGATGGGATGGGGAAGGCTCATCCAGCGCCTCGGGCTGTGGCCTCGCTTGGCCTTGAGCCTCAGCCTGGGTTTCCTGGCCCTATTCATTGTTTTCTCCACGCTGGGGGAACGAGCTGTCCAGGAAAGCATTACCCGTCTATTGGAGGAACGTGAGCTGCTGGCCGAAATGGCGGCGGGGGAGCTGGAGGACCTGTTCGTTCACGCCGTCGAGGAGCTCCGCCAGCTCTCGCAAGAGCTGTCCTCCCAAGGGATTGAGAACGAGGTGCAGCTCGCCGCTCGATTCGCGATGGCCCATGAGCAGGGAGCGCCTGAATTCACAGGGTTAGTGCTTCTGGATCCAGACGGCCGCTTGCAGGCAGCTTACCCTCAGGAAGGATTCCCAATTGGAAGTTCGCTCTTCAAGAACCTTGAAATCCACTTAAAAGCGGAAGGCCCAAGCGTCTCCCGGCCCTTCTGTCATCCGGCGAGCAAGGTCCCCGTGATCTTCCTGGCGATGCCCCTCGAGCGCCCAGGGGGAAAACGGTGGGGCTTTGTGGGCGGCCTGATCCGCCTGGATGGGGCCCGCATCCAGCAGGTCCTGCAACGTTCGGCCCGATTGGGACGGATCGGCCATGCGCTGCTCCTGGATCCTCAAGGGAATGTGATGGCTTCAACGCTACAGATCTCCTGTGGGAGCCCAGGAGAGCATGCTCGCTTCTACCGCCAGGCTTTCGCGGGGGGCCGGGCGCAGGTGTCCATCGTGCCTGTCGAGTTCGGCTTCCCCGGGGAATCCCCTGGCCATTTCCACGTGATGGCCTTTGCCCCTTTACGTTCCGCTCCTCTGGCCATTGCGATTGGAGGGGATCTGGATACGATCAGCGCCCCGATTAATCGTCTGCGCTGGGGATTGGCCCTGGTGGGCCTGCTCGCCTTGGGAGGGATCTGGGGGGCCAGCCTCGTGGGCGCGCGCATGCTGGTTCGCCCCGTCCACCGGCTGACTCAAGCGGCCCAGCGGATCGCCGATGGGGATCTGAGCACACCGCTTCAGGTTCCGGAGGGGGGTGAGATCGGGGCGATGGCGGAGGCCTTGGAACGGATGCGGCTTCGGCTGCTGGAAAACATCCAGGAGCTGGCCCGCTGGAGCGAAACCCTCGAGATCCGGGTGGCGGAACGGACAGAGGCCCTGCGTCAGCAAGAAGCCCTGACCCGTCAGCTGCTGCGCCGCCTGTTGACCGCGCAGGAGGAAGAGCGCGCCCGACTGGCCCGCGAACTGCACGACGAGGCGGGCCAAGTCCTCACCGCCGTTCGGCTCGGCCTGGATCGCCTGGCGAAGATCCTGGGCGAGGCCAACCCATGGGCTCAGGAACAACTCCAGCAGACCCGCGAGCTGGTCACCCAGGCGATGGAGGATTTACGGCGGGTCATCAGCGCCTTGCGGCCAGGGGTTCTGGATCAATTGGGGCTGATCCCGGCCTTGAGGGGGGTAGCAGAGGCGTTACTGGGCCCCCAGGGGATTCAGCTCACCCTGGAGACCGAGGGAATCACCGAGCGGTTGCCGGGCGAGGTGGAGCTGATCCTCTTTCGCATCGCTCAGGAGGCCATGCACAATGTGGCCCGCCATAGCCAGGCTACCCATGTGTGGATCCGCTTGACGCGCGGGGAGAAGGAACTCATTATGGAAATACAGGACAACGGCCGAGGGTTTGACCCAATGGCCGTGACGGCGGAGGGCTCCGGACGGGGTCTGGGGTTGGCCGGAATGCGAGAGCGCGCCACCTTAATCGGAGGCCAGTTGGAGATCCACAGCCGCCCTGGCCAGGGCACCACCATCCGCGTGCGGATTCCATTACATTCCTAGTGCTTCATCCACATTTGATTTAATTGGAGTTGCGCAATTCGGAACCCATGAGAATGAGGTGGAAGGGCCCCACCCCCCTTCATCCCCCCTCCCCACGGCCCAAAGGGCCGTGGGGAGGGGGGATGAAA
>DATMAC010000116.1:0-4048 GCA_035573655.1 Thermoflexus sp.
CCCCACGGCCCTTTGGGCCGTGGGGAGGGGGGATCCAGGGGGGTGGGGCCCTTCCCGACTTACAGCGTAGGTCAAGTTTTCAGACTCTCCCTCAGGGGATCTTCAAGGGTTCGGGCGTCGAAAGGCGCCTTAGATCCCGGGAGGAATTTTTCCCCTTCCCATCACCCCTTGAGTGGGGTGCTGCCGACCCTTCCACCGCATATCCTCAACACCCAAAGGGGTAAAGCCTCCGTACCAGGGATGCGGCGCAGAGAGTGGGGTGGCTCAAGTCTCATCCTGATTTTCGGTTTTTGTTTACAATATGGAATAGGACAGCGCTATATTTCGCTGCGGTTGTGGGAAGGTTCGTCCGCTGAAGTGTTCGGGACGGGATCGAAGGTGTAAGCGCACGCGTGTCGGAAATAGTGCGGAAAAATGAACAGACAACTCGTATTTTGAGCGCTGCGAGAGATCTCTATCGACGGGAGGCCCGATGGCGAAGGGAAGCGAGAAAGCAAAGGAAGTGATCCAGGTCGAAGGGACCGTGGTGGAGACGCTGCCGAACACGATGTTTAAAGTCCGCCTGGACAACGGCCATGAGGTACTGGCCCATCTCTCCGGCCGGATGCGGATGTATTACATCCGTGTGCTCCTTGGGGATCGGGTCCTGGTGGAACTCTCGCCCTACGACTTGAATCGAGGGCGTATCGTGCGCCGGCTCTCCCGATAAGGGGGGACAGGGAAGTGAGAGCGGTGAAGCCTCTGAGATTTTCCACACGAAAGGATGATTGGGAGCCGTTGTGCGGCCCCTTGTGGCTCCTGGTCTCTTCTTTTTTTATCCAAAGCGGTTATAATATTTGCAGCCTTAAAGGTTTGCCAGCGCTTTTCCGTGTTCTACATTCGGGGTTTTCTGGGGCTGGGCCGGGGACTTTCAGCCCCCGGCCCAGCCCCAGAAAAGATGTTTCTCTCCTCTCCCCGCAACCCTTCGGGCCGCGGGGAGAGGAGAGGGATTATCCCTTTCCTCATCGTTATGCTGTCTTTGTTCGAACTTTGAAAAGCGCTGGAGATTCACGCGAACATCCAGACGTAGGACCATTGCGGCTGGCCGCGGTCTTCCCTCGTCAACCTCTAAGCCCCATGGAGGAAGCTCATGGATACCATTAAGGTAGCTGCGAAATCGCGCACCACAGCCGTGGCCGGAGCCATCGCGGGTGTCATCCGGGAGCGCGGGCGGGCAGAGGTGCAAGCCATTGGGGCCGGCGCCGTCAACCAGGCGGTGAAGGCCATCTGCATCGCCCGCACCTACCTGGCCCAGGATGGCATCGACATCATCTGTGTCCCCGAGTTCACCGATGTGAAGATCAACGATCAGGAGCGGACGGCCATCCGGTTCGTGATCGAGAAGCGATGAGTTCACGCCTGGATCTCCACGTGCACACCACCGCCTCGGATGGCTTGTGGTCCCCCGCCCAGGTGGTGCAGGAGGCCCTCGTGCGTGGTCTCCGCTATCTGGCGATCACGGATCACGAGACCACTCGCGGCGCGATCGAGGCAATAGCCATCGCCCGCGGCACGCCTCTGGAGGTGATCCCAGGTGTGGAGATCAGCGTCAGCAGCCCGGAGGGGGAGATCGACCTCCTGGGCTATTTCGTAGATCCCACGCATTCGGATCTCCTCCGCCTGCTGGAGGGGATGCAAGCAGAGCGGGTGGAGCGGATCCATGCGATGGCTGAGCGCCTGGCCCAGCTGGGGATGCCAGTCCCCTGGGAGCGGGTGCTGGAGCTGGCCCGGGGCGATGTGCTGGGGCGTCCCCACCTGGCGCGGGCGATGGTGGAGCAGGGATACGTGGCCGATGAGGCCGAAGCGTTCCGGCGGTGGCTGGGGCACGGCCGCCCGGCTTACGTCCCCCGGCGGCCGGTGGATCCCCGGGAGGTGCTGTCGGTGATCCGGGCAGCCGGAGGCGTGGCCGTCCTCGCCCATCCGGGCCGTTCGGGACTCCCCCGGAACTTGGAGGGATTGTGGCGGGCCGGCCTGGCGGGCCTCGAGGTCTTTCACCCCGATCATTCCCCGGATGACATCGCCCGGTTGATGGCGATCGCCCGAACGTATGATCTCATCCCCACCGGCGGCAGCGACTTCCACGGCCCCGGGCCCGACGGCCGGATCCTCCTGGGAACCATGCCGGTCCCCGCCCATACGGTGGATCGGCTCCGGGAGCGGTGCCCTCGCCGATAGAAAGATCGTGGCGGATCGCCTTCCTGCTCCCAGGAACCCTCGGTATCCCCTGAAGGCCGTTTCTTATCTTCGGAGCGCCCTAAGGAGCCCGGTGACCTCGTTCCCCCGCGCTGCCTCCTGGTTCAGCTCCCAAGCCAATCCCTAGGCCGATGAAACTCTCCGGGATGACCGATGGGACTCAGACAACCCCTCACCCCGGCCCCCGGACCAAAGTTCTATCCATAAACACCCAATTATTGTTTGTTTTAAATGAAAACAGGCAGGTTATTACCGTATTCTTACAAAAGTAAGAAATTTTATACGCAACTCTTAAAGAAATCGAGCGGTTTCCAAACAAACGGTGATTGCGGAGGCCCTATCCCGTCCTGGGTGGGGGGGCTGGAGATCCAAGTTGGGACTTCTGGAACGCTTCGGAGGTGGCGGATGGGCAAGCGGACCGTGGGAGCACTGACCGGTGTGTTGTTCGGCGTCCTGCTCGCGCTGGGGTTGGAGCGAGCGCTGGCGGCCGTGTGGACGGACAAGCTGGATTACAGCCCTGGGGAGGTTGTGACCATATCCGGGGACAACCGGGACAACGCCGGGTACCTCCCGGGGGAGACTGTGCGGGTGGAGGTGTGGGGGCCCAACGGTTACTATGCCACCTGCGAGGCGGTGGTCCAGGAGGACGGTTCTTGGTCGTGTTCGGTCACGCTGTGGCCGGATGAGCGGGCCATCGGGGAATACATCTACACCGCCCGCGGGTTGACCTCCGGGGTCCAGGAGAGCGGGATCTTCTGGGATATCGGGAACCTGGATTACGCGCCTGCCAGCTTGACCTTCAATGTGTCCCCCGGAGCAACGATCTCCTTCACCCAAGTGATCACCGCGCCCGCGGGGAACGACCCGTTCACCGCCACGCTCAAGGTCACCGGTCGCCCTTCAGGGTGGACGGCGACGGCTTCCCCTGAGGAGCTTTCGTTTCCCGGCGGGATCACCCCCACCGCCCGATCCTGGGTGATCATCCTCCAGGTTCCCGCCAACGCCACTCCCGGTTCTTATTCCATGCAGGTGAAAGCGGACCCGCAAAAGGTCCAATCCAAGCAGCAAACCCCCGCAGAGGGAAACGGGACTTCAGTGACGGTGAACGTGTTGGCGCCCACGCCTACACCCACCCCGACACCTACGTTCACACCCACACCTACACCTACGCCCACACCCACCCCGATCCCCAACCGGCCCCCGGTGGCGATGGACGATACCTATGTGGTGAATGAGGACCAAACGTTGAGCGTCAGCGCCCCCGGGGTGCTGAGCAACGACAGCGACCCGGATGGGGATCTCCTCACCGCAACCCTCGTCGCCGGCCCCAGCCATGGCAGCCTGACCCTGAGCCCGAACGGCTCCTTTATTTACACGCCGACCCTCAATTTCAACGGGAGCGATGCCTTCACCTATTCCGCCAGCGACGGCCAGGCCACCTCGAACATCGCCATGGTGACCATCACAGTGCGGTCGGTCAACGATCCACCCACGGCGAATGCCGGGGGCCCCTACACGGTCCCTGAAGGAAGCGCTGTCCAACTTTCCGGCTCTGGGAGCGATGTGGATGGAGATTCTCTCACGTTCGCCTGGGACATAGACAACAATGGGACCTTTGAGACCTCCGGCGCCAGCGTCACCTTCTCGGCCGCCGGGTGGGACGGGCCCTCGACCCAGATCGTGAGCTTTCGGGTGTGCGATCCCTATGCCTGTACGGTAGCCACCACCCAGGTGTCCATCACCAACGTCCCTCCGACCCCGGCCATCGGCGGGGCTCCCGCCCCCAGCCCGGAGGGCGCCCCGATCACTCTCACCG
>DATMAC010000117.1:0-4807 GCA_035573655.1 Thermoflexus sp.
TTTTGGGGCCGAGCCGCGCGCCTTCGGCGCGCGGCTCGGCCCCAAAAGCCCCCAGACCGGCGGCGTCTCCATCTCCACGGTTCGTCCCCTGGGCCCTAGGACACTTCGGCTTGCAATCACGCCCTGCGCCCTTAGTCACGATCTTCCATTCGATATCGGCTTCCCCAACGGTGCCCTTTCTACCGCTCGGAAGATCAAGCTGATCAGCCCCTGCCCAACCCGTATGGGGGTGGTCACATTAGAGGATAAGCAGGTCGGTGTAGACCATTCGGTCTACCTCAGACCTTCATTGGCATGGACCGCTTTACGGAGGGTGAAATAGACCGTTTACCCCTCCCCCGGGGGGAGGGGATCAACTATACTGAAACTGGTGGGCAGAGCTCCGAGGGATGCGCCATGCGCTATGAGGTCATTATCGCCGGGGCTAGCTTCGCCGGGCTGGCCGTGGCCGCGCAACTGCGGGGCAAGCGAGTGCTCCTGTTGGACCGTAAGCCAATTGGCACGGGGCAGACCTCGGCTTGTGGGACACTGGTCTGTACCTTGAAGGCCCTGGGACTGGAGGACGCCATACTGCAGGTCCACGATCAGGTGGTCATCCATACGCCGGGTCGCACCTTCGTCTACCCGGTGGCCGAGCCTTTCTGCACCTTCGACTACGCCGTACTCTGTCGACGCTTGTGGGAGCGAAGCGATGCGGAGTTTATCCAGGCGGCCGCTTTGGGGGTTAACGGCGACCAGGTTTTCACTACCCGGGGGACCTTTACCGGCGACCTCATTGTGGATGCCTCAGGTTGGCGGGCTGTATTGGGCAGCTGCCTCCGGCCTGACCTGGTGCGTCGGGATCGACTGAACTTCGGCCTGGAGACCAAAGTGTCGTACCCGGGCGATGGCCTGCACTTCTGGTACGATCCCCGAGGCCTCCTGCCCATGGGGGTGAGCTGGGCTTTCCCCATGGGGGACTTTACCCACATCGGCATAGGGAGCTATCGGGGGGAGACCCGCCTGGGCAATGACCTGGAGCGCTTCCTAAGCGATCTGGGTCTGCAGCGCGATGGGCTCCACGGCGGATACTTCCCCCATGCTTTGCGGGACCCTGTGGTCAGCCATCTGTTCCTGGTGGGGGATGCGGCTGGGCAGTGCTTAGGCCTGACCGGCGAAGGCATCCGCCCGGCCCTTTTCTTCGGGACGCATCTGGGCCAACTGCTGCGCCGGGTGCTGGATGGCGAACTCAGCTTCGCGGAAGCCCAAACGGCTTATCGGAGGCTGGTTGCCTCGCGCAAGTCGGGCTACGACCTGCTGTGCCTGGCCCAGCGGGTGCTGCCCCGGCTGCCGTTGCCCCTCGTGCAGGGGCTGATGGCTTTGGTCAGCCAGCCCGCGGTACTGCGCCCGTTGCTGGCGCGCTATGTCGGCGCCTTCTGGCTAGGGGCGCCGCTGGTATCGAATCGCCAAGCGATGGCTCTCTCGCATTGATGGGAAGCTGTGAACTGAAAGGAGGTCGCGATGAAAAGCTTGAGCATCAAGACCGTAGGCCTGTCCCTGAGTGCGCTCTTTGCGGTGACCTATGTCCTTTGCGTGCTTTGGGACCTGGTCTTCCCGAGCTGGGCCATGTATCCGATCTGGCAAGGGCTCTTCCCAGGCTTCAGTTGGAGCCTGGGGGGCTTTGTGATCGGCCTGGTGGAGACGGTGGTCTATGGTTTCTACGCCGCTGTGATCTTCGTCCCGATCTACAACTATCTCCAGCGCCGTGAGGTCGAAGCGGCATCACAGGCAGCCCGTCCGCAAGAGCCCATGTCCATGGCCCAGCACTGACAGCAGGGGCGGGCTGCTTCACGATGGCACGAGGCAGCCCGCCTCTTCTCAGAAGCAGAGCATTGCGAGTCCAGGATGGATAACGCACGGACAGTCCGAATATGCTGATGGCCTGCGACCATGGGGGATTTGGGGATACCATGGCCCATCGCCATCCCTTTCACGCTGTGCGTGAAGCGAAGGACCGGCCCCTTTCGGCCTCCCCCATCTCGATCAATCGGATTCTGTAGGGTGGGGGATCACGCAGATAAAGCGCAAGGGGCTGGAGCCGGTGTTCCGGTAGCCGTGGGGCTCGTTCGGAGGGATGTAGAGGGCCACGCCGGGCCGCATCGGGACTTCCCCCTCCGGCCCCTCGGCGACTCCTTCTCCCTCCAAGACAAAAATCTCATGCTCGTAGGGATGCTGATGAGAAGGGAAGATGGCTCCTGGGGCGAATTCGATGACCCGCATCGCGAAATGGGGCGCCCCCTGGGGCTTCCCGATCACCCAGCGGATGGTGATCCCCTCCCCGACCGCTTCGGCCGGAACGTCACGGTAATCGCGATAAAGCATAACCCCTCCTCTCGGTTGCAGGAAGTGAGCTTATGATTGTCCCCGCTCTGGTCGAGTGATCCGGCTCATCAGGTCCATCGCCAGTCTTTGAAACGAACGCTTGATCTCCGGAGGATCGAGAGGCAAGATCATTTTCACCGGCCAACCGTCGGCGTGATCCGGAAAGCTGGCGGCCCGATTCAACGCGACGGCAAACCAGTAAAGGTCAAAGCCGGGATCCTTTCGAGATGCCAGCTCCAGCAACCTCTCCACCGGTTCCCGTTGAAGGATGAAAAATAAATCCACCGCGTCCCGCGGTTCAGCCCGGCCATAATAGGCCAGCAGCTTGTCCACCGCCAGATCCAGCCAACCGTTCACCTGGACGCCGTATTCGGAGGGGACGGTCGGCGCCAGGCGATAGGGCGAATCCAGAGCCAGTTCCACCCGCAGTGTCTCTTCCCCATCCGCAACGAGCAGTTCCACCAATGAAGCGAACCGACGCACAACGGAAACTTGGAGCCCCTCAGCTGCAGCCATAGCTTCTACCTGTCGGGAGATCGGCAGGATCAGCTGCCCCTCCGTTGTGAAGAAATCCAGATCAAACGAAATCCGGTGACCGATATAGAATTCGGCCAGCGCGGTTCCACCGGTTAAATAAAACTGGTCCTGGTCGGGCAGGTTGGCCCAGAGGGCCAAGAATCGCCTTTGCAGAGGCTGGAGCAAGCCTTTACCTTTCAACATAGCGCTGTTCCAGGAACATCTTCCAGAAGGCATAAAGGTCGGGTGGAAGATCGAGATCGTCCAACAAAGCCTCCACCTCATCGAGATCCAGGGCTCGGATGTCCTCCGCTCGCCCATGCAATAGAACCTGGCGGATATACCACCGACGTTGAAAAGGATCGGATAAATCGATCGAGTCGGTGCTCCAAACGATATGGCGAGGGGGGCGAATGCGAGCGTTCATTGGGTTCTCCGAATATGCTGGTGATGCGCGCTCGTTATCTATGTTACTCCTCTGATCTGAAAGCACAACTATTGTAAACCCCCTTTGGATCGCCGTCAGGGCTTTTCAGTAGTCATATCGTTCGGGCCAAGCAGCCGGCCCTATATGGATTTCTCCTCATTTCTCCTCCCCACGGCCCTTCGAGCCGTACGGATGACCCATGTCACGCGACCGAAGCCCGCTTGACCATTCGACGACCATCGGTTAGAATTTGGTTTGCATGGTTGGATAATCGTTGGACACGGTCTTTTTGAGCCAAGGCTGCTCCATTGCGAACCCTTGCTGTGAATTCGAAATGCCGAAGGCCAGTGGGGGAATTTTGGGGTGGGTGGGGCCGCCGAAGGCGGCCCCACCCACCCCAAAATCATTCAACTTTCCCTCTCCCCGCGGCCCTTCGGGCCGCGGGGAGAGGGAAAAGGGGGGAGGGATCATCCCGGAAGGGGTGAGAAACCCCTTGCCCCAACTTATGTCCGAACCTCAGCTCAGTTGTTTGCAACAGAGCAAGCCGAGCCCATGCAGCTGTGCATCGCCCAATAACCGAATCGGAGGGTGTCATGCGAGGATCCATTGCGGGTGTGCTTCTGCTCACGCTGATCTTGAGCGCCGGGAAAAGAGGGGGATCCGAGAGACAGACAACCGGATGGCCGGTGGGTCAAACGCTCTCCCCCGCAGTCTCCTCTGCCTCAGGCAGGACGTTCACCATTTATCTCCCAGCGGTCTTTCGGGATTGGGGTCCTTCCCTGAGCCGCCAGGTGAATGTCCCTCGCCTGAGCGATCCGCTCGGCAATGAGTTCCCCCGGATGGCCATCTTCTGGTTTGGAAAAGTGACTCCAACGGCCAATTATGCGGATGTGCGCGTGGCCTACACGGACTCAGAGCTGATCGTTTACGTGGCGGTCATCGACCGTCGCCTGTGGTTTACGACCTCCCCCTCCCCTTCCACGCTCACCGCTTGGGACGCGGTGACCGTGCTGCTCCATCTGGACGGCAACGTCGGGAGTGCCCCTACCAGTTCTAGTTATCGCTTCGTGGGAGGGTTGAGCAACGCCGACACCTCCGGGCGCTATCAGTTCGTGGGAGGGTTGAGCAACGCCGACACCTCCGGGCGCTATCAGGCGGCTTATCGCGGCACGGGCTCCGGCTGGGCCCTGGCGTCGATCCCGTTCACCGCGGTGGCGGGTTGGCGGGGTGAACGGCTGAACGACGATGGGGATGATCGGGGCTGGGCAGTAACTTTCCGCATCCCCTTCGCCAGCCTGGGCCGCTCCGGACCGCCCCCCGAGGGAACGATTTGGGGGCTGGGCCTGATGGTTCATGATCGGGACGATGCCACCGGCACTCCAATCCCAACGACCCCATGGCCAGAACGGATGAACCCGGATGCCCCCTCCACGTGGGGCCGCCTGCGCTTCGGCCTGCCGAGGTATACGCCGCCCTCGGCCCGGCCGGCGGGCACGGTCACGG
>DATMAC010000118.1:0-8828 GCA_035573655.1 Thermoflexus sp.
AAAACCTCCCCCAAATGGGTCCGCACCGACGTCGGCCGGCAGCCCAGGGCGTGGGCAATCTCCTTGTCGCTCCACCCCCGGGCGATCCCCAGCGCCACCGCCCGCTGGCGGGGGGATAACCCTGCCCAGGGCTCTCCCCACTGCGCCCACCATCGCTCCACCCATCGCCGCTCCGCCGGGGTCCAGGTGAGCTTCCCCGCCAGGAAGGCCTGCAGACGCGCCCGCAGGGTAGCCCGGGGAAGGACGGTGCACAGCGCCGCACAGGCGCCCGCCCGTGCGGCTCAGGCCAGGACCGCCGGATGGAGGTCCTCCACCAGAAGGACCGCCGTCAGATCCGGATGGAGGGGGCGGAGAGCGGCCAGCCAACGCGGGCCGGAGGCATCGGGTAGGACAAAGTCGACCAGGAGATGGGTGGGGGGATAGCGCACAATCCAATGGGGTGCTTCAGCACGGTCAGCAAGAACCCACATCAGCCAACGATGGCACGTGAGCCGCACGCAAAGCGAGAGAGCGCAACGACCGAGCGAAGCGTGTCAACTTCACGCGCTGATCGGGTTGCTGAGTGCTGATGGTAGCTCGGTACTACTTCTTTTCACGGTGAACATGGAATGGCAAATATCTGCAAACGGCCAGACGTTGTTATGGCTAGTTTCCCTCCATCAGGTGACCATCCCGCCTCATCTGTCAAAGACCTGTGGGTGAGCAATTCATATTGGGACAATTCATCCACGGAGAGAATCCAAGCCCGCCCCATCCCATCGTAGTATACCAGTTGCCTTCCATCCGGCGACCACAAAGGGGCGAACGATCGCATTGATTCCACCAAGAAGTTGTAATCCAAATCCACTTTGCCGATTTCAAAGAAGGCAATAATTTTTCCTTCAGGATATTGATATAGTCCCAACCCTAAAGGATTAGGGCCTTGGGAAGCAGTTACGACACCCTGCCAATTCCCGTCAGGGGTCAAGTGCAGTTGTCCCAGTGTTAGAAAAGCGATTAGATCACCTCGGGGCGACCAGCGTGCGGCAATGACTCCGGACAGCAGTGGAGAGCCCTCTCCCGTTCTGATGTTCCATACCCATAGTTCCGGTGGCTCCGATACATTGTTGGGTTGACGCAAAAACAGAAAACGGGAGCCGTCAGGAGACCAATCTGCGAAGAATGTCCATAAGGGCGTCCAAGCCGGATTTGAGGCTCCATGTCCGGAGAGCCAAGAAATCTCACTGCCCATGTCCGAGATGACCCCAATTTGATGATTTGCACCGCTCGTGACAACCACAGCAGTTCGATCAGGACTCCAAGCATAACGGATCCCTTGTAGGCTGAGAGGGAAAATCGGCTCCATAGTGCTCTCCCTAAAATCGAGATACCAGGGCCGGCGGCACCCTGCTCCACAATTTGTCAGGACCACTAGGCGCTCGTCTAACCAGCCGTCAATGGCTTTATAGCTCGTACCTGGATCGGTGCGAGCCATATCACCAGGTAGCAAGTCACGCAAGTCCGGACCCCCATTGACGCTTATAGTTATGATGGTGCTCAGTTGGTCGTCGGATCGGAAAGCAACGAAAGCGATTTGAGATCCATCGGGGGACCAGGTTGGGTCACCTACGACACTCGAGACAAGGGGCTGCGGAGTGTCGAAGCGGGGAGCAGCAGCGAGCATGAGAGTGCCCGTAAGGGAGTCAGCCGGCTCGGCTGGTCCCACATAAGCCAACCTGTCTCCCATCGGCGACCATGCAAAACGATGCAGTTGGGAGAGCGTCCCAGTGATAATCGGAAGATCGGCCAACAGGCAAGCTTGAGGGGGAATTATATAGGGGCTAACAAAGGTAGACGGTATCCCATGCAAGGGAGGGGTTGGCGGGGTTGTGCCAGCCAGTAGGGTCGTAACCGTTGGCTCATCCGAGAGAGAGGAGGCAGGTTGCGAAACGGATCCCCGACAAGCAAATAACCCAGAGACTATTACTATGGCGAACCAGACCCTCAGGATGAAGCAAATTGGTTTCACCACCCCAACCTCCACAAGAGGCAGTATACCAAACATCCACGGGTGTCGCATCGTTGTCTGTACTAAGGGTTCGTGTAGAAACAGTTGTCCGAGCCTCCATCGCCACACACTTTTCCCCTAGAAGTGGGAGCGCAAGAATGGGTTGGACAAGAGCCGCTTGTGCCGATGTTGAAGAGGCCACCTTGAGCGCTGTACCCATACGTTCCACCCCAACAGTGAACTACACTCCAGCAAGGTTCACAAATACCATCGGGGCAAGTGTTCGTATTGTATCCGCCCGGACAATAGCCTCCAGGCTTTACAGGGTCTGGTGCATATCCATACCACACATCATAGGCATTGTGATCTGTAGTGGGACTACGCGGACACGAAGGGGTTGAGGGGTCACTGCACCAGGCAGAACACATACCAGCGAACTGTCCAGCCTGACACATGACCGACTGGTATTTATCCGCCAATGTCACTCCGCTATTATTCACATAGGGGCAAGGTGGTGAGCCAACAGAACCGCGTAGGACACGATTTCGAACAATCCATCCCACCGCTCGTTGACTGCCGCTGGATTCACCACCGGCCTCACCGTAGATCAGAGTGGAAAGACCAACACGGGCCTGGCTGTCTGTGGTGGTAATGCTCACATCGCCCTCAAATCGGATGCCAACTTGAGCCAGGCTGTTGGGCATACGATGTACAAGTCTTGAATAACGATTGATGTTCATCCTTTGCCTCCTGTCTTGGTTTGGATCTTTGACCGAACTGGGCTCATGAACGGCGGCCCGGAGGTTGAGAAACTCAACACTTTTTGATGATATGTGGAGCTAACTCGCCAGATTAGCCAGCTCTAACACTTGGCGCAGCCCAAATACCTCCCAGCAATCGCGCCCGCAGCGCCAGGCCGGCGTAGACCCGCACCCGCTCGCCTTCCACCTCCAGAAGCATCGGCTCCCACTGCCACCCCGGCCGGGCCCGGTCCAGCAGCGCCTGCACCTCCGGCTCCCGCAGGGAGCGCACCCCCAACCGCCCCCCGCTCAAAGCCTCCACCTCCCGCGCCAGGGCCGCGCAGGCCAAGCACCCCTCTTGGCGTTAGGTGGCCTTCTGATGCTTCTTCCATCGGGCTTCCCGCAGGTAATTACCAAGGTAAACAACCAGGGGGGCGAACCCGAAAAACAGTCGCTCCCAGTCTATAAATTCCATTGAGTGCCACCGAATTCGCGTGGCGGCGAACAGGGCGAGCCCGATGGGAAGAACCAGCATAGTTTCAGAAGGCAGGCGAAAAGGAAGGCGGTAACGAACATTCCTCTCGTCCCAAAACACCAGAGCATGCATCATCACGAGCAGCACACTCCCCGCCATTACCGGCCTGTCCTGAGGGAGGTTCTGCGGGGCTGCAAAAATGAAAGCGAGCAGTCCCAATAGGAGTATCCAGCCGATGATATCCTTCCACATATGGAGCCCTTCCTCCGTTAGGGCCCTGGGCACGGGCCACAAGGGCAGCAATCATGGACCCATCGCCGACAGCAGTGACCTGAGCTGCACCACGGACACCATACCGCTACACACGCCATGCAGATCCCACACGCATAGATATCATCCCTGGCACAGGCATAGCAAAACCCGCTGCAGTAACCAACACAACAACCGGCCACGCACATCCAATCCAGCTCGGCGCATGCCTGGCAATCGATCTCATAAGGTCCGGTCCAGCAATCACCGCTGCATCCGGGGCAATGGCTCATCGGCTGGACAGCGGTCCCATCACCCGCCCGGGTGCCCGCCGTCGGCCGACCGTTGACGCTGCGGGCCAGAAGCGGAAGGGGCGAGGAGAGCCCAATAGAAGAAATTGCCCCCTCTCCAGTCTATCCCAAGCCCAGGGGTGTCCAGCCGATGGTCGGCTGGACACCCTTCCAGGCCCGTATCGAAGGGTCCAGGCGTTTCCGTAATTTTGCCTACTCGGCGCGATACGCCATTATCGCCAACCACAGAACCGCCGGGATGTAGATTAAGACAAGAACCCACCGGCTCGGGGGATTTGCCATGGGCCACGCGCTCAGCCAGATCCCAAGGGTCAAGCCAATGATGGCGGCTATTGGTTTGAGCCTGCCCCGAACGGAGGCGGGAATTCGCTCCTCCAGGATGAGGGGACCAAAGATCAGAACGGTGCCGATTCCTCCCCATAGGATCTCGGCTTTGGGTTGCCGGAGATATAGTGCGCCATGAACGAATAGGAGCAAGATAAGGAGGAGAGCCAGGAGCCCTCGTTTCCAAAAGCCCGTCTCTTCACGAGCAGCCATTTTATCCATGACCTCCACAAGGGACTCAGTAGAGACCAGTCGCCGATCCCAAGATCAACTCATGGGTTCTTTCCGACCCATATGCGCAGTTATTTCGAAAGAGGGCCTATCTATGGGCACTCGATATTAGTCGGTCATCTGGTGCCTCTTCCATCGGGCTTCCAGCAGGCGGACCAGGTAATGAACCAGAGGAGAGAACCCGATGCCCAGTTGCACGAAGTCGGGCCCTTCCATAGCGTGCCAGTGAACGCGCGTGGCGGTGAACAAGGCGAGCCCAACGGGAAAAACCAGGACGGCTCCCGCAGGCAGGCGAGAAGGAAGACGATAGCGAGCATTTTTCTCATCCCAGAGCACCAGATCCGCCATCCAGACCAGCGCAGATCCTGCCAACACCGGCCTGTCCAGAAAGGGGTTCTCTGGAGCGGCAAGGGCGAAAATGAGCATTCCAACGAAAATGAGCAACCCAAGTAGGAAGGCCCAGTTGATCATTTTCAACATTATGAGCCCTCCATCTGTTAAGGTCCTGGGCACGGCCCGCAAGCGCAGCAGTAATGGCCCCATCGCCGACAGCAGAAATGTGAGATGCACGCCGGACACCATACCGCCGCACACGCTATGCAGGGGGGGCATGCCCGGATGTTACCCATGACGCATTCATAGCAATGCGTGCAAGAAATAATGCAACAATAGGCTACGCACATCCAATCCAGCTCGGCGCATGCCTGGCAATCGATCTCATAGGGCCCGGTCCAGCAATTCCCGCTGCATCCAGAGCAATGGCTCATCGGCTGGACGGCGGTCCCATCGCTTGCTCCCTCTTGATGTTATTGACCTTCGCGTTGCTAAGGGATCCGTTGATCGAATCGCGTGTGAGATCTAAGGATGATGCAGGCCAACGGCCCCACCCCCCTGGATTCCCTCTCCCCACTGTCCTTTGGGCGGTGGAGAGGGGAATCCAAGATGTTTTGGGGTGAGACAGGCGCCGAAGGTGCCCGTCTCGCCCCAAAACCCTTATGAGGCCAAAACCCGCAGAAGCTTTGGAAATGCGCCAGGATTGCTCCATTTCATTCACGAAGATCAATAGAATTCACAGCAGGGGTTTGCAAGCATGGATGGTCCCCCCTTTTCACCTTAAAACCGACATGAGCCGAAAAACCTGAGGACAGGGAGGGCTTATCCGACCTGCCGCCAGGTTACTGAATTTTGAGCAATCATTGCATAATTTGAAAGCTGTTCAGAATGTGATCCAGAATCTGTCGACATTCAGCAATGAACCTGTCTGTGACCTTCGCATCGGCTCCAAAAGGCGGAGTACAACCTAACCACAAGGTATACCAATATTCGGACCCCAAAATGTAAACCACCGTATTAAAGCTAGAGGGCCCTGCTGTTTCACTTCCCTCCTCTGAAATGATCCATGCCGGTCGGCCGGCCACCGTAATTGGGTTTGCCCCCGTCAGATCGGGCTCGCCCTTTCCGATCGGATCGGCGGCGAAATCCAGTTTTATCAAGCCGTTTGGGAGAGTTAGGGGACCGACTTTCCCGACCACCGTTGGGTCGCTGAAGAACATCAGGCGATCTGGCGTCGCGGCTTCTTCGTCCTGAATCCAGGTCGCAGGCACTTCAAAGGAATATTTATATCCATCGTCGCTAACCCGTTTCCACGCTTCGACGGGTTCTTGGGTTGAGAATGGCGCTATAGAGGCAGGAGTGGGTCCTGGAGTGGAGGATGCGAGGGACCCTGTTGGGAACGGCAAGGTCGTTTCAGGAGTAGGTGCCGGCGACGAGACGCCAGGAGCAGCGCATCCTGCCAACCCGAAGAGAAGGAGCAGAAAGACTAGTTTCAGCCTCATTATTGACCCCCTGTGGAGGTGATAACAAAACTATTCAGAATGTGGTTTAGAATCTGGTCGTAGGCTGCTGTGAAGCGAGCTGCTGCCTCCTGGTTGGCGCCGGTGGGGGGAGCATATGCCACCCACAGATGGTAGATCATTCGGTCAGCCAGGATGATGACCGAGGTGCCCTCCACAAAAGGTCCATTGCCTTCATCAATTTTTTCCCGCACAATCAGGGCTGGCCGGCCGCTAACTGTTGTCCAGGTGCCAGGAGGCAAGAGGGAGAGAAGTGCTTCACTCGTAGCCATGCCTCGCTTATCTATGGCAGGATCCCGTACCTCTGGCTCTGGTAACCAATGACCTACCGGATCCGCTGCGAAATCCATCTTGATCAGGCCCTGAGGCAAAGCGGTCGAGGACAGCTCCTTGGTAACAACAGTAGGATCACTGTAAAAGACCCAGCGGTCAGGCGTGACCCCCATCTCTTTATGCCAGGCGGCAGGCACCTGGAAACTGTACCCATAGTAACCATCGGCAATAGTACTCCATTTGCTTTGCTCAGTTGGGGGTAATTCCTGAGCTTGGACCTTGTGGTATAGATGGAGACTACCTCCAAGCAAAATCGAGACGCAAAGCACTATAAGCCTTGCCTCTAACATCGCTTTAAATTTGAACATGACACACCTCCCTCGGCTAATTCATAAGACCTGTTGCATAATTCATGCAAATTATGCAACAATCTAAATCTTTAGTTTGGATGATTTGCTCTGTTGCGAAAATAGAATTTTCTGTGAAGGGTGGGCCGCGTAAGCGGCCCACCCTTCACAGAAATTCCACGAAGCGAAAGCTCCTCACTATGCATTAAGGTGACCTCCTCAGTTATTTGCAACAGAGTACGGATGATTTAGAAATCCCTAACGAACATGATCGCATCGTAGGCCACCATTTGTCCATCACTCGTCTGATTCGTCAGTCGGACGTAAGTGCCGCTTGTACTGAGGTTCCACATTCCTAACCATACCCAGTCGTTGTTATAACCGTTCTGATTAACGGAAATGGTGGCGATCAGAGTGTTGTTGGAGTAGACCTGGTAGCGGGCATTTCCGGTAAGAGTTATGCCACTGTGATTAGGAGCAAATACGTAAATATGATAGTTCCCCGAAACCGGCAAAGAAGGTGTCCAGGTGCCGGTGCGGGTCGGGCTGCCGGTGGTGCCGTTGCAGTACTGGTAGTAGGTCACTGACTTGCCTAGACCAGCCCGGTGGAAACCATTCGTGGTATTGCTCCAGCAAGAAGCAGTTCCTGTCAGAGAGAAGCCACTATCCGTGTTGTCCACTAACCGCATCTCGGTGTTGAAACTGTAATTGTCGTATGGGCCACACGTCTGACCGGCACCACAGAACTGGGTGTAACCATCAATGGGAGTTGGATTCACACCGCCGCCAGAAGTCGTGTTGTAATATACCTGGAAGTGTAAATGGTGGCCTGTAGAGTTACCGGTTGAGTCCATATAACCAATGGGGGAACCCTCCCGCATCTTGTGATTGGCGGCGGCAAACCAGTATTGCAGGTGGGCATAGCGGCTGTAGTAGTTGTCTGGGTGACGAATGATTACCCTATACCCCCAGCCGCCTTCAGGTCCAGAGGCAGTGACTGTGCCGCGTCCAGAAGCATAGGTGACATCACCGTAGGTGGACTCGTTCCTGTTAACGAAGTCAAGCCCATAGCCAGGGGTAGGTGTCCCATAGCAACTAGTGTGGTAACCGCACGAGACATTGTAGGAACCAATGAATGGCAGTTCGGTCACCATTCCAACTGCTATGACTGTGTGTGTTGCTGCGGCAAGAAGCACAAATCCCACAGTTAGAATCAGTAAACACTGTACCCTTTTTATATTTCACCTCCTCAGCCCATTTTCGATACTATGTGGTCCCCAGAGTGCAAGGCATTGACTCCAGAGAGGGGGTCCAAAGATCAGTGACATCCCGGTAAAGGTAGCCGGTAGTTATACCACCACCAATTACCCCAACGGGGTTGTTCTAGCCAATTGCCATGATAGGCAGCATAGGCTTGCTATAGAGGATTTTGCACCAGCCTGCCAAACTTTTTCGATCTGTTTGGTGGTGCTTATAAAAGTTCTTCCCGCTTACGCAGCGATGTTTGAAGAGGTACGCGACCGGAGGCGGATGACCGTGGGCTTCTTGAGAGCGTGGATGGCGCCCCATTTCACATGAGCCAATTCCATCGGTCCCTCGAACTCAGGATCCATCCACTCAGCCCCAGCAACATCAACAGCCCCAAGGCCAGGAGCCTCCATCCCTGACGGCCATCCCTCTTCATAAACATCTCGAACCTCTTGTAATTCGGTAATCCCACGCGAATGCCTACTCTTGCCCTTATCTTAGCACCCTGTTTCCTGCTTGTCTTCCTCATTTTTTGAGGAATTTCCGGCCTTTCCCTCCTCATTTTTTGAGGACCCCCTCCTCCAGAAGCGGCGGATCCTCCAGATCCAGCAGGGGGGCAATCCACCGATCGTCCAGCCGCCCCCTCCGCACCCACTCCCGCACCGCCACCCGGTCCGGCAGCCCCAGGCGCCTCAAAACCTCCCCCAAATGGGTCCGCACCGACGTCGGCCGGCAGCCCAGGGCGTGGGCAATCTCCTTGTCGCTCCACCCCCGGGCGATCCCCAGCGCC
>DATMAC010000119.1:0-3347 GCA_035573655.1 Thermoflexus sp.
CCCGCCCCTCACAGGAATTCCACAAGTATAAAGAATCATCGCTGCAAATCGGGGCGACCACCCTGAATCATCGCGCGATCTGAATCAAGGCACCGAAGAGCAACATCTGAACTAGAAGCCCGACCAGCCACAGGCCGTAGGCCGCAACCCGTTCCTGTTCATGCAAGAGGCTGCCCAGGCCCGCATGGATGACCCATGTCAGAGCGCCCAAGAGCGGGAGGCGCGTCAGATGGATCGCCGGGCTGAACAGCGTCCCCGAGGATCCTTCCAGGCGCACCTCCGGGGGTAAGCGAGGGAGTTGCACACAAATCCAAAGCCACATCCCCCATAGCACAAACCCGGCGAGCGCCATGAGCGCCCACGCACTCCGATCCTCCCAGATCGCCCGCTGACGCCACTTTGGGAAAATCGTTGTCTGCTCCAGACGTTGTGTGGGCCCCAGGGCCCTCTTCTGGGCAACGGCCTCCATAAACTTCTCCGGGTTAACCGGTGAGATCGCGTAGATCACCACATCGGTGATCACCCAGAGCTGTTGGGGAAGGTCTTCAGTGGCGAAGAACAGGACCGGCCGGTTCTCTTCCACAGCCCATGCATGTCCAACATAAAGGCCAGGCCAGCGCAGACCTCGCCAGTTCCGGATCGCCCGGGGTGTCGTCGGGCCCGGGCGCAGCGCTTGGATGGTGTGGATTGGGATCACATGGACGGCTGGCCACCAGGTCACCGTCAGCCCATTGCGATCGAGGTAGTATTGGGCCGATTGTAATCCCCGCAAAACGTAAGCCACCCCTATGGTGCCGATCAGGGCCAGCGCTGCGGTGGTGGATGCCAACGCGATCCACAGCGAGGGCGGACGGGTTGCGGTGAGGACGCTTCCGACGATCGCGATCAGGCCGAGCACGCTGAGCAACGCGTATCCGATCCATAACCCCCGCCGTCGGTCCGGCCGCTCCGTCATTCCCCCTCCTCCGACGAGGTCAGCATATAACCGAAGCCGCGAACGGAAACCAATACCTCTCCCCGTTCGGGATCCAACCCCAGACGCTTGCGGATCTGGCGGATGTGAACTTTCAACAGCTCCCGGGCTTCCAGGTCATCGGTTTCGATCCCCCAGACTTCCTGCACCAGATCCGCATGGGAGACTACCTGGCCCGCCCGGTGGGCCAGGACGCTCAGGATCTTGAATTGAAGGGGGGGGAGCTGCACCGGCCGGCCGCGCCAGATCACTTGCTTGCGCCCATGATCGATGATCAGGGAACCCACCCGTATCACATCCCCAGTGGTCCAAGTCTGAAATGCCCGCACGGATCGGGCCAGCCGGTCCCAGATCCAACTCTGATCTGTGCTTTCTAAAGGGCAAATTAAAGGAAGAGGAGAGCATCCCCGCAGGGCGTTGAAGAGCCCTCGACTGTTACGCTCCAGCCACTCCCGATCCGCCACGATGACGTCAGGGATGGCGCGCGCGATCCAAGAGAGGACCCCCCGCAGGTCCGGCGCATAATGCGCCACATGCCCCGCTTGGACCGCATTCCGGAGCAGCCGCTCTCCCACTTCCAGATCCGGGTGGATGATCAATACCCGGAGGCGCTCTACTCCGCTCCCGGTCCCGGCCATCGTTGGCCTCTCTCACCTCGCCAGGATTTGGACTCCCCTTCGACCCTCAGTGACGATCCTTGACGGATAGCGGGAGCTTCTATGCCCTCTGGGATGCGGACTCCCGGCTTGTGGGTGAAGCCGCGGAGCCCGATGGCCCAGCGGGCGGCTCCCACTTGCGCACTCGTAAGCGGAGACCTTCCACCCCTACCACCTGAACGGATGTGCCGGCCGCTATCATACCCGATTCGCTCTCCGCCGTCCATAATTCGCCTGCCACGTGCACCATTCCAATCGGGTTGAGATCCGTGCGGGCCTCCCCGAGGCGCCCGATGAGGGATTCCACTCCCATCACGCTGGGCCGGCGCTGCGCCTGAAGCGCCTTCGCCACGATGAACCCGAAAAACCCCGCCATGGCCAGCCCGGTGCCGCCCGCCACCCATGGGGAAAGCGGTGGGAAGGGGGAACGGGCCACCGGGGCGAACAGCACCAACGCCCCCGCGATGAAGGTGGCGGTCCCCACGGCCGTCAAAGCCCCATGGGTCGGCGCCTTAATATCCAAGATGAAAAGGACGATCGCGACAGCGATCAGCAGCAATCCCAGCCAGTTGACCGGCAACACCCCGATCCCATAGGCCGCCAGCAACAGACACACGACCCCGATGAATCCTGCCACCCAACCGCCTGGGTTGGAGAGCTCGATGAGGATCGCCTGCACCCCGATGGCCAATAGGATGAGGGCGATGTTCGGATCCACCAGGCGGTGGAGAATTTCCTCCACGATGTTCATTGGGAACGGGACGATGAGAGCGCCCATGGTGTGGAGGGTGCGCGACTGGCCTTGTACGGAAACGGTCCGTCCATCCAGCTGGCGAAGCAGATCCTCGGGATTCTCCGCGATCCCATCGATCAAACCGGCGGTCAGGGCCTCCTGCGCGCTCACCGCTTTCGCCGATTCCACCGCTGCTTCGGCCAGCTTCACCGCATCCGGCCCTCGTCGTTCGGTCAGGCTGCGGACCTGGGCCTTAAGGATCTCCTTGACCTTTTGGCTGAGGGTCTCCGGGAGTTCCTCCCCCTGGCCGCCCACCGGGGAGGCGGCCCCGATCGCGGTCTCCGGCGCCATCCACGCGAGATGCCCGGCCAGCGTCACCAACGTCCCCGCGGATCCGGCGATCGCCCCCCGTGGGGCTACATAAACGATCACGGGGACAGGGCTCTCGCGGATCATGGAGACCAACCGCAAGGTGAGATTGACCTCGCCGCCTGGGGTGTTCAGCTGAAGGATGAGCGCCTCGGCCCCCTGATCCTGGGCGTTCTCGATCCCGCGCCGGAGATAATCCGCCACCACGGGCGTCAGCGCGCCTTCCACTCGCAGCCACAGCACCCGTCGGGCCGATGTTTCCTGAGCCCAGCTTCCCCATCCGATCAACCATAATATCCAGCCCACCCAGAGAAGCCGACGCATCGGAGCTCCTTTCTCCCTGCCTACATGAGGAATGCATCTGCGAGCGCAATTGGCTTGTCGGTCCCGGACTTCCTCATAAGCGGGAAGCGTTTTTCATAGCTCATTCTATCGCTTTTTAATCCTCGCGCACATAGTGCATTTTATTAGATGTAGGAGTTGCACCGTTTGGGGACCGCGAGGGGCGGCGGAAGGACCTTACCCTCTTTATCCCCCTCCCCACGGCCCAAAGGGCCGTGGGGAGGGGGATAAAAACATTTCTGGGGGCGGAGCCGGGCGCCTTCGGCACACGGCT
>DATMAC010000120.1:0-10709 GCA_035573655.1 Thermoflexus sp.
CCCTTCGGGCCGCGGGGAGGGGGGAGAAAGGGGGGAGGGGCCATCCTTTTCTTCACCGAGGAGGGATGAGGACCCCCCTTGTCCTAACGGATGTCCGAACCTCAGCTCGGTAAGCTTTATCGGAGTTTCGCAGCGCTCTTCTCAGACAGGCATTGGAAGGGCTCTCTGACCAACGAGGGTGATCCGCAGGGTTTTTCCTCTCCACAGCCTGGAGAGCTGCGGAGAGGGAGGGTATTTGCCTCTCCTGTGGTGTTCATCAAGTCACTTCTGCTATATCTCAGGAGGTGGAACCGATGGACGAGCTTGCGACGTTGCTCAAGATCTTAACAGAAGCTCATGGCGTCCCGGGTTACGAAATGGAGATCCGGGAAGTGATGCGCAGGCTCCTGGAAGGCCTGGGGGAGATCGATCAGGATCACATCGGCAGCTTGATCTGCCGACGGGGGGAGGGTGGGCCTCGGGTGATGCTCGCCGCCCATATGGATGAGATCGGCTTCATGGTCAAATACATCACCCCGGAGGGATTCATTCGATTCACGCCTCTGGGCGGATGGTTCGACCAGGTCCTTCTCGGCCAGCGCGTGGTGATCAAGACCCATAAGGGAGATGTGGTGGGCGTGATCGGCGCCAAGCCGCCCCACCTGCTTTCGGCGGATGAACGGAAAAAGGTGGTCGAGAAAAAGGACATGTACATCGACATCGGGGCGACCTCGGCTAAGGAGGTAGAGGAGGCAGGGGTGCGGGTGGGCGATCCCATCGTTCCCCTCGCCCCCTTCCAGGTGCTGGTCAGCGGCAAAGCCTATCTGGCGAAAGCGTTCGATGACCGGGTAGGTTGCGCGGTGTTGGTGGAAGTCATGCGACGGCTGGCCCGTGAGGGCCATCCCAATACGGTTTATGGGGTGGCGACCGTTCAGGAGGAGGTTGGGCTGCGGGGGGCGGCGACCAGCGTCGAGAAGGTGAACCCCGATGTGGCCCTGATCCTGGAATCGGACATCGCCGGGGATGTGCCTGGAATCAAGCCGGAGGAATCCCCGGTGAAGCTCGGCGGGGGGCCCACCATCGTGGTCTACGACGCGCGGATGATCCCGAATCTCCGGTTGCGGGACCTCGCCGTGGAAACCGCGCAATCCCTCGGGATCCCCGTTCAGTTCTCCGTGATCGAAGGCGGGGCCACGGATGGCGGTGTGATCCACCTCCATAAGGGCGGGGTGCCCACCCTGGTGATCGGCGTCCCGGCGCGGCACATCCACAGCCATAGCGCTATCATCCATCGAGAAGACGTCGAACGCGCAATCGCCCTGGTCACCGCTTTGGTCCAACGTCTGGACGCCGAAACCAGCGCCCGTTTGAAGTTATGAAAGCATCCGGTATAATAACCTACGTGACGCTTTTCACAGTTTGTGCGCACAGGTAAGGAGATCTGGAGAATTCCAGATCTCCGTATTCGTGTAAGAGCGGTTGAGGAGAATTTCGGACACACTTTTACACGCGAGGTGAGCGATGACGGATCGGACGGATGCCTGGCAAGAGCTCATCGCTTCTCTTCAGCAACGGATCGAGGCTTATGCCCCCCAAGTGGAAGTGGCTGAGATCGGCGAGGTCATCGAAGCGGGGGATGGGATCGCCCGGTGCTCGGGCCTCAGCAACGTCATGGCCAGCGAGCTGGTGGAGTTCGAGAACGGGGTGATGGGGATCGCCTTCAACTTGGAGCGCGACAACGTCGGCGTGATCATCCTGGGGGATTTCAGCGGGATCCGCCAAGGGATGAAGGTCCGCGGCACCGGTCGGATCGCCTCCGTGCCTGTCGGCCAAGCGCTGCTGGGCCGCGTGGTGGATCCCCTGGGGCGCCCTCTGGACGGCAAGGGCCCCATTGTGACCGATCGATATCGTCCCATCGAGCGGATCGCCCCGGGGGTGACCAAGCGCCAGGACGTGGATACCCCTGTGCAGACGGGGATCAAGGCGATCGATGCGATGATCCCCATCGGCCGCGGGCAACGGGAGCTCATTATCGGCGACCGCCAGACGGGTAAGACAGCGATCGCGGTGGATACCATCATCAACCAGAAGGGCAAGGGGATGGTCTGCATCTATGTGGCCATTGGCCAGAAGCGGGCTCAGGTAGCCCGTCTGGTGGCCACCCTCGAGCGCTACGGGGCGATGGATTACACCATCGTCGTGGCCGCCACCGCCTCCGACCCCGCGGCTTTGCAGTACATCGCCCCTTACGCGGGCTGCGCTATGGGCGAGGAGGTGATGGAGAACGGGGTGATCCTCGATGGGCAGCTGGTCAACGACGCCCTGATCGTCTACGACGACCTCACCAAACACGCATGGGCCTACCGCCAGGTCTCGCTGCTCCTCCGACGGCCGCCAGGCCGGGAGGCTTACCCCGGTGATATCTTCTACCTTCACTCCCGCCTGCTGGAGCGCGCCGCCCGCCTGGCAAATAAATACATTATTGTGCCCAAAGATGCGCCTGAGGACACCAAAGAGGGAATCGATGGCAAGGTCTACACCGGGCCGCTCGGATATAAGGAGGCCCAGAAGGCTTTGGAGGCCCGCCCGGACAAGGACAATCTGAAGATCCTGAAGGTGAAGGGATCGGGCGGGAGCCTCACGGCGTTGCCGATCGTGGAGACCCAGCTGGGCGACGTCTCCGCTTATATCCCGACCAACGTGATTTCCATCACCGACGGCCAGATCTACCTGGAGACCGATCTCTTTAACGCAGGGATCCGCCCGGCGATCAACGTGGGGATTTCGGTGTCCCGGGTAGGTGGCGCGGCTCAGACGAAGGCCATGAAGCAGGTGGCCGGGCGCCTGCGCCTGGAGATGGCCCAGTTCCGGGAGCTGGCCGCCTTCGTGCAATTCGGATCGGATCTGGACAAGACGACCTTGGCGATCATCGAGCGGGGCAAGCGGCTCACCGAGATCCTCAAGCAGCCTCAATATGAGCCGATGCCCCTGGAGGAGCAAGTGATGGTGATCTTCGCCGGGACCAATGGATATCTCGATCCGATCCCGGTGGAGAAGGTGCGCCAGTGGGAGAAGGAGTTCCTGCGCTTTATGGCGATGAACTATCCGGAAGTCGGCCGCGACATCGCCGAGCGGAAGGAGCTCACGAAGGAAACCGAGGAGAAATTGCGGCGGGCCATCGAGGAGTTCAACCGCGGCTGGTTGTCCGGGTGATGGGAGAACGCCCCAATGACCGTCGCTACAGGCGCGCGGGTTCGGGGGGAGGTTGAACCCTTTTATCCCTATCTGCTTCGCTGTTCCAAACAGGACCATGGCAGTGCGCTCCGGATATGACGGTGGTTGGCAGGAAGCTCGAGCCGCGGCGAAGCGAGTGGAGAGGGTTCCTCTGCCATCGGTGTTCCAGTGCTGGGAGGAGATCCGGCATCTCCTGACAGGAGGTTAAAGACGTGCCCACTTTGCGGGAGTTGCGGCGTCGCATCCGGACGGTACGCAGCATCGCGCAGATCACCCGAGCGATGGAGGCGGTCTCGGCTTCCAAGATGAGGCGAGCCCAGGAGATGACCCTGGCATCCCGTCCGTATTCTCAGAAGGCCTGGGAGGTGTTGGTTCATCTGGCTCATCAGGCGGAGGCCAGCGCGTTGCTCCATCCGTTGCTGGAGGTGCGGCCGGTGCGCCGGGTCCTGCTGATCCTGATCACCGCGGATCGGGGGCTGTGCGGTGCTTACAACGATAACATCATCCGCCTGGCGTTCCGGTTCGCGGCGGTCAGCCGCGCGCCGGTGGCCTTCCTGACCGCAGGCCGCAAAGGTCGGGATGCCGTGGCGCGGGTCCGGGGAGCCTTGGTGGCGGATTTTTCCCCCTTGCCCCGCTGGCCGCGCTTTATGGAGATCCGCCCCATCGCCCATGTGGCGATGGAGGAGTTCTTAAAAGGGAATGTGGATGAGGTATATGTGGCCTATACGGATTTCATCAATACGATGGTTCAGCGTCCCCGCATCCGTCGCCTGCTTCCCCTTCGCCTGGCCCAAGGCTATGAACCCGCTGTCCCCGAAGCGGTGGAGCGGCTGGACACCCGGGCGGTGGCGAATAAAACGTTCATCTATGAGCCGGATCCCGCTCAGTTGCTGGAGGTGATCCTGCCGCGGTTCGTGGAGCTTCAGGTCTATCAGGCGGTTCTGGAAAGCCTGGCCAGCGAGCACTCGGCTCGTATGGTGGCCATGCGGAACGCCACCGAGAATGCGGAGAACCTGATCTACACGTTGACCTTGAGCTATAACAAAGCTCGCCAGCAATCGATCACCAGTGAGATGCTGGACATCGCCGGAGGGGCGGAGGCGATGCGCCAGGCGGCGCGGGCTCAGATCCAGGCCCGGACACGTGTCGGAGCGAGGCGCTAATATCTCAGGAATGTTGGAGCCGCCCTTAAAGGACAAAATTTACTCGACAGGAGGTAGATTGGCATGGCGAAAGGCTCAGTGGGTCGCATCGTGCAGATCATGGGGAACGTGGTGGATGTGGAATTCCCGCCTGAGGAATTGCCGGATATCTATAACGCGATCGAGGTGCCTCGGGATGGTCACCGTCTGGTGTTGGAGGTGCAACAACACCTAAGCGGCGGGACGGTCCGTTGTATCGCTATGGACACCACCGATGGGCTCCGCCGGGGGATGATCGCATATGACACCGGTGCCCCTATCATGGTGCCGGTTGGGGAGGCCACCCTCGGTCGCGTGTTCAATGTGCTGGGGGAGCCCATCGACGAGAAGGGTCCGGTCCACGCTCAGGAATACCGGCCAATCCATCAGCCGCCCCCGGCCCTGGAGGAGCAATCCACCCAGATTGAGGTGTTCGAGACTGGGCTGAAAGTGATCGATCTCATCGCCCCGTTCATGCGAGGCGGCAAAGTGGCGGTGTTCGGCGGTGCTGGGGTGGGCAAGACTGTAATCATCATGGAGCTTATCCGGAACATCGCCACCGTCCACAAGGGGATCTCCGTCTTCGCCGGGATCGGCGAGCGCACCCGTGAGGGCACCCAGCTCTATCGCGAGATGATCGAAGCGGGGGTGATCGACAAGACGGTGATGGTCTTCGGGCAGATGAACGAGCCCCCGGGGGTGCGCCTGCGCGTGGGCCTGACGGCCCTGACGATGGCGGAGTATTTCCGGGATCAGGGGCGGGATGTCCTGATCTTCATCGACAACATCTTCCGCTTCGTGATGTCCGGCTCCGAGGTCTCCGCGCTCCTCGGCCGTATGCCTTCCGCGGTCGGATACCAGCCCACTCTGGCCTTCGAGATGGGGCAGCTCCAGGAGCGCATCACTTCCACCCGACGCGGGGCCATCACCTCGATGCAGGCCGTGTATGTGCCGGCGGACGACTATTCTGACCCGGCGCCGGTGGCCACGTTCGCCCACCTCGACGCCACCATCGCCCTGGAGCGGAGCATCGCGGAAAAGGGCATCTACCCGGCGGTAGACCCCCTGGCCTCCACCAGCCGGATCCTGGATCCCCGGATCGTGGGGGAGGAGCATTACACGGTGGCCCGGGAGGTGCAGCGGGTGCTCCAGCGCTACAAGGACCTGCAGGATATCATCGCCATCCTGGGCATCGATGAGCTGTCCGAGGAAGATAAGCTGATCGTGGCCCGCGCCCGGAAGATCGAGCGGTTCTTCAGCCAGCCCATGTTTGTGGCCGAACAATTCACCGGGCTGCCTGGTCGTTACGTCCCGCTGAAGGAGACCGTGCGCGGGTTCAAGGAGATCCTGGAAGGGAAGCACGACGATCTCCCCGAGGCGGCCTTCTATATGGTCGGCACCATCGACGAGGCGGTGGAGAAGGCCGAGCGCCTGCGGCGGGGCGAATTGCGATGAGCCTGGAAAACGATCCGCGCGAGCGATGGCCCACGATTGTCGCGGAATATCGGGCCCTCTCGAAATCCCGCTGCTGGACTTCGAATATTTGAAGGCGGCGGTCCGGAGCCTGGCGGAGGAGGCGGGGCTTCCGGAGCTGCTGCCGTGCTGGATCCATTTGAAGGAGGAGATCCTGGGATGAGCCCGATTCGTCTGGAGATCGTCACCCAGGAGCGGGCCTTGTTTAGTGGGGATGTGGATATGGTGGTGGCCCCGGGGGTGGAGGGGGAATTAGGGATCCTGCCGGGGCATGCCCCGTTGCTCACCGCCCTGGGCATCGGGCCGTTGCTGGCCCGGCGGGGGGCGGAGGAGCTCTGGTTTGCGATCCACGGGGGCTTTATGGAAGTGACCCCCGAGCGGGTGATCGTACTGGCGGACGTGGCGGAGCGGGCTGAGGAGATCGACATCGCCCGGGCCGAGGAGGCCCGACAGCGGGCCGAGCAGATCCTGAAGGAGCGGCCGGCAGGCGTCGATCTCAACGCCGCCCTGGCCGCGCTGCGCCGTTCTCGGGTCCGCTTGGAAGTGGCCCGTCGCCGTCGGATCCGACGAGAGGGATCTTCGGGGTAAAGGGGTCGCGATCGATGCTCACCAAGCGTCTGGGCATTGACCTTGGGACGGCCAACGTGCTGGTCTATGAAGTGGGTCGGGGGATCATCCTCCAAGAGCCCTCGGTGGTGGCCATGCCGAGGGATGGGGATGAGATCCTCGCCGTGGGGGAGGAGGCCCGGGCGATGTATGGCCGCACCCCGGAGATCATTGAGGTGATCCGCCCGCTCCGGGACGGCGTGATCGCGGATTACTATGTGACAGAGCGAATGCTCCGGTATTTCATTGGCAAGGTCTGCGGCCCCATTCGCCTTTTCCGCCCCCATGTGATGATCTCGGTGCCTTACGGCGTGACCAGCGTGGAGAGCCGGGCCGTGCACGAAGCGGCGGTGGCGGCCGGCGCCCACCCTGGCCATGTCTATCTGATCCCGGAGCCGCTGGCGGCCGCGCTGGGGGCGGGCCTCCCGGTGGATACACCGACGGGCAATATGGTGGTCGACCTGGGGGGCGGCACGACGGAGGCCGCCGTGATCTCGATGCTGGGGATCGTCACCGCTCACTCGGCCCGCGTGGGCGGCATTCGGATGGATGAGGCGATCATCGGCTATGTCCGCCGGAAATATAACCTGGCCATCGGGGAGCCGACGGCGGAGCAGGTGAAGATCCAGATCGGGACGGCCCTCCCCATCGATCCTCCCCTTCGCATGGAAGTGCAGGGCAGGGATCTGGTGACCGGCCTGCCCCGCACGATCACCATGACCTCTGACGAAGTCCTGGAAGCGATTCAAGAGATCCTCCAAGCGATCGTCGGAGTGGTCCGGGCGGTCCTGGAGCGCACACCCCCGGAGTTAGCTGCGGACATCATCGATCGGGGGATGGCCCTGGTGGGCGGGGGGGCGATGCTCCGGCGGCTGGACGAATTCCTCACCCAGCAGACGGGGGTCCCCGCTTATGTGGCGGATGCCCCGATGGCGTGCGTGGCGCTTGGAGCAGGGAAGGCGCTGGAGCAAATCCATCTGTTCCAGCGCACACTGGTCACCATCTGGTCCTCCCTGTAGCGCTCCGTCCTGAAGTCGAATGGGCTGTGAGGCGCGCTCCGGCCATCGTGAAGGGATGGGGTCTCTTCCCATGGCCCCCAGGCCTTGCTGACATCCGCTCGCTCGGCTCATCGGGCGAGCGGGTTTTTCATCCGGTGCGGAGCGTCTCTCCCCGATGTAGATCCATTAGGTGGGAGCAGGACGAACAAAGGAACGCCTGGATAAGGCGGCCCACCCGCTTCGCTGCTATTTCTGAAAATCCAAAAATGGGAAAATCTAAGACTTGTTGCATAATTCGACGGAGAGTTCTCTCTTCCTGGCTCTCTGGGGCATGGGAAGGTTAGGCTGTGAGGGCCGCCTCCGGCGGCCCTCACAGCCTAAAAAACGGGAATTATGCAACAGGTCTCTATAATATTGAGCAGGAGTTTTTCCGGTCGTTAGGATATAGATGCCCAGGTCCCAGGGGCGAAACGATGGGCTGCTGGTTCGCTCGACTATCCCAGTTCAGGCTCCTCGGGTTGAGGGGGCGATTCCTCCTCCTCACGGGGGGTGTGCTGGTGGTTGTCCTCTTCCTCCTCATAGGCAACATCCTCCGGCAGCGCGAGTTCTTCCTCCATGAGGTTCAACGTCATCTCTGTGAGGAGGCAGAAGGCCTGGCTGTTCTCCTATCGGACCCCATCCATTCGAGCTCCCTGGAGGATGTCGTACGGATCCTGGACCGTATTGACCGTTATGGGGCCACGCATCAGGTCTTTTTGTTGGATGCCCAGGGACGGGTGCGCCTGAGCAACGTAACCGCTCCTGCCCAAATCAGCTATGTGGAAAAGGAGATTGCAGGCTCAGGGGTGTTCCCACGATTTCAAGTGATGCGGCACGGATCGGTGTGGTTTGCCTCCTGCACGGTTCCCATGCCCGGAGAGGGCATGCTCCACTTGGCGGAGCCGATTCCCCAGCTGGAAAGCTATTTCCGCTCTCTGATCCTACAGCAATCCCTCTGGGCTCTGGGCTTAGGATTCTTCCTTCTCCTGATCACCCACCTGGCCCTCCACCACTGGGTCCTTCGCCCCCTGAACCTTCTGCTCCACGCCATAAAGGCGGTCGGTCGTGGGCAATTCGATGTGCAGCTTCCCCTTCGGTCAGCGGATGAATGGGGGCAGATTGCGCAAACGATGGAGGCCAGCTTGCGGGCTCTGCAGGAAAGCCAGGCTGCTCTGGAACAGGAGCGCACGCGGCTGGCCTTCCTTCATCGGGCAAGTCGTGCGCTCTCCGCTTCCTCTGATTGGCCTCAAATGGTGGAGACGGCGCTGGAGCTGGCGATGGAGGCCGCGCAGGCCCAGGCAGGGCTCTTCCTGAGCTGGAATCCTACAATGGGGCGTCTGGAGCTGGCCGGAGAGCGAGGCCTCCCGGAGGCGATGCGGGAGCTCCTGGAGACCCGCTGGATGGATCCACAAACCCCTTCTCAATGCGCCCGATGCCTCCCCCGCGCGGCTCGGGTGGGCGAGGCGTGTCCGCTGCTTCCGACCGTCCCAGCGCGGGCGATGGGTTTTGCCTCCGTTGCATGCTTGCACCTGGCCTACGGGGATCAAACCTTGGGTTTCCTCATTCTCTATCGCTCCACTGAAGCGCCCCTGCCTCAAGAGCGCTATGAGCTCCTCCAGAGTTTGGCCGCAGAGCTCACCGCGGCGGTGATGGCCGCTCGCGCCGCGCGCTGGGAGGCGGCCATCCGGGCTGAGATCGAACGTCTGGTCCCGGCAGCCCCTGACTCGGAGAGCGTTCTCCTTCCTCCCTTACGGTTGGTGGTGGAAGGATGTGGAATGGCGTGGGGGGTGCTGGTCATGATCGAAGAGGGGAGCGCCCGGGCGGTGGCCGCTTGGAATCTTCCTCACGAATGTCTTCTGGCAATGGAGAATGAACTGCGGGCGATGGCCTCAATGGACTCCATAAGCGTTCAGCCAGCTTCCCAGGGCTGGGTTCGGTGGATCCCACTGCAGATCGATGGAGAAAGGATCGGGGGGCTGTTGCTGGGCCATCCCACTCGGCGGGATCTTTCCCCGCCGGAAGAGCGATTGGCCCAGGTGGCGGCTCAGGCCATGGCTCGCTGGCTGCATGCGGCCCGGCGAACCCGGCTTGGCGTTGAAGCCGCTATCTGGGAGGAGCGGCGCCGCCTGGCGCGGGAGCTTCACGACGATATCGCCCAGCATCTGGCCTACCTGCATTTGAAGGTTCAGAAAGCTGAACGGGCATGCGCTCGCCCGGGTGGGGGAAGCATTCTCCCGGGGCTTCTGCGGGAGATCCGGGAGGATCTCCGGGATCTCTATACTGAGGTCCGTTTGACCTTAGAGGGTTTGCGAACAGTGCGAGGTCGGGGCGAAACCTTGGCCGATGCGCTTCGTCGGCTGGTCGCTCCTGTCCAGGCCCGAGGGGAGGCGGAGATCGAGTTGGACCTTCAGGATCTGCCGCCGCTCACCCCATGGGAGGAAGCCCATTGCCTGCGGATCGCCCAGGAAGCCCTGACCAATGCGCGTCGTCATGCGCACGCCCGACGGATTCGTCTCTCATTGCGCTGGGAAAACGGAGAGGGGATTCTGGAGGTTGCTGATGATGGCGTAGGTTTTAACCCGGAGGCGCTTCCCCCTACCGCCTTCGGCCTCCGGATGATGCAAGAGCGAGCGGAGCGGCTGGGGGGGGCCCTGGAGATCCATAGCGCCCCTGGGCAGGGAACTCGAATCCGCCTGCGATGGCCCAAGGCGAGCGAAAGGAGTGGAACCCATGGAGTTGCTGGAACGCCCGTTCTCCTCTACGACGGAGCCAATCACACTGCTGCTGGCGGATGATCATACTCTCTTTCGGGAGGGTTTGGCCAGCCTGCTCGCAGAGGAGCCGGGCTTGCAGGTGATCGCCCACGCTCGAGATGCAGAGGAAGCCATCGAGCTGGCTGTCCGTTACCGCCCCCATGTGGTATTGATGGACGTCCGGATGCCGGGCGGCGGTGTGATGGCCACGCGGGAGATCCTGCGGCGATGTCCGGAAACCCGGGTGATTATGCTCACGGTGTCGGATGAGGATGAGGACTTGTGGGGCGCGATCGCCGCGGGAGCCCATGGCTATCTCCTGAAAGATGCCACCGTTGAGGAGGTGATCGCCGCCATTCGCCATGTGGTCGCCGGCAAGGCGATCTTAGATCCGACCCTTACCCCGCGGGTCCTGGCATGGCTGGCGGGCCTTCCCACCCCGCCGG
>DATMAC010000121.1:0-4802 GCA_035573655.1 Thermoflexus sp.
CCCTAGCCAACGGGCGAGCAAAGGCTCCACGAAAATCTCCCCGGAGGGCGGCGGAGACCGGAAACCCCGGGACTCCGATCACCGGAACGGGGCGTCCGTCGACGTGGAGGATCCCCAAGATGACCGGGTGGCCCGGGCGCACCGCCACCCCATGCACCAGCAGGGTCCCCAGGGTGGAGACCACCCGGGCGGTGAAATCCTCGCTGCCTGCGGAGGAGCCGGCGTTGATGAGGACCAGGTCATGGGTCCGGGCTGCTGCCTGTGTGGCCTCCATCAGGCGTTCTAGGTCGTCCGGGATGATGGGGAAACGCGTGGGCAGCCCTCCCCACTCCTGGACCTGAGCCGCCAGCACCAGCGAATTGAACTCGATGATCTCCCCTGGCCGTACCCCCTTCGCGGCCGCCTGCTCCGGGGAGATCAGCTCCGTCCCGGTCGGGAGGATCGCCACGCGGGGCTGGCGGCGCACGCTCACTTCCGCATAGCCGCACGCAGCGATGACCCCTAAATCGACCGGCCGCAGCCGATGATTGGCGGGAAGCACCAACTCCCCCGCGGCGATATCCTCGGCGATCGGGCGGACATTGGCCCATGGGGCGATCGGTTGATAAAGGGTGATCCGAGTGGCGCGCTCCGGGGCCTCCGCATCGAACTGGACCTGCTCCACCGGGACCACGGCGTCCGCCCATGGGGGGAGCGGATCCCCTGTATCCACATAGCAGGCTCCCCCTTCTGCGTCCGCGGGGTGAACCGGGAGAACGCGGGGTTGGATCTCGGTGGCACCCACGGTATCCCGGGCACGGACGGCGAAGCCATCCATCGCGGCCGCCGGATAAGGGGGAACCGAGATGCGGGCCCAGATCGGCTCCGCGGTCACCCGTCCCAACGCCTGATCCAAGGGCACGCGCTCGCCCGGAAACGGCTGGTCCAGCCCGGCCTCCCCCAGCGCCCGCAGCCAGCGCGCCCATGCCTCCTCCAGAGGCACATCCTCCAGGTAGATCCGACGGCCCATCGGGGAACTCCGCCCACAAGATCCAGCCAGAGGTGTATTTTATCCGTTTCCGCGAAGGAAGCCCATACACAAAAACAAAGGCCCTGCCTTAGGCAGGGCCTTTGTTCGGGTCAGCAGGAACCTCGTTCAGGCAGACATGCGGATCACATCGTAAGCCTGCGGCCCCTTCGCCGTTTGCCGGACGCTGAATTCCACCCGGTCCCCTTCCTCCAGGTTCCGGAAGCCATCCCCAGCGATCCCGGAGTAGTGGACGAAGATATCCTTGTCCCCGTGATCTGGGCGGATGAACCCGTAGCCCTTGGTGCGGTTGAACCAGCGAACGGTCCCCTTCATGCGTGCTTCAGACATCGGACGAACTCCTTAAAAAGTTTAGGGTGAAGCCTGAGCGTGGGCTTCGTGAGAGAGCGAAGGGGGTCTGACAGTGAACCGCTGGGGCAGCCAGGGGCAGCCTCCAGGTCAACAAAAACCGCCGGGTCGTCTCAGCAGACCCGGCGGCCTGGCTTTCGACTTCCCTTCACACGTGCGCTCACACGCACCTTTAAGATACCAGGGTTTCAGGGATTTGTCAAATTCGGATGAATCCCCTAGGACCGTCCCCAAGCCACCGAGGGAACGATCGCTTCGATCACCCGCCCATGAGCGCCCAGACAGCCTGCTCCAAGCGCCCATTGCCAACCACGGCGGCACGCTCGCGGAAGGACCAAGGCCCAGCATCCGGCCGATGGAGGTCGCCGCCCGCCTCTTTCACGATCACCGCGGCCGCCGCAACATCCCAGGGCTGCAGGGCGAAGTGGAAATAGAGATCCAGCCATCCGGCCGCGACGTAAGCCATGCCCAACGCGGCGGAGCCGATGGCGCGCACCGTCTGACAACGCACGGCCAGACGGCTCAACCACCCCAGGATCTGCTCCCGGGTCTCATTGCGGTGCCCCCAATCCAGCCCGATCAGGGCCTGCTCCAGCCGCTCCGTCTCGCTAACCCGGATTGGCTTTCCATTGAGGAACGCGCCGCGTCCTCGCGCCGCCGTGAAGAGCATATCTTTCAAGGGATCATAAATGGCCCCAACGACCGGTTCACCATCCACCAGCAAGCCAATGGAGACTGAAAAACACGGAAAACGCCGGGCGAAATTCGTAGTCCCATCCAAGGGATCCACCACCCAGACTACCCCCTCCTCGATTTCCGCTTCGAGCCCATGTCCTCCCTCCTCCGCCAGGATCCGATACTCCGGGGTATGACGGCGAATCACCGTTACAATCGCCTCCTGCGCAGCCAAATCGGCGGAAGTGACCCAATCCCGGAACCCTTTCTCTTGCACATGGCGGGACATCGGCCAATAGGTACGAAGAACCGCTCCGCCGGCGAGGGCGGCCTCAATCGCGGTTAATAACCAGACCTCCAGATGAGCGCCCGAGGGGCTCATAGCTCATTCTCCTCCATGAGGGGTCCTGCGATCAGGGGGCTCGTAACCGTTCCAAGATCGTCCGAGCGTCGGTCCCGCTTTCCAGCAAACCCATTACCTCTTCTAAGCGTTGCGAATCCCACCGACTGAGAAGCGGCTCCTCGAGATAGCCATCGAGAACCCAACCCAACATCATTCCCTGCGGGGTTTCCGGGCCCACCATCTGGCGGAGCTGTATCCCAGCAGATCGACGCACAGGGAGCGCATGGGCCTCCTGAGCCCAGCGTGCCTGGATCTCGGGCTTTACAGCCCAACGCAAGAAGGACCAGGCGACGGTTTGTTGGGCCGGATCGGGGGTCGTGATCGCCAAATCCCAACCCCATCCAGGGACCAGCGGGGCCGTCCGACCGGATGGGCTCGGCAACGGAGCCAGCATGAGTCGGAACCTCAAGCGACCGGCTTCCGCCTCGCGCTCAAGGGTGGACAGCCAGCGGGTGGGGCCGAACAGGAGGACCGTTTCGCCATCCAGGAAAGCCCGCAGCGCCGCTCGGGGCTCGACCAGGCGGCCGCATCCCACGCGCAGCATGAATTCCAGCCCCTCGATCAATTCCCCCGCTTCATCCACGGAACGTTCAATCAGCCACCCCTGGAGCATCCGGCCATCCCGCGGGGCGATCCAGCCGGCTGTATCCGGCCTCCCATCCCCATTCAGATCCAACGCTCCCCGCAAGCACACCTGACGGATCCCCGCCCAATCGCGGGGGGGTTGCTCGAATCCGGATTCCATTAACCGCTCCCCATCCGCATACATCAGCCACCCATCCCGTAGGAAGGGAATAGATCCCGGCGTCACAGGAGCCAACAGATCTTCCCGCTCTTCCGCCGATAAACCATGCTGTGGATCATCTATCCAACGGCTCAAGGGGGCCAGCCGGCCGGATTCCCACAGCTCCGGCACCGCCTCCGCGGGGATCAGAACGAGATCCGGTCCCCGTTCAGAGGGGCGGTGCAGACGATTCAACAACTCGCGGGGCCCCGGGAACGCTTCAATATAAATGGCGACCTCGGGGTGCTCCGCCATATAAGCCTCCGTTAACCTGGCCAGGGCCACCCCTCGCTCCGGATCCAGGGCGTGCCAGAGAACCAGCAACCTTGGAGGCTTCACCGCCGATGTACAAGCGGTGAGACCGAGCAGCAGGATGCCCCACCACCACAATCGAAGACGCATCACCTGGCTCCTTTGGCTCCTTCCCTATCATAATATGAGCCAGCGCTTTGTCTATCGGAATTTTGTGGGGTATTCGGCGGAGGGACAGAGAGGCCCTATTTCCCCTCCTGTCCCTTGAGGGACCATGGAAAGAGACCCGATGGGTCTTCCTACATCGCTCCCAACCAACCCATTCCTGAAGCTCTCAAAAAGGAGGAGCATGAATGAAACCCTTAAAAATTGGCCTGGCCCAGATTTATCCTCAGCTTGGCGATCTGGAGGCGAATCTCCAGAAGCATCTGGAGGTGATTGAAGATGCGGTCATGCGCGGCGCGGATCTGATTGTGTTTCCCGAGCTCTCTCTCACCGGATACGTGCTCCAGGATCTAACCTACGAGGTGGCCATCCGCCCCGAACCGGATCATCCGATCCTCCAACCTTTGTTAAAAGCGAGCACCCAGGCCGATTTGGTTGTTGGATTTGTGGAGTTGGATGAGCGAGGGCGCTATTACACCACAGGAGCTTATCTATCCAGGGGGCGCTTGATCCATCGTCATCGCAAAGTGTATCTTCCAACTTATGGGATGTTTGATGAAGGTCGAGATATGACTCCCGGCGATCAGATCCGCGCTTTTGACACCCGCTTCGGGCGCTTCGGGCTACTGATCTGTGAGGACTTTTGGCATATCAGTCCGCCCTACCTGCTATGGCTGGATGGAGCGGAGGTGCTCATCTTCACCTCGGCAAGCCCAGGCCGCGGGCTGGGGACCCCGGGGAAGCTGGGAAGCTCCCGATGGGTTGAGTTGGTCAATCAGGCTTATGCAAGTCTCTTCACTGTATTTGTCATCCATGTGAACCGCGCCGGATTCGAAGACGGGCAGAACTTCTGGGGCGGGTCCACCATCTTCGATCCGAACGGGGACTTGGTGATCCAGGGTCCCTATTTCGATGAAGCCCTCATCCTGGCCACCATCGATCTGGATCAAATCCGGCGGACGCGCATTCGACTGCCCCTTCTACGCGATGAACGGCCCGGCCTGGTCCTTCGCGAGCTTCAACGGATTCTGAGTGCAGGAGGCTTGCACGATTAGTGCTTTATCTTAGGGATATGCAGTGGAGGAAGCGGATGGCTCCTCCCCCTTTTTCCCTCTCCTCGTGGCCCAAAGGGCTGTGGGGGGAGGGAA
>DATMAC010000122.1:0-3729 GCA_035573655.1 Thermoflexus sp.
ACAGCCCCTGAAGGCGGGTTGAGGACCCCACCTACTCGATGTCCTAACTCGTGTCCGAACTTCAGAATCGAACTCGTTGGAGCATCGGGCCAGCGATGGGCCTCATGGTAGGGCTGGAATTAAAATCCCAATGCCATCGGATGCGCGCGGGCGGCCGGAGCGCTGCCCCTTGGGTTCATGCTTCCAGGCGGTAACCGAACCCAGGCTCTGTGAACAGGTGACGATGATCGTCCGTCTCCCCCAGTTTGCGCCGCAGGCGCCCGATGTAAACCCGGAGATATTCCACCTCGTCCTGGTATTCCGGCCCCCAGATCCGCTGCAGCAAGAACAAGTGGGAGAGGGTTCGACCCGCATGACGAGCCAGCAGGTAAAGCAGGTCGAACTCCTTCCCGGTCAGGCGAAGCGCTTCCCCACGATGCCAGGCGCGTCGCTGATCCGCATCCAGCTCAAGGTCCCCAACCCGCAGGAGCCCGGCCCCGCCGGCCCCTTCGCTCCAGCGCACCCGACGCAGGACGGCCCGCACGCGAGCCAGCAGCTCCCCTACCCCAAACGGCTTGGTTAAATAATCATCCGCCCCGAGATCCAGGGCGGTGATCTTATCCGCCTCCTGATCCAGGGCGGTGAGCACCAGGATCGGCACCAGGGAAGTTTGCCGGATCCGACGGAGCACCTCCAGCCCGTTTAACCCCGGCATCAGGATGTCCAGGATGATCAGGTCCGGCGTGCTCTGCTCAAACAAACGTAGAGCCTCCCACCCGTCCTGCGCGGTCAGGACCTCATATCCGCGCGCGGCCAGGTTCCGACTGATGAAGCGCCGCAAGGGCTCCTCATCGTCCACAACCAGGATCCGCTCGGCCATAGTCCCCTTTCGCGGAAAGTTTCAGGGCCCCGCCCAGGGCTTTTCGCGAGGAAATCCACGGCATCGCTCTCCGCTTAACTCTGTAGTTCCTGCCTCCATATCGGAAGGGTGAAAACAAAGGTGGTGCCCGGGCCGTCCTCCGCCAACCAGATTCGCCCCCCGTGGGCCTCCACGAAGCCCTTGCAGATCGCCAGCCCCAGGCCGGCGCCGGAGGAGCGAACTTGCCCGGGGATGCGATAGAAGCGGTCGAAGATCCGCTCCCGGTGCCACGGTGGGATCCCAGGCCCTTCATCGTGCACGCGGACAACGACCATCCCATCGGCAACCGACGCCGAGATCGTGATCGGGGTCCCCGGCGGCGTGTAACGGATGGCGTTGTCCAGGAGGTTGCGGAAGACCACCTCGACGCGCGCCGCGTCCACGTCTACCGGAGGCAGGTCGGCGGGCAGCTCGAGGCGGATGGGATGGGTTTGTGCGCGGAGGGCCCGGCGGGCCCGGGCAACGATGGCATCCAGCGGGCATGGTTGTCGGTTCAGCACCAGCGCTCCCGCTTCCAGACGGGAGAGATCCAGCAGGTTGTTCACCAGGTGAGTCAGCCGCTCCGTTTCTTCCAGGATGATCCCCAGGAATTCGCGACGCGCCCGAGGATCCCACTCCACATCCTCTGCCAACAGCGTGGTGGTGTAGCCTTTAATGGCCGCCAGCGGCGTGCGCAGCTCGTGAGAGACCGCGGAGAGCAGGGCGGATTTGGCACGATCCAACTCCCGCTCCGCCGTGATGTCCCGGAAGACCAGGATCCGCCCGATCAACCCCATATCCTCCCCACGGATCAACAGCGCCTGGATCCGTAGATCCCGGCTCAACTCCCCTTCGCGCCAACCGACCTCGATGGTGCCTTCCTCTGTTCCCTCCAGCAACCGGGTGGCCTCCTCCGGCGCGGAAAGGCGAGGGAGGAGGGATGCATAGACCACGCGGGCTGTACAGCCCGAAGTGCAGGGCTCCTGCAGTCCGCACCACCAGGCCGCCCGTCGGTTCATATAGAGGATCTCTCCCTCCCGGCTCTCCAGGATCAATCCATCGTGAAGGTGTTCGATCAGCGCTTCCAGGCGCCGGGTCTGCTGCTGCAGGAGCTGATCGCTGCGGGCGTAAAGGACCGCATGTTCCAGAGCGAAGGCGGCCAGGTTCGCGAAGTTCCAGACCAAAGAAATCTCATCCTCTGTGAACCGATGCGGATCCGGGCGGTAGATCACCAAGGCGGCGGGAGGCGCGTGACGGGCCAGCAACGGGACAGCGAGGAGCGCACGAAAACCTTCCCGCCGCGCCCGCTCCCGCAGCTCCGGATAACCCTCCAGCTCGACATCCGCGATCTGAACAGGGACGCCTGTCCGGATCGCTTGCATGGTGGGAGAGCGAGGATCGTCCGGGTGGAAAGAGAGCCCTCGGGCGTAACCCGGGCTCAACCCGCGGACGGCCCGGATGTGATAGTACCCCGTTCGCTCATCCCGCGTGAAAAGCGCGCATGTGCGAACCTGCAGCAGCCGTTGCACCTGCTCCAGGATCGTGGCGATGACCTCCTCGGTTTCCAGCGAGGCCAAGACAGTGCGACCGGTGTCCAGGAGGGTGCGGAGCTCATCCAGACGCTGCCGGATCGCCCCTTGCATCCGGAGCAGAGAGCGACTGAGATGCCCGATCTGATCCCGCCGATCCGTCAAGGGGAGGAGGGTAGAAATGTCCGCGGATAGCGGCCGATCCCCCATCTCCTGGCTGAAACGGGTGATGGCCTGCAGCGGGCGCAGGGCTTGCTGGGTCAGGATCTGCCAGAAGACCAAGCCGCTGGCCACCACCAACCCCAGAAGCAGCAGCATCCCTCGCTGGAATGTGCGGAGTGTGGCCAGCGCCTCATCCGCTGGGCGGCGCACCAGGATGCGCCATCCGGTTCGAGGCAGGGGCAGGGAAGTCGCCAACCATGTCCGTCCATCCGGGCCACGGCTCAGGCTGGGAGGGATCGTCTCCCCCGGGCCCAGGCGGAAGGTCGGATCCAATAGGACCAAAGGGGCGGAGGCGGCGATCATCTGTCCGGTGGCGTCGTAAAGGCGGAGGTCGAGATCCTCCCCCGCCACGGTCCGCAGGGCCGCGCTGAGGCGTTCCAGCGAGAGATTGAGACCCACCACCCCGTTAAACTCCCCGTTTTCATCCCTCAAGGGCATCACCACCGCGACCACCGGCTTCCCCGTAGCGGGGGATATCCATCCTTTCGAGATCACAGGGCCATCCGCGCCCATGGCGTCCTGAAAGTGATTCCAGAAGCTGAAATCCCATCCGACGGTGCTTCCGGGACCTTCCGGGTAGTGGTAACGCATGATCCCCCGGCGATCCAGCAGGTAGATCAAGAGGGCATCCGGACGCGCGGAGAAGGCGGAGGAGAAGATCGAGGGGAGCGCTTGCAGGTCGTGCCGGCGCACGGGATCCATTCGGGCCAGGGCCTCCACCGCCTGCATCGCATCCCGGAGCCAGGTCTCGGTTTCCAGCCCGATCGCCTGAGCCAGGGCCCGGTTCGAGGACTCCACGTCCCGAAGCAGCTGATCGGTGGCCCACAGATTGAAAAGGAAACCCAAAGCCAGCATCCATCCGATCAGCAACCCATAAGCGATCAACAAGGTGGTGGTCAGATCCCGGGATCCTGGGAGCTTCATGAACTCCCTCCTGTTCTCTCGAGCCCAAAAATGGGGCAAGGCCTATCCCAGTGGAAGTTACGCGGTTGATCGCTTCGTGGAGTTTTTGAGGGCGGAGCCGGGCGCCTTCGGCGCCCGGCTCCGCCCTCAACAAATGTTTGGATTCCCCCTCCCCACGGCCCAAAGGGCCGTGGGGAG
>DATMAC010000123.1:0-6844 GCA_035573655.1 Thermoflexus sp.
GCTCAAGACGCCCGCCTCGCCCCTGAACCCCTATAGGACAATCAGCTGCCTAATTATTAAGAAAAGGGGGCCCGAATGCTTCCGAACGATCCGGAAGATGAGTTTATGATGGAAACCTTAGCGGAAACAGAGCACTTCACCCTCTGGCGCAGCACCGGCGATGATGGCCAGTCCCTTTTCCATCTCGAGCTGGGTAACGTTTCTATCCACTTGACTGAAGAAGAGTGGGAAGAACTGGTGGAACTGGTCGATCAGGCAATGGATGCCCTGGAGAGCGGTGGGGCTGGATAAGGCCAGGAGATGGGGATCTGCCACCGGATCCTTACCTCTGTTCTCACACAACGCCAATGCGAGTATCGGTGGTTTGCTCCCGGGGGCTTTGGGGGCCGAGCCGCGCACCGAAGGCGCGCGGCTCGGCCCCCGAACGATTTTTCATTCTTCCTCCCCACAGCCCAAAGGGCCGTGGGGAGGGAGAATGAAGGGGGTAGGGTGGTCCAAGGCGGCCCCACCCCCTCGAGGATCCCCATAGTTCATCAACCGGAGGCCTGCCATGGCGAAACCCAAAGTTTACATCACCCGACGGATCCCGGAGCGGGCCTTTGAGATCCTGCGGGAACACGCGGAGCTGAAAGTCTGGGATAGCGACCTGCCGGTTCCCCGGGAGGTCCTGCTGAAGGAAGTGGCCGATGTGGAGGGCCTGCTCTGTTTGCTGACCGAGAAAGTGAACGCCGAGTTGCTGGATGCCGCGCCCCGCCTCAAGGTGGTCAGCAACATGGCGGTCGGCTTCGACAACATCGACGTCGCCGAGTGCACCCGGCGGGGGATCCCGGTAGGGAACACCCCGGGGGTTCTCACCGAAGCCACAGCCGATCTCACGTGGGCCCTCTTGCTCGCGGCAGCCCGTCGGATCCGGGAGGGCATCGACTACGTGCGAGGGGGTCACTGGGTCACCTGGGGCCCGTTGCTCTTGTTGGGGCAGGATGTCTACGGTGCGACGCTGGGGATCATCGGCATGGGGCGGATCGGGACGGCGGTGGCCCGGCGCGCGAAAGGGTTCGACATGCGCATCCTATATCACGATGTGCGTCGGAACGAGGCCGCCGAGGCCGAGCTGGGAGCGGTCTTTGTGGATCTCGACACCCTCTTGCGGGAAAGCGACTTCATCACCATCCATACGGATCTGAACCCGAGCACGTATCGGATGATCAACCGGGAGGCCTTCGCCAAGATGAAGCCCACGGCGGTCCTGGTCAACGCCGCCCGGGGCCCGATTGTGGACACGGAGGCGCTCTACGAAGCTCTGAGGGACGGACGGATCTTCGCTGCCGCTCTGGACGTCACGGATCCGGAACCTCTCCCCGCGGATCATCCCCTCCTTCAGCTACCGAACTGCATTGTGGTTCCCCACATCGGGAGCGCGACGGTGACCACGCGAAACCGCATGGCGGAGCTCGCCGCCCTCAACGTTCTGGCTGGGCTCCGGGGCGAGCGGCTCCCCCATTGCGTGAACCCGGAGGTCTATGAACGGCCTAAGGGCACATAATCATCGCGCTGTTGCGCGACGGGCTGAGAAGCCCTGGGCGCATCCGCGTCTCTCTTGACAAGATCCGAGTTGCGGATTATCATTTCCCTCAAATCATGGAGACTCGCAAGATGCTGGACGCAATGATCCGCTTCCCACGCATCCGTCGTCCAGAGACCCTGCCGGGCATCGGGTCCGGTGCGGGGAGGCGGGTTATTGGCCGTTGATTCCAGACGGTGATGTAGCGGATTCAAAAACCCCCCGGGCTCCGATGCCCGGGGGGTTTTTATTTTGGTATGGTCCGTCCGAAGGGCTGAACGGGAGAATCGTCAGCGAATAGGAGGAGCCAGGATGATCCGGGTCGGGATCTATGGCGTGAGCGGATACGCTGGATTTGAGACGTTCCGGTTGCTGCAGCGCCACCCAGGGGTGAAGATCGTCTTCGCAGCTTCTGAAAGCGGCGCTGGGAGTTCCCTCGCGCAGCTGTTTCCCGTTGTGGAGGATTTCCCGGTGGTGGGTTTCGCGGAGGCCCCGCTGGATCAAGTGGACGCGGTGTTCCTCGCCCTGCCCCATGGGGTCTCCGCACCGGTCGCCCGTCAAGCGCTCGCCGCTGGGGTCCGGGTTATCGACCTCTCCGCGGATTTCCGCCTGAAGGATCCCGCCGTGTATGCCCGCTGGTACAAGGAGGAACACCCCGCACCCGATCTGCTCCAGGAGGCGGTCTACGGCCTGACGGAGTGGAATCGCCCGGCGATCCGCTCCGCCCGGCTCCTCGCCAACCCGGGTTGCTACCCCACCGCGACCTTGCTGGCTTTGCTCCCCTTGGCCCGCGCCGGGGCCATCGGCGCTGGCCCGATCATCGTGGACGCCAAATCGGGCGTCTCCGGGGCGGGGCGTAAGCCTTCCTTGACCACCCACTTCGTCGAGGTCGATGAGAATCTTTCCCCCTACAATATCGGCCGCTCCCACCGGCATCTGCCGGAGATCGAGCAGATGCTTTACGCGATGAACGGAACCTTGGGCCCCTTGGTCTTTTCACCCCAGCTGCTCCCGGTGGCCCGGGGGATCCTGGCCACGATCTACGTGCCCATGGCCTCCGGTTGGACCGAGGGGATGGTCCGGGATCTGCTGCTGGAGACCTATCATCGGGAGCCCTTTGTGAAGGTGCTGCCGCCGGGGACCCTGGCGACATTGCGTCATAGCGTGGGCACCAATCTTTGTGTCCTCTCGGTGACGGGCGTGCCGGAGGCCGGCATGGTGATCGTGACGGCTTCCATCGACAACCTGATCAAAGGGGCCGCCGGGCAGGCGGTGCAGAACTTGAACGTGATGTTCGGCCTGGAGGAGACCGCCGGGCTGAATTGAGGGAAGACGCGATGCGGGTGATCAAGATCGGGGGAAACGAGCTCGACCAGCCCTCTTTCGTTGAGGGCCTCGTAACGGCTCTGAAAGCGATGTCGCCGCTCCCCATCCTGGTTCACGGGGGAGGGAAAGCGGTGAGTGCCTGGCAGCAGCGGGTCGGCCTCACGCCGCGTTATGTGGGCGGCCTGCGGGTGACCGACGACGAGACACGGGAGCTGGCGGTGATGACCCTGGCCGGGCTGACCAACAAGACCCTGGTGGCGGCCCTGGCCCAGGCGGGCCTGCCCGCTCTGGGGCTGTGCGGGGCGGATCTAGGCTTGGTGCGGGTGAGCCCCCTGGCCGATTTGGGGTGGGTGGGGAAGCCGGCGGCCGTGGATGTGGATCGCCTCCGGCGCTGGCTTGCGGAAGGGCTCCTGTTGGTGATCGCCCCGATCGCCCTGGGGCCGGGCGGGCTTTATAACGTCAACGCGGACCAGATGGCCGCGGCCATCGCCGCCGCCCTCCCCGCCGATGAGCTGGTTTTCCTCACGGATGTTCCCGGGGTTCAGGTAGGGGATGCCATTCAACCGTTGCTGCGCGCCGAGGAGATCGAAGCCCTGATCGCTGCCGGTGTGATCCGCGATGGCATGATCCCTAAAGTCCGCTCGGCGTTGGAGGCGCTTGCTGCCGGGGTGCGGCGGGTGCGGATCACCCATCTGGCGGGGCTTCACGAAGGAGGCACTGAGATCCGAAGGGAGGGATAAGCGGATGGATCCCGAAGCGGTTGTGGCGCTTGCGGAGCGGGTTCTGGCGCCGACCTATCGGCGGCCGCCGGTCCTTTTCACTCACGGCGAGGGGATGTACGTCTACGATGCGTCCGGCCGAAGATACCTGGACTTTGTGGCTGGGATCGCGGTGTGCGCCCTGGGCCACGCGGACCCAGGGGTCGCGGAGGTGATCGCCGCCCAGGCCCGGCGTTTGGTTCACCTCAGCAACCTTTACCACACGGAACCTCACTTGCGCCTGGCGGAAGCTTTGGTCGCCCATAGCTTCGCCGACCGCGTCTTCTTCTGCAATTCCGGAGCGGAAGCGGTGGAGGCGGCCCTCAAGTTCGCTCGGAAATTCGCGCGAACCCACTTCGATGATCGCAAGGTCGGATTCGTCGCCTTCACTCACAGCTTCCACGGACGGACGATGGGCGCGCTGTCCGTGACGGAGAAGCCCGCCTACCGCGAGCCATTCGCCCCATTGGTCCCCGGCGTGACCTTTGTTCCTTTCAACGATATCGAGGCCGCGCGGGCCGCGATCACCCAAGAGACCTGCGCGGTGATTGTGGAGCCGATCCAGGGGGAGGGTGGGGTGCACGTGGCTGCGCCGGAGTTCCTGCGGGCCCTGCGGGCTCGATGCGACGAGGTCGGGGCTCTCTTGATCTTCGATGAGGTGCAGTGCGGGCTGGGGCGGACAGGGACGCTATGGGCCTATGAGGCCTATGGGGTGGAGCCGGATCTGCTCACGGTGGCCAAGCCGCTGGCGAACGGGCTCCCGATGGGGGCCGTGCTGATGAGGGAGAAGGTCGCGGCTGTCCTCCAACCGGGCGATCACGGCAGCACCTTCGCCGGCGGCCCCCTGGTGGCGGCGGTGGCGCTTTATGTGTTCCAGCGTCTCTGCGACCCCGCCTTCCTGGCCCACGTCCGGGAGATGGGGGCCTATCTGATGGACCGCCTCCGCGCGGTGGAGCTTCCCGGCGTGAAGGAGATCCGCGGCCGGGGGTTGCTGATCGGGCTTGAGATCGAAGGGGATGCCCGGCAGGTGGTCGCCGCCGCCCTCGAGCGGGGGCTGCTTCTCACCACCGCCGGCGACCACGTGGTGCGCATGGTCCCTCCGCTCATCGTGGAGCGATCCCATATCGACGAGGCGATCGCCATCCTTCAGGAATCCATGACCGCCTAATCGACTTAGAGCCCATCTGGGAGTTGGAAGGAGGGGAATCGATGTGGATTCGATCCGCTTATCCGGAGGATATCCCCGCCCTTTACGCTTTGGTGAATCGTTACGCCCAACGGGGATGGCTCCTCCCACGAAGCCTGGAGGATATCGTCGCCACCCTCTCCGATTGGGTGGTGGCCGAGGCGGAGGGACGGATCATCGGCTGCGGCTCCCTGGTGTGGATGACGCCGGACCTGGTGGAGATTCGTTCCCTGGCAGTGGATGAGGCCTATCAGGGCAACGGCGTGGGGGGAGCGATCGTACAAGCGCTGGTGGAGCGGGCGCGGGCCGCCGGGGCCCGCACCGTCTTCGCCCTCACCCGCGCGGTCCCCTTCTTCCAACGCATGGGATTCACGGTGGATGGACGCGAGCGGTTCCCCGAGAAGGTTTGGCGGGATTGCATTCATTGTCCGCTCCGAGAGCGATGCGATGAGGTGGCGGTGGTGCTGAGGCTGGAATAGCCGATCGCCATGCGTTGAGGCTTTGTCACCTGGCTGGGCGATCGTTTCGTTCACTCTATCCTTTGGGAGGTACCGATGGTTCGCAAGGTGGTGCTGGCGTATTCCGGCGGTCTGGATACCTCCACCATCATCCCGTGGCTGCGGGAAACCTATGGGTGTGAGGTGATCGCCTTCTGCGCCGATATCGGCCAGGGCGCAGAGGAGATGAAGGGCATCGAGGAGCGGGCCTATGCCGGCGGGGCCTCCAAGGTGATCATCCGCGACTTACGAGAGGAATTCCTGCGCGATTATGTGCTGCCCACGGTGCAGGCCGGTGCGGTCTATGAGGGCAAATACCTGTTGGGGACCGCGATGGCGCGTCCTCTCATTGCTAAACATCAGGTTGAGATCGCCCTGGCCGAAGGGGCGGACGCGGTGGCCCATGGAGCGACCGGGAAGGGGAACGACCAGGTCCGTTTCGAGCTGGCTTATCAGGCCCTGGCGCCGCATCTTCGGGTGATCGCCCCATGGCGGGAATGGTCCATCACCTCCCGGCGGGAAGCGTACGAATACGCGCGGGCCCACGGCGTCCCCATCGAATGGAGCACCAGCCGCTACAGCCGCGACCGGAACCTTTGGCACGTCTCCCATGAGGGTGGCCCTCTGGAGGATCCCGATTGGGAGCCAGAGGAGGATGTGTTCCTTTGGACGGTGGACCCTGTGAAGGCGCCCGATCGCCCGGAGATCATCACCTTGACGTTTGAGCAGGGGGTCCCGGTGGCTTTGAACGGCCAGCCGATGGGGTTGGTGCCCCTGATGGAAACCCTTAACGCCATCGGCGCGAAGCACGGCATCGGGCGGGTGGATTTGGTGGAGAACCGGCTGGTGGGGATGAAATCCCGTGGCGTTTACGAGACGCCAGGGGGCACCATCCTGGTGGAAGCCCTGCGGGCGCTGGAGACCCTGTGTCTGGATCGGGAGACTATGCATTTCAAGCAGGGCCTGGCGCTGCGTTATGCCGAGCTGGTTTACTACGGCTGGTGGTTCAGCCCGCTGCGGGAGGCTATGGACGCCTTCGTGAAAACGGTAATGCGCAACGTCACTGGGGAAGTCCGGCTCAAGCTTTACAAAGGGAACGTCTTCGTCGTGGGTCGGCGCTCACCCTACAGCCTCTACCGAGAGGACATCGTCTCCTTCGACACAGTCGGCGCTTATGACCATAAAGACGCTGCCGGTTTCATCCGGCTGTTCGGGCTTCCGTTGAAGGTCCATGGCCTGGTCACCCGGGGCCTGCGCGGGGAGGCCCGCGTCCCTGAGGAGCGGGATTGATCCCCTCGGTTGGGGTAGGGCGCCTTCGGCGGCCCCACTCACCTGAGAATCTTTGGGGGGCTGGGCTGGAGGCGGCAAGCCTCCAGCCCAGCCCCCCAAACCCTCAAAGTGCTGCAGGTCAGACGAAGAGGAGTTACACCGTTCGGGGCCCACGAGAAGAGGTGGAATGGACCCCACCCCCCTTCATCCTCCCTCCCCACGGCCCGAAGGGCCGTGGGGAGGGAGG
>DATMAC010000124.1:0-10018 GCA_035573655.1 Thermoflexus sp.
GGCCGTGGGGAGGGGGGATAAAGGGGGGTGGGGCCCTTCCGCCTCCTTATGAGAGCTTTGAACTGAATGAAACCGGGCTGAATAGTTACTCCGGATGAAGAATAGAATCTTGGAAGGGCAGGCAGCGGCCCCAGCCGGCCAAAGGAGGATCGCATGAAACATTTACACACCCTATGGCTTCTTGTTGTGCTGACGGCCTGCGCGCCCGTGGCCAGGCCCCCAACGGCACCCCTTCCGGCCAACCCGGAGATCATCCTCGCGACCACGACCAGCACCCAGGATTCAGGCCTCCTGGACGTCCTGATCCCAGACTTTGAGGCCAAGACCGGCTACAGGGTGAAGGTGATCGCTGTGGGCACCGGGGCGGCGCTCGCTATGGGCGCCCGGGGCGATGCCGATGTGCTCCTGACACACGCGCCCGACGCGGAGAGGCAATTGGTGGCCTCCGGCGATGTTGTGGACCGCCGCCTCGTCATGCATAACGACTTCATCATCGTCGGACCCAAGGCCGATCCGGCGGGCGTTCGAGGGATGGTGAAGGCCAGCGAGGCCCTGCGAAGAATCGCTCAGGCCCAGGCCCTTTTCATCTCGCGGGGCGACGACTCCGGCACCCATCAAATGGAGCTGGCCCTCTGGAAGGAGGCCGGCATAACGCCCCAGGGGGCCTGGTACCAGGAGTCCGGCCAGGGGATGGGAGCGACACTCAAGATCGCCTCGGAGAAGGGAGCATACACCCTGACGGATCGAGCCACCTACCTGGCCATGCGGGATCGCCTGGATCTGATCCTGTTGCTGGAGGGGGATGAAGCTCTCTACAATGTTTACCACGTTATGGTCATCAACCCGAAGAAGCATCCCGGGGTGAACTTCGAGGGAGCGATGGCTTTCGCGGACTACCTCACTTCGCCGGAGGCCCAGAAGATCATCGGGGAGTTCGGCAAGGATCGCTTCGGTCAGCCCCTCTTCTTTCCGGACGCGGGGAAGCCAGAACCATAGGTAGGTTGTCTGTTGAGCTCCAATCGCCACCGGAGGAGAGATCCCAAGAGCAACCTCTTTTAGGGGTGTGGGACCTCCCACCTCCCTCGCAGTGTATCCTCAGCGTGGAATGTGCAGTTTGTGAAATTTTATCGAGGAGAGGCATGGCGTGGATACCCTTTTAGAGGGACTGCAACAGGCCATCTGGCTCTTGGTACACCTGGATGCGACCGTGGTGGAGATCACCCTGCGGACGCTGCAGGTGTCGGGCATGGCCACCCTGGTGGCCCTTGTGGTGGGCGTCCCCTTGGGGACCTATCTGGCCCAGGCCCGCTTCCCGGGTCGCCGTCTGTTGGTGAGCCTGGTCAACACGGGAATGGGGCTCCCGCCGGTTGTGGTGGGGCTCTTCGTAGCCCTGATGCTCTGGCGGAGCGGCCCTTTCGGCCGGTTGGGGCTCATCTACACCCCCGCCGCCATGGTCATCGCCCAGGCGATCATCGCCACCCCGATCATCACAGGGGTGACCATCGCCGCCATCCAGCAACTGGATCCCCGTCTGCGCTTACAACTTCTGGGGTTAGGAGCCTCATGGGGACAGGTGGCCCTCATCATGTGGTGGGAGGCGCGCCGGTCCCTCTTAGTGGCCGCCATGGCGGGGTTCGGCGGAGCCATTTCGGAAGTGGGTGCATCCATAATGGTAGGCGGCAACATCGCCGGCCAGACCCGCGTCCTGACCACCGCCGCTGTCCTGGAAATGAGCAAGGGGAACTTCGACCGGGCGATGGCCCTGGGCCTCATCTTGCTTTTCCTTTCTTTCTCGATCACCCTGGGGGCCACCTGGCTCCAACAGAGTGAGAGGGACAAACGGTGAACAAGGTGCTCCTCTCCATTCGAGATCTCCAGGTGCGCTACGGTGACCGTGTGGCCTTAGAGGTGTCGGCTCTGGACCTCTATGAAGGGGAGATTCTGGCGATCATTGGGCCCAACGGGGCCGGCAAGACTACCCTCCTCTATGCGGTGGCCGGCCTTGTGCCGCTGGCGCGAGGGAAGATCCTCCTCCGCGGTCAGACCGTGAACCCGCACCAGGTCTCCTACCGCCGGCGCCTCGCCCTGGTTCTCCAGGAACCGGTTCTCCTGGACCTCTCGGTGCTCGCCAACGTCCTCCTTGGGCTACGCATCCGTCGTCTGCCGCGGCAAGAGGCCGAAACCCGCGCCCTGGAAGCTTTGGAACGGCTGGGGGTGGCTCACCTGGCCCACCGATCCGCCCGGACCCTCTCGGGTGGCGAAGCCCAGCGGGTCTGCTTGGCGCGGGCCCTGGCCCTCCGGCCGGAGGTGCTCCTCCTCGATGAGCCTTTCAGCAGCTTGGATGCTCCCACACGGGCCGCGCTCCTGGCGGATCTCAGGGACCTCCTACGACAAAGCCGCACCACTACCCTCTTCGTCACCCATAACCAGGACGAGGCGCTACAGTTGGGGGACCGAATCGCGGTGCTCCTCCAGGGGCGGGTGCGGCAGGTGGGTCCCCCCGAACAGGTCTTCGGAGCACCGGCCGACGAGGAGGTGGCGGCTTTCGTAGGGGTAGAGAACCGGGTGTCCGGGCAGGTCGTGGCCTGGAGCGACGGAGGGGTCATCGTGGAAGTCGGCTCCCAACGGCTGGAAGTCGCCGAGGAAGCCCCGGTGGGCCAAGCGGTATGGGTCTGCCTGCGTCCCGAGGACGTGACCCTCTTTCCGGCCGACCAGCCCCTCACAGCGACCAGCGCCCGCAACCGCTTCTATGGACGGGTGGTGCGAGTGGAACCCCGGGGGCGCTTGTACCACGTGACCGTAGACTGTGGGTTCCATTTGGTGGCGACCGTCACGCCTCGCTCTCTCCAGGAACTGGGCCTAACCAGCGGCCAGGAGGTGGTCGTCGCTTTCAAAGCCACGGCCGCACACCTCCTTCTACGCGGGCAGCCGGCTGGGTGGGGTGCTTGATGGCCGTTCGTTCCCTTCTGGGGGTTTGGGGGCGGAGCCGCGCGCTTTCGGCGCGCGGCTCCGCCCCCCACGAAGAATGATGTTAAATCGGCGCAATGGCCCCGACAGTCGTGCCACTGGGGATATGGAGGTCCGGGAAATCACTCGGGGTCACATCGCCGGCAATGATGCAATTACGGCCCACGCGGGCGTTCGGTGGGATGATGGCGTTCTTCCCCACCAACGTCAACCCGGAAGCGAGATCCCCCAGGCGGTTCGGGCTGTAATCCACCCCATACCCCAAGTGGGCTTCCGCACCCACGATCACGTTTTTATCCACGATACAGCGATCCACCACCGCCCCCGGCTCGATCACGGAGTCCGTCATGATCACCGAGTAGCGGACCACCGCGCCCCGCTTCACCCGGACGCCTGGGGAGAGCACGCTGTATTCCACGGTCCCCTCAATGATGCAGCCGTCGGAGATCAAACTGTGGGCCACATGGGCGCCGGTGCGGATGTTGACAGGCGGCCGTTCCTCACTGCGAGTGTGAATCACCCATGTCCGATCATGAAGGTCCAGTGGGGGGTTATCCGCCAGCAGATCCATATGGGCTTCCCAGTAGGCCTGAACAGTCCCCACGTCCACCCAGTACCCATTGAACCGGTAGGCATAGACACGATAGGACCCGATCATCTTCGGGATGATATCCTTCCCGAAATCGTGGCTGCTGTTCGGATCCCGCGCGTCCTCGATCAGGACCTCCCGCAGCACCTCCAGACGGAAGACGTAAATCCCCATGGAGGCCAGCGTCCCGCGGGGGCGGATCGGTTTCTCCTCGAAGTGGATCACCCGATCTTCCTCATCGGTCTCCAGGATCCCGAAGCGGGAGGCCTCCTCGGGGGCCACCGGGAGGGCCGCGATGGTGAGGTCAGCGTTCCGCTCCTGGTGCAGGCGGAGCATCGGGTTGTAGTCCATCTTGTACACGTGGTCCCCTGCCAGGATCAGCACGTGGGTCGGCCGGTGGTGCTCGATGAAATCCAGGTTCTGGTAGATCGCGTCCGCCGTTCCCTGATACCAGTCGGAATCCGCCCGCCCCAGGTAAGGGGTGAGGATCCAAACCCCGCGATGGAGCCCGTTCAGGTCCCATGGCGCCCCACTGCCGATGTGCTCATGGAGGGAACGGGGCCGGAATTGGGTGCACACGCCGACCAGGTAGATCCCAGAGTTGACACAATTGGAGAGGGAAAAATCGATGATCCGATATTTACCCGCAAAGGGGACTGCAGGCTTAGCGCGTTTCTGCGTGAGGATACTTAAGCGGGTGCCCTTGCCGCCGGCCAGGATCATTGCCACTGTACGCATGGGAAATCCTCTTCCGCGCCGCTTCTCCCGTAACCAGATGCTGAGCCCGATCCCGTTTCAACGTAACGAAGGAATCCGCGCCTCACCGGACATCGAACAGGCGCTCCAGGGCCCTGCGCAGGCCAGATGGAGGGAACTTCGGACAACCATTTCCCTTAGGGATTATGCCATGCAACCGCCCGCTGGTAAAGCGCTTCGTAGGCCTGGGCGGAGGCCGACCAGGAAAAGTCCCGGGCCATGGCCCGGCGCTGCACCGCACGCCAGGCAGCCGGATTCCGATAGAGAGCGAGGGCGCGGTCCACCGCGGCGAGGAAGGCCTCTTCGGAGAAGGGGGAGAACACGAACCCGGTGCCATCCTCCTGCGCGATATCCCGAACGGTGTCCACCAACCCACCCACCGCGTGGACCAGGGGGATGGCCCCGTAGCGCATGGCGATCATCTGGCTGAGGCCGCAGGGCTCAAATTTCGAGGGCATGAGGAAGACATCCGCCCCTCCGTACAGCAAGCGGGCGAGGGCTTCATCGAACGCCAACCGGACGCCGGCCTGGCCCGGGAAGCGGGAAGGCCATTCGGCGAAGGCCGCCTCGTATTCCGGCATCCCAGTTCCCAGGATCGCCACCTGCACTCCCCGGGCGAACAAAGCCTCCGCGGTCGCCAAGAGTAGATCGACCCCCTTCTGTTCGATCAACCGCCCGATGAAGGCGAAGAGGGGGACCTCCGACCGGGGAGGCAAGCCGAAGGCTTCCTGGGCGGCCCGCTTGTTCTCGGCCCGCCGCTCAAGGGTTTCCGCATCAAAGCGTGCAACCAGCGCAGGATCGGTTCGAGGATCCCAGGCCTCCGGGTCGATGCCGTTGAGGATGCCGAAGAGCCGGTCGGCCCGGCGCTGGAGCAGCGGCTCCAGGCCGAAGCCGAACTCCGGGGTGAGGATCTCCTGAGCGTAACGGGGGCTCACCGTGTTGATCGCGTCGGCGTGGGCGATCCCGCGGGCGAGCCAGTTGATGTGGCCCGGCGGCTCCACCTCCAGCCGCTCCACATGCTCGTGGATCCCCCCGAACGCCAGCAGGGCGTCACCGGTGATCCCCTGATAGGCCATGTTGTGGATGGTGAAGACCGTGGCGATCGGCCGGTAGAAGCGCTCCCGCCGGCCCGCGGTCGCCAACCAGAGGAAGAGGAACCCGGTATGCCAGTCGTTCCCATGGAGGATCTCCGGTCGCCAGTCGATATGACGGAGGAAAGCCAGGACGGCGCGACAGAAGAAGATGAAACGCTGGGGATCGTCCGGATATCCGTAGACCTGATCGCGCCCGAAGTAGTATTCGTCCCAGATGAAATACGTGGGGACCCCCGCCACCTCGCTCACCTCGACCTCGACCGGTCGGGTCTCACCGGCCAGGCCGACGGAGACCTCAAAGGGGGAACGGAGGGCTTGCAGGTGATACGCCGCGCCGTTGATGGCTCGATAACGAGGAAGGATCACCCGCACATCGTGCCCCAGAGCGCGCAGCGCGCGGGGGAGCCCGTAGGCCACATCCGCCAGCCCCCCCACTTTCACAAAGGGCGCCGCCTCGGCGACCACATAGAGGATCCGCACCATGTCCTCCAGGGATTGGATGGTCGTTCTTTATTATGCTCCTATCCCCGTAGCGCTGTGGAGAGAGCCCGAGATGAGCCGGTCGCCTGGCTGGACTAGGAAACGAGGCCACGCTCATGGATCGAGTCGATTCAAGAACAACCAATCATAGCTCCACGACACAGAAGCAGGAAAGATCCAGAGCGGACGCCGGGCCAGGAGCTGCCCCGCGTATCGGATCTCCAGCCAGCCCAGCGCCGGCCGTCCACCGGCGATGAGCGGGCTGGTCCAGACCTCATAAACCCACCCCGAAGCCGTGGCCCCGTCCGGGATCGAATGAAGCCTTTGCAATGGAACCGTTCCCCCTGAACCGCGCCAAACCACCTGCCACCCTGCAAATGCGGCAGGTTTCCGGCCCTGCCACCAGAACGCAACGGTGATCCGAGCGCCCTCCGGGCCGGGGCGCACGCGGACCTCCGGGGGTTCCAGCGCCACGGAGCCGACCGCCCGTGTTCCCATCCGCCATGGCCTTCCCTGGGGCTGGATGATCAGCTCCCCAATCCGCACCGTGTCACCAGCGCCTTCGGCGAGCGGCAGCCGGGGGAAGCCCGTGGTCCCCGTCTCATACCATCCGATGTTCACCTGATACCGGCCGGGCGGTACGAAGCGGGGGATCAACAAGCTCCGCCCGATCTCATAGATCCGCCCAGGCTCCCAACGGTCCGTGGGGGGATCCGGTTCCGCATCCCCATTCGCCCAAAGGCGCCCGGCTTCATCTACCAAGTGCACGAACAACGTCCATCGGCCTTCAAGCGGTCGATCCGTCGAGAACCGAAGTCGCCATTGCACCGAATGGCCAGCCTCGGTGGATTCCTGAACCCAGCCCACATCGTGAAACCGGATCCCATTGACCCACCGGACATCCAAAGGGGTCCATCGGACAGCAGGAACCTGGCGAACCAGATGGAAAACACTGGCCCGGTATTCGGGAATCGAGTGAGGGAACTCCATCTGGAAGTCAACAAGGTGGGTGGCCTGGAGCTCCCGCAGCCAGCCTTCCCATTCTCCCCGATAAATCGTCACGCCGATGAACCAGAAGGCCGGAGCTTGAGCAATCACCAAGGCGCGCTGGACGGGATCAGGCCATTCACCACTCCGAGCATCAGGTGTGTGGATTAGATGCCAAGGGGCTTGAGCCAACACAACCTCAGAATCGCTTAGAAGCTGAATAGTCTTTTGAATCGTGAGATCCTCCAAACCCAGAACCAAGGTTGCCAGCATCGGGAAGTTAACAATCCCGACAAGGCTTGGCAAAAGCCAAAAAGGAAATGCTCGTTTCCACCGGGAGCGCAACAGGAGAGCAACAACAAACGTAAGCAGTGGGATGAGGGACATCGCAAAGTAACGGGCGGCGAAAAAAGGCCAGCGAAGGGCCAGTAGGCTGCCAATCCCCGGGGGAACGAGCGCCACGAGGGCCAAATCTGAAGGAAAACGAGCTGGTTGGGGTGGATGTGAGAAGAGGGCAAGAACAAGAAGCCCGCCCGCCGCCAGCGCGACGGCTACGGCAAGCCGCCCATCGGCAAGCGGGCCCACCAGGAGGTTCGCCCAAAGGTGCCCCAAGATCTCCCACGGCATCGGGCGCACAGGGATCGCGGTGAGCGTTCGCACCGTGTGCTCCAGGCTTCCCCCGAGCGCTTGGGTGAGCCATCCTCCCCACGCCGCCACCCCAGGAAGCGAGGCTAACACGCCCCTCCACCACCCTCGCGGCCGGCGGATCACGACCGCCAGCCATTGGGCGCCGATGAGAAGGAGGCCGTAGTAGTGGGTGAAGATCAGGAGACCTTGGGTCAAGATCCAAAGCACCCACACCCGTGTGGTGGGACGACGCATCAGGCGTGCCCACAGAAAGGTCAGCAACGCCCCCAAGGTGACGACCAAGCCATACATCCGGATCAAGATCAAAAAGAACAGATAAAGGGGGTTCAGCATCAACCAGGCCACCAACGCGAGGCCCAGGCGATCCCCACCCCATTGACGCCCGACCTGGAAGGCCAGCGGCAGGGCCGGCAGCCCCAGCATGAGGGAGAAAACCCGGAACGCCCAGGGCTGATCGAAGCCCCCCATCTCCATCCATCCCTTGACCAGCCAATAATAAAGCGGCGGGTGGCTATCCCGCATCAGGGCGCGGGCGATCTCCAGCCAGCCGTGTTGACTGGTTTGCACGAGAACGTGTTTCTCGTCGAACAAGAACAAATCCCACGGCATCATGGCCAGCGCGGCCCAAAAGGTCAAGGTGACCGCAAGGCCTACGGCCGCTCGAACGAGGATGAACTTTGAACGCCTGGCTTCAGTGGTCATAACGGTTAAGGAAGAGCCACCCATAGTGCCACCACACATCGTTTGGGAAGATCCAAACGGGCCGCCGACTGACGAGGTGGCCGTTGTAGGCGATCTCCACCCAGCCCAGCGCAGGGCGCCCCCCGGAAAGCGGAGGGCTGATCCAAAGCTCGCTCAGCCATCCGGGACCCTGAACCCAAGCCTCGGGGGTCGGAATCACACGATGGAGCTCGATTTCGGCACCTTGCGCCTTCAGATACACCCGCCATCCAGCCGTCGAGGCCCCCTCCAAGCTTCGCCACTGGGTACGGACCTCCAAGCGCCATCCCTGGGGGCCTTCGACCATTCGCACCACGGGAGGAATCAATTCCACCGGCCCCTCGCGCACCGTCCCGATCCGTGCGGGGAGCTCCTGCGGGCGGACCGTGATGAGGCCCAGCGGGAAAGAGTCGGCGCCCGGCGCCCCTTCTAACGGCACGCGAGGGAATCCCGGAGTTCCCGTTTCGTACCATCCGATTTGGACGCGATAGGACCCCGCGGGCACGTTCAGGGGGACCAACACGCTCCAGCCCAGGGGGATCTCCTGGCCCGGAGCCCATTGGTCCGTCGGCCGATTCGGCTCTCCATCCCAGTTGGCCCATAGCTGCCCCCTGGCGTCCACGAGATGCATAAACAACGTCCATCTTCGATCGATCGGACGCCAGGCCGTGAACTGCAAAGCAACTTGAAAGGACGTCCCAGGCTCCGCCTCCCGCCGAACCCAGCCGATTCGTTTCAGTTGAATGCCGTTCTCCCAACGGGCATCCACATCCTCCCATATCAAGGGTTGGGCCTTACGGACGAGATGGAAGAGGCTTGCTCGTTTGACTTGAATAGGGTGATCGATTTCCGTATAGAAGTCGATTAAGTGGGTCGATCGAAGCTGTTGAAGCCAGTCTTCCCAATTCCCACGGTACATGCTGACACCGATGAACCAGAAAGAAGGGGCTCCCGAAACAACCGCTTGCCGCTGCCATGGATCGCTCCAATCGTAACGGATATTCGGCGGATACTCCAACCACGCCCCGTGCCACCAGGCTTGAAGGAGGATAGGGTCGGAGGATCCTGCCATACTGATCCGTCCCATTTCAACCCCTTTGGTGTCCTCTGCATCCGAGCGCCCCACGAGCAAGGGCATATGAACCAAGCCAATCAGGCCGAGGCATACGAAAATCGGCCAATAGGGACGCGAGATCACACCGACGGTCGCCCAGGCCATGAAGGGGACGAGGAGGGCGGCGAAGTATCGGGCGCCGAGGAAGGGCCAACGGAGGACCAGCATGGCGCCCCCCAGCAGGGCGAGGCCGGTCGAGATCCCAAGGTCTTTCCACACCGGTGGGATGGCAGCCCTCGGGGCGCGCAGCCACAGCGCCCCAAGCATTAAGCCTGCCGCCAAGCCAGCGGCCTGGGCGAAGCGCCCGTCCGCCAACGGCCCAACCAGAGCATTGGCCCAGAAGTGGAAGATCACCTCCCAAGGCGTCGGGCGCACGGGGATCGCAGACAAGATGCGGCTTGTGAAATCCACTGTCCCCGCCTGAACCACCATCGCGAACCAGACAGCGAACGCGACGAGAAAGATGAGAAGGGTCGACAACCCGATCCGCCATCCCCGGGGTCGGCGGAGTAGGATGATCAACACCTGACCTGCAACGAAAAACACGCTGTAATAATGCGCGAAGGCCAACAGCCCGTGTCCTACACCCCACACCAGCCACCATCTCCGGGAAGGCCGTCGGAGCAACCGCAGCCAGACCCAAGTGAGCATCGCCCCGCCGGT
>DATMAC010000125.1:0-2335 GCA_035573655.1 Thermoflexus sp.
AGCCGCGCGCCTTCGGCGCGCGGCTCAGCCCCCAAAAGCCCCCGATGGAAACCCCGGATACCCGAATTCGCGTGGCGCAATGGCCTCCTGATATTTCTCAGAGGCTCGCTCAGGGTCATCCCTATCGAAGCTCCCCCAGCGGCTCGAACCACGCCATGAAATGGCGCAACAGCTTCGGCGCCCGGACGATGCGGAACCCCCGGATCTCCTCCCGTCGCGCGTAGACCCGGGCGCATACCTCGACGACATAATCGAGGTGGCTCTGGGTGTAAACCCGCCGGGGGATCGCCAGGCGCACCAGCTCCAGAGGCGGATAAATCACTTCCCCCGTCTGTGGATCCTCCCGGGCCAGCATCACGCTCCCGATCTCCACCCCTCGGATCCCCCCTTCCAGATACAAGTGCACCGCCAGGGCATGGCCTGGATATTCGGGTGAAGGGATGTGGGGCAGAAACCGCCGGGCATCCAAATACACCGCGTGTCCACCGGGTGGGACCACGATGGGGATCCCGGCCTGCTGGAGGGATTCAGCCAGATAGCGCACCTGGGCGATCCGGTAAGCCAAGTAATCCTCGTCCAACGCCTCCTGCAAACCCACGGCGATGGCCTCCAGATCCCGCCCGGCCAGCCCGCCGTAGGTAGGGAACCCCTCCCGGAGCACCAGCTGGGCGCACAGGGCTTCGTAGAGCTCCGGATCCTTCAGGGCGATGAACCCCCCGATGTTCGCCAGCCCGTCCTTCTTGGCGCTCATCAGGCATCCGTCGGCGTATCCGAACAGCTCCCGGGCGATCTCCCTCACGGGCCGATCGGCGTAGCCCGGCTCGCGCAGCTTGATGAAATACACGTTCTCCGCATACCGGGCTACGTCCAGATAGAGCCCCTTCCCATACCGGTGGGCGATGGCCGCCACCGTACGAACGTTCTCCATGGAGACCGGCTGCCCGCCCACTGTGTTGTTGGTCAGGGTCAGCATGACGAAAGGGATGTTCTCCGGGCCGACCTGCTCGAAGAACGCCTCCAGCTTGGCGGGATCCATGTTCCCCTTGAAGGGATGCTCCAGGGTGGGATCATAAGCCTCATCGATGACCAAATCGACCGGATCGGCCGGGCGGGCCAGGAGGTTCGCCCGGGTCGTGTCGAAGTGGTTGTTGCTGGGGACCCGTTGGCCGGGCCGCACCGCCACCGCGAAGAAGATGTGTTCCGCCGCCCGCCCCTGATGCACGGGCACCACATAGGGATACCCGGTGATCTCCTGGATCGTCTCCTGGAACCGATAGAAGCTCCGGGCCCCCGCGTAGGATTCGTCCCCCTGCATCATCGCCGCCCACTGCCGATCGCTCATCGCCCCCGTCCCGGAATCCGTGAGCAGATCGATGAACACATCCTCCGCCCGCAGGCGGAAGAGGTTGTATCCGGCCTCCTCCAGGCGTCGCCGCCGCTCCTCCCGCGAGAGCTGTCGCAGCGGCTCCACCACCTTGATCCGAAAAGGTTCCGGCGGATGGACCGGCATGGAGCGCTCCTCCTGAATCGAATTGCCCTCCCCAAAGGGGAAACCGGAGCGGCAGATCATTTCGCGCTCCGGTTCCCCCTTCCATCTTAACTCTACTTCTCCGCTCGGGAAGCGACGCGCAGGGCTCTACTGCTTTTGTCCACTTTCGCCATGGGGATATTCGGAGGAAGGCAGATGACCCCTCCCCCTTTCTCCTCCACCCTCCAGCCCTTTGGGTTGCGGGGGGAGGGAGAAGCAAAAGCCGAGGCGCGCGCCTCAGCCCATTTATCCCCTTGTTTGCAGTAGGGCGCTTATGAAATTTAACAAATGAGTTCGGACATTCCACGCTTATGCCGTGGGGGGCGTGGATGGCCCCACCCCCATGGATCCTCCTTCCCCACGGCCCTTTGGGCCGTGGGGAAGGAGGATCCAACATTTTTGGGGGCGAGCTGGGCGCCTTCGGCGCCCAGCTCGCCCCCAAACCCCTATATGGAGATTAAAGCGCCTGTTTCCACGGCCGTGGGGAGGGGGATGAAGGGAGGTAGGGCGATCGGTCTTCCCGAATGGCACGAGGGCACTCATTCCATGCTGAGGAAGGACGGAAAACCGGAGGCTTTTTCATCCTCCACGTTCCTGGGACACAATGGCGATCCCGGTGAGGATCAGGCCACCCCCCAAGAGCTTGATCCACGTCGGCACTTCCCTCAGGATCGCGTAGGCCAGGATCGTCGAGCCGATCGGCTCGCCTAAGGTGGTGACGGTGACCACGGCCGTCGGCAGATAGCGCAAAGCCCAGTTGAACGAGGAGTGCCCAATGAGCTGGGGAAAGATCGCCACCAACGTCAT
>DATMAC010000126.1:0-3733 GCA_035573655.1 Thermoflexus sp.
GGGCCGTGGGGAGGGGGGATGAAAGGGGGTGGGGTCCTTCTCCACTTACAGTCAGAGCAAATTTTCAAACACCCTCTAAGAGGAAGTCCGTCTGCAACACAAGAATGGTGCATCCGTAGACAAAACAACTCCCCCTTGGGATGGGGCGATCACTCGCCTCCCCACAGGACGAATCTGAGTGGAGGACCGCTTTCCAGCCTGCTCCTGCCCTGGCTTCAGCTACCCATCTGCTCAGGCGGTTTCGGAGCGGATGCGATACCGGCAAGCAGGATCACCATGGATGATGCAGGAAATCCGCTCCACCGGGGCCCCCACCAGCTCCTCCATTAACGCGGCATCCAGGGCGCAGAGCTCCCCCCGCTCCCGGGCGACCTCCAAATAGGGGCAATTCCGGATCTCCAACCAGGTCGGCCCATTTCCGGAGGTCTCCAGCCGAGCCACATACCCTTTCTCATTCAGGAAAGAAACAGCACGGGACAGCCGAGCTGGGCCGGTCAGGCCTTGGAGGTTCGCTTCCTGGCTCATGCTTCGGGCGACCTGGCGGATCTCCTGAGGCGCCAATGCGATCGGGAGGAGGTGTCGAACCAGCCCTTCGTAGTTTCGAGGGAACAGTCGATTCGCAGCCTCGGTGAGGGTGAAGACGATCCGTGGACGGCCACGTCCGTTCCGGAGGGTGCGGACCTCACGGATGAGGCCATCCTCTCGAAGCACCCGGAGGTGATGGCGGACGGTCACCGCCCGGAGGCCGAGTCGGGTGGCCAGTTCAACCGCGGTTGCCTCTCCCTTCTCCCGCAAAATCTGCAGAATACGAGCTCGTGTGGCCTGCATCGGCCACCTCCTCAGCGACGGGGAGGCTGGGCCCTCCCCCAGATTGGCCCATCGCCGACCACCCCGACCAGCCCCTCCATGGAAAAGCTTAGTAGGGGTTGGGAAAAATGTCAATGGACCCGGTTTAAAAGCAGATGGTCTTCCAAATTAGGATGGGAGTTGTGGGAAAGGGGATCACCCCTATCCTCCGTTCGTCAAATTTCATCAGCATCCGTTTTTGGTCACCTCCCTGAGCCCTCGAAGGATTTTCCTTCTCCCCCTGCAGCCCAATGGGCTGCAGGGGAGAAGGAAAGTAACCGTTCGGTCGCTCTTACGCAATGCAATATGGGTATGGGCGTTTCACCGTGGATTTTCCCCTGAGGGCTTTAGGGCCTTCCGCCTCTTCCTAAGGGCTCCGAACTGAATGGAACCGAGCGGAATAGTTCCGAAGATACGACGAGAAGAAAGGAATAAGGGGTCATCGGCCTTTCTCCATGAAAGGGGTGGCTATGGGAAGCTAGCAAGAGAAGGAGAAAAGCCTTATCGAAGCCGGCGGGGCATGTAGATGGCTCGATAGACCCGGTAATGGCGATCATCGAACAGGATCTCCACATTCCCAAAGACCCGCTCGATGATCGTGCGATAGGGAAGCACCACGGCCCCGACCAGATACAGCCGGCCCCCCGGGCGCAACACGGAGGGCGCGTCGTGCACGAACTGCAAGGCCACCTCCCGCTCAACTCCGAACCCCTGATGGATCGGCGGGTTCGTCACCACCACATCAAACCGCTCGCCCCGCACGCCATCGATGACATCGCTGAGACGGACCTCGACGTGGGGGAGAGAATAAAGCGCCAGGGTGCGACGGCTCGCCTCCAAGGCCGCAGCACTGATATCCACCATGACCACCCGACCTTCCCGCGCCTCGTGCGCGGCCACCACCCCCACAATCCCATAGCCGCATCCCAAATCCAACACGTGATCCATAGGGCGGATCTCCATCCGCTCGATCAGATGTCGGGTTCCTTCATCCAGGGCGGACCATGAGAACAGCCCGGGTCGGGTGATGAAGCGCCAGGCGCGGCCTCGCACAACAGCCTCCCGCTCCACAAACTCCTCGCCCGGGGGATCCATCTTCAGCCCCGCCGGACGAACGGCCACGGCCACCCGGTAACCGCTTCCATAGGCCCACACCGGGGCCCTACCGAAGTAATCTTGAGCGTAAGCGATAATCCCCTCGATGCCCCCTCGTTTCGGCCCGGCCAGATAGAGCCGCCCTCCCGGTTTGAGCGCCCATGCGGCCAGGCGCACCAAACGCTGGGCGGCCTCCTTCCCCTTGGGGATGTTCAGGAACACTACATCAAACGCCTCGGGCTCCAGTAGGGGATACCCATCACCGTGGACGATGAGGGCACGCCCTTCCAGGCCGTTCATCGCCATCGTGCGTCGAGCGGCTTCCACGGCCAGCCCGTGATCGCTGGCCAGGAGGATCCGGCCGGAAGTGCGCCGGGCCGCGAGCACCCCCAGCCATCCGACCCCACAGTTCAGATCCAGAACGTGGTCCTCTGGGCCGATCTCCATGACCTGGGCGATGAGGGCCGCTCCCGGATCGACATGGCTCCAGATCTCCAGGCCGGGCTTCCCAGCCCAGCGGACCCATTCGCCGCCGATGCGATCCTCGAATTCCCGCCAGACGTAGTAATCCGTAACGCCCATTGAGGTCTCAGCGAACGCTGAAAATAATAGGCAACGAACCCGCTCGCTCTATGGGCCTATTCATAATCATGAACGCGAAGTGGGCGAGGCCCCTCACGAGCCATCGCCCACTTCTCTCATCCGGAAGGAATCGGATCACCTTCCATTCCCCGATGATTTTGCGAGCTAGCGGTTTCCTTCACAGCAGCTTCGCAAAATCCTCTGGCGTGAGCTCTGCGTCCCGCAAAATCTTGCGCAGGAGTCCTCGCCCAAGATCCTGATTGGGATGAACCGGAACGGTAACCACTCGTCCATCGGGATGTCTCAACCGTACATGGCTTCCTTTCTGCCGCACCACCTGAAAGCCGGTCTTCTCTAAGGCCCGAATGACTTCGTGGGCCTTTAAAACAGGCAAACGAGTCATCAGAGCACCACCTTCTGAAGACCCACAAACTCCAGCCGGTATTCCTCCTCCCCTTCCTCCAGACACAACTCGATGACCTCTCGGATGTTCGCCATCAGCTCATCAAGCGTTTTCCCCTGACTGTAACAGGCGCGCAGTTGAGGAACCTCCCCCACATAATATCCATCCTCATCGCGCTCGATGATCACATAGAATTCACGGCCCCCGGGGCGCATCATCCACTCCTCGCTGCAAATTTCACGGGTTATCTGATGTTGCTGCATTGTCCTTCCGACATAAAAAAGTGGAGGCGGCGGGAATCGAACCCGCGTCCGGAAGATTCGATCGCTGGTGCCTACAGGCGTATCCGGTTTGCTTCTCTCGCCGACCGGCCCTCCAACCGGCAAGGTCTCCGGCCGGCCAGCCCCTTGGATCTTAGGTCGCCCTCCGGGGCACCAGGCGACCGCACGCCGACTTTGTCACACCCGATCCGGCCCCGTCGGCGATGGGTCCGGTCGAGCGGGTCCCCTCATCGGGGGACCGTCCCATCACGCTGGCTTAGGCCGCCAGCGGGAGGGCCGCGTAGTCGCGGTTGGCACTTGTTGTTTGCCCGGGTTGTTCACGGGGTCCGAGCGGCCCCGGCCTGCCACCAACGATCTGCCTCCCCCGTCGAGCCCTTTTCGCCCCCTTGCCCTTTCATTATAGCACGAAACATAACTTTGGGTAGTGCTTCCTTTGGGGACAAGGGGTTCCTCATCCCTTCTCAGTGAAGAGCGGGATGACCCCTCCCCCTTTCTCCCCCCTCCCCGCGGCCCGAAGGGCCGCGGG
>DATMAC010000127.1:0-10486 GCA_035573655.1 Thermoflexus sp.
GCTCAGCCCCCAAAGCCCCCAGAAGGAACCGTTACGGGGCTTCCTGCATATTTTTCAGATACCCTCTTAGAGCAGGATGGTGCCCTTTCCCTCGCCCTCATCCTCGGTGAGCGCTGAAACGCCGAAAGGGATCATGGGCCAGGAGCCCACATAGAGGTAGGCTTATCTCGGTGCGTTGGGGTGGCGGCCCCGTGCTCGCAGCACCCGCTCATAAACTTCCACCGTTCGCGCGGCCGTCTCCTCCCATCGGAACCGGGCGGCCTGTCGCAAGCCGGCTTCCCGAAACCGGGCCCGAAGGGACTCGTCGGAGATGAGGGCCGCCAAGGCGGCCGCCCAATCCGCAGGGCGATCCGGCGGCACGCGGAGGCCGGCCTCCCCCACGATCTCCGGAAGCGCGGCGGCGTCCGACACCACCACCGGCGTCCCGCAGGCCATCGCCTCTAAGGGCGGCAGCCCGAAACCTTCATAAAGAGAAGGGAAGGCAAAAACCGTAGCCGCCGAATAGAGGGCCGGGAGATCCTCATCGGGCACATGGCCCAGAAATTGAACCCGCTCCTCCAGCCCCAGCTCCCGCAGGGCTCGGAAGGTCCCCTCCGTCAGCCATCCGGGCCTCCCGGCCACCACCAGGCCCAGGTCCGGCCAGCGCTCCAGCAGGCTCCGATAGGCAGCGAACAACGTCGGCAGATTCTTGCGCGGCTCGATGGTTCCCACATAAAGGATGAACCGATCCGGCAGACGATAGCGGGCGCGGACGGCGGCAACCCTCTCCAGCGGCGCGGGGCGGAAGCGGGCGTCCACCCCTTCATAAACCACGTGGATCCGTTCCTCCGGGACGCGATACCAGCGGATGGCATCCTGTCGCGTGCACTCGGAGATGGCGATCACCGCATCGGCGCGCCGGAGGAAGCGGGGCATCATCAGCATGAGGAACCAGCGGTTCAAGGGCATATGGGTCTCTGGGTAAAGCCGGAAGACCAGGTCGTGCAACGTGAACACCGAAGGGAGGGTGCGGAAGGGAGGGAGGAGATGTTCTGTCGCGTGAAACAGGCACGCCGGGCCGACAAGGGCGTCCATCGGGCGGCGGAGGAAATCGGCCAGCATCACCTGCAGCCGCCAGGGCTTGGCCGGCAACAGATGCGGGCGGGCCGGCAGGAGATCCAGAGGCGGGAAGAGGTCCGCGCGGCGCGCATCGTGATAAAAGATGGCCAGACGATCCGGCAATAGAGGGATGAGCGCCTTCACCAGCTCCGCCGCATAGCGGCCCAATCCGGCCCGATGGTGCACCGCGGCGGAGACATCCACGACGATGGGGGTCATCCCTCCGCCTCCTGGAGCATCGTCCGGATGCGGGCCACGATCATATCCAGCGCCACCGTGTTGAAGCCCCCCTCTGGGATGATGATATCCGCGTAACGCTTGCTGGGCTCGACGAACTCCAGGTGCATGGGGCGGACCGTGGAGAGATATTGTCGGATCACCGATTCGAGGGTCCGCCCGCGCTCGGCGATATCCCGCTGAAGCCGGCGGATGAACCGGATGTCCGGATCGGCGTCCACGTAGATCTTGATGTCGAACAGCTCCCGCAGCGCCTTCTCCACAAACACCAGGATGCCCTCCACCAGGATCACCGGCCGCGGCTCCACCCGCCGGGTGTGCGGCGTTCGGGTGTAGGTGGTGAAATCGTAAATCGGGACCTCCACCGGACGCCCGGCCAACAACTCCTTGAGATGCTGGATGAGCAAGTCCGTATCCAGGCTGTCCGGGTGATCGTAGTTGATTCGAACCCGCTCCTCCATGGGGAGGTGGCTCTGATCCTTATAGTAGCTATCCTGCTGGATCAGCGCGATATGTTCCGGGCCGATGCGCCGCACGATCGCCTCGGCCACCGTCGTCTTGCCGGATCCCGTCCCTCCCGCGATTCCGATCACAATCGGTCGCTTGGGCATCGCAATTGCCTAGATTATAAGTAAGGAAGAAGTCGAGCCCCCGCGCCCTCTCGTGGAGGTTCGAACTGCGCAACGCCGAAGAGAATTCGCAAGATGGAGAGGCCGCCTTTGACCCCCCATTCGCTCCCAAAGGCTCTTGCTCCTCCAAACTCGCTATATTAAAGCGAGGTCCGTCCGATCACAAGTACAACGGCACGAAAGATCACCCTCCAGAAACCTTCGGCCGACTCGCCAGTGCCAGTCAACTAAAGAGCAATGCCTGACGCAAAGCCCCTATACGGAGCGTTTTCAATCCTAAGGTCATAATTCTATAACGTAGCCAATGTTAATAATTTTTAACTATTCTGTATATGACTAAAGTCCTAGGGAAATTTATTCCTTTCTCGCGGTATAGTAAGCAAAGATTAAGCCTCACGCAGGAGGTGTTTCATGGCACGGTGGGTCAAGCTGTGGCTGTGGATACGGGAGAAGGGACAGGGGCTGGTGGAGTATGCCTTGATCCTGATGTTCATCGCTGTCGTGGTCATTGTGATCCTCTCCCTCCTAGGCACCCAGGTGAGCACCGTGTTCTCCACCATCACCAGCGCCCTGAGTGGTTCCTAAACCCATCTCTCCCCTTGCCATCCGGGGTCCCATCTCAAAACCGAGATGGGACCCCGGGTTTGGACCGTCAGCCCAACGATTTTCCAATCCCTATGACTAAAGTCCTATTCCGAGAGAAGCACTCTCTGGCTATTCTTTAGTCAGAAAATCTTAACGAAAGGAGGCCTTCCATGGTTCGGTTGCTCGAGTTCTGGCTATGGGTGCGGGAGAAGGGGCAGGGACTGGTGGAGTATGCCCTGATCCTGGTGCTCATCGCCGTCGTGGTCATTGTGATCCTCTCCCTCCTGGGCACCCAGGTGAGCACCGTGTTCTCCTCCATCACCAGCGCCCTGGGTGGTTAAACCCACCTCCCCTGTTGCCATCCGGGGTCCCATCTCACAACCGAGATGGGACCCCGGGTTTTTTCAAGCGGATGATTCTGACCAGAGTGCTTCGCGGATCTCCCAGCCCTCTCCCACCGAATTACGAGCAGCCGTTATATAATGACCTGCTGAGCACTGGGACCCTGCTGAGGATTTCAGAGACCGCCTGCAAGCGAGGCCTACTGGCAAGGATAAGATCGGAGCGCGGAATGCTGGGCCTGAATCAGTAATAGGGTCTTCGCCTGAGGAGGTCGTTCCCTCGATGGTGTGTCTCAGCGCGCCGGATGGATCTCGCCAAAGCCTATCGTTTTCTGGAGAGCACTCAAAACCCCGACGGGGGATGGGGCTGCCGCCTCCACGGCCGGTCGATGGTGGAGTCCACCGGGGCAGTCCTCCTCGCCGCAGTAGATCACTGGGGAGGCCCCACCCTCGCCCTCGCCCGCCGATGGCTGGAGCGTGCCCAACATGCCGATGGAGGCTGGGGGCTCGGCCCGGAGGACCCCCAAAGCCACTGGTGCACGGCCTGGGCGATCTTGGCGTTGACCCGCCTGGATCCTCAGGCCCCCGCCATCGCCCAGGGCGTTCGGTGGCTGCTCCAAGTGCCCGCCATTCGGATCCAGTCGGACGAGTTGACCGAGGAGGTGCGCCGGACCCTGGGAATTGATCCCTCCCTCTCCGGGACGCCCTGAATGCACTTTGGGATCAGGCGGATATGCCGGATGTCGCCGGCAAACGGGTTCTGGTTAAACCCAACCTCATCGAATGGATCGAGGGGCACCCCCTGGTCACGAGCCCGGAGGTCGTTGGGGCGGTGATCGACGTGTTGCGGGCGCGGGGGGCGGCGGAGATCGTCGTCGGCGAGGGGCCTGGGTTCCGCCGTGACGCCGGCCCGGTGGTCGAGCAAAGTGGCTTAGCAGCCGTGCTGGCCCGGCGGAAGGTCCCCTTCATCGATCTCAACGACGACGACCCCCAGCCGGTCCCCCCGCGGGACGGATGGTTCCCCGGCCAGCCGCGCCTCTGGCTTCCACGCCACGTGGTAGAGGCCGATCTCATCCTCTCGGTCGCGAAGCTCAAGACCCATCATTGGGCTGGCGTCACGTTGAGCCTAAAGAACCTATTCGGCGTCATCCCGGGGATCTGCTATGGTTGGCCGAAGAACATGCTCCACGTGAACGGCATCACCCCCAGCATCCTGGGCCTGAAGCAGACCCTGCCCCCCGTGGTGAGCGTTGTGGATGGGATCATCGGGATGGAGGGCAATGGACCCTTATTCGGGACACCGGTAACCCATGGATTGTTGGTTGTGGGAAAAGATCCGCTGGCGGTGGACGTCACGTGTGCCCGGCTGATAGGGTTCGAGCCGGAGGAGATCGAGCACCTGTCATGGGGGATCTGGACCGACGTCGGGCAGGGGATTCATATCGAGGTGCGCGGGGGCCGTCTGGAAGATCTGCGACGACGCTACCGCCGGCCGCCGGGATGGAAGACCGCCTCCAAATAGGCTCGAAGGGTTCTGGGAGAGCGGGCGCCTTCGGCGCCTGGCTTCCATCAAAACCTCCATCCGCGCTTTGCGAGGAAGCGCTTGAAAAGCCTTGAATCCGAGGATCCCGATGCGCAGATGGATCCAGCGCACGCTACAGCTTTGGGGAGGATTCCTCGTCACGCTCCTTCTTCTCGGATGGCCGGTCGCCGTTGCGTTCTTGTTCCCGCCGTCCGGATGGCGGCTCGCCCAGCCGTGGTATTACGGCGGCGATTTCTCTCAATATCTATCCGCGATGCGCCAGGGGATGGGTGGCGCCTGGCGGATCATCAACCGCTTCTCCCCCGAGCCGCACGCCCCAGTCCTCCAGTACCCGTTCTATGTCGCCCTCGGCCACATCGCTCGGTTCCTTCACGCCCCGCCAGAAGCCCTTTATGGGGCCGCCTCGATCTTGGGTCTGGCAGTCCTCTGGGGGAGCCTCCATCGGCTCTTCGCGGCGTTCCTTCCCCCCTCAAAACTCCGTACGATCGCCTTCGCCATGCTCTTCTCGAATGGCCCGGTCTGGATCCTTCCCCTGATGTTTCCCAAGACAACCTGGGGGAGCATCGCTCTGGATGCCGCCACCCGAATCGAGTACGACACCTTCCTAGCCCTGATGGCCCCACCGCACCTTTCCTTGACACTGGCAGCCCTGCTGAATGCGGTGCTGGATCTCAGCGAGCTGCCCGTGGCGATTCGAGCAGGCGTGACCGCTCGGATCGCTCTGGTGCTGGTTGTCCTCGCCGCGTTGAATCCCTTCAGCCTCCCCACCCTCATGGCCTTGGTGTTTCTGAGAACGATCCTAGGGATTAGAGAGCGCCGCTGGGCAGCTAAGGCTGGGATCGTCGAGGCGGCTGTCCTCACCCTTCTGGCCGTTCCCTTGACGATCTATTACATTCGGACTTTTCATCACGATCCGTTCTGGGGAATGACCTATGGACGGCAGAACCTCCAACCCGCTTATCCGCTGCCCCTGGTCATAGCGGTTTACGGGGCGACGGGGCTCCTGGGAATGGTCGGAGCCATCCGGGCCTGGCGGCTTCCCTCCGGGCCCGATGGGTTCCGGAAACGGTACCTGGCCCTGGCCGCCGGTGGGCTGCTCGCCCTCGCATACATCCCCCTTCCATACGCTCGTCGCTTCACCTACGGCCTGGGACCGATCCTGGCGGTGCTCGCCGCCCCCATCGTAGGCGAGCTCCTCGCCCATCCGGCCCTCGAACGCTGGAGGGCAAGCCCCGGGCTTCGAGTGGGGATGTACACGGGGGCGGGGATCTTGCTCTATAGCCAGAACGCTTTCCTCTATGCGATATACGCGCTCTCTTTTCTGGGGGCCGGACCGTTTCCCCGCGCCGTCTTCCAGCCGGCCGCGGCCTTCGAAGCGGCGGCGTGGCTGCGACAGCAGGGGCCGCAAGTCGTCGTGCTGGCCTGCGAAGAAGATGGCAACTTCTTGGCCGGATGGATCGAGGGCCGAGTCGTCCTCGGGCACGCCGGGGCGACCTTCGACGTGGCCCGCAAGCGAGAGGAAGTCGCCGCTTTCTGGCGAGGCGATCTTCCCAAGCCGGAGCAAGAAGCCTTGTTACGGCGCTATGGGGTCACCCATCTGTACTATCGTGAAGATCATCCGTGTGATCAAAAGCGACCGGAGGGAACCCCGGCCTTCGCACATCCGCCGGTGTGGATTTTCGCGGTAGAGGAGAGGCGATGATCGCGATCTGGGCGCTGCTGGGGATCCTGACCCGTCTGGAGGCGGCGTGGGCCTCTTCCCTGCGACCGCTGACCCCGCTGGAGCAGGCGATGCCGGCCTGGCCGCCGGGGTCCCCCTTTTGGGCCTGGCTGGAGCGGGTCCTGATCGCCCCTTGGGCGCGATGGGATGCCCTTTGGTATGCGAGGATCGTGGAGCAGGGCTACCGGGCGGGGGACGGCACCACCCAGTTCTATCCGCTGTATCCGCTGCTGGCGACCCCGCTGGCCCGCTTGGGCGTTCCTCCTATGGTTGCCCTCACGCTCGTGAGCCTCGCCGCTGGCCTCGGAGCGATCCTGCGCCTCGAGCAGACCGCCCGGGAGGAGATGGATCCCCGCCAGGCTCGAGAGGCGACGCTAGCCTTCATGCTGTTCCCGATCGGTTTCATCCTGTTCGCGCCCTACGCCGAGGCCCTCTTTCTCCTTTGCGCCATCGAGAGCATGGGGGCCGCTCGCCAGGAACATTGGGGGCGCGCCGGCATTGCGGCCGCCCTGGCGGCCCTCACGCGCCCCCAGGGGCTCTTTTTGGCGCTGCCTTTGCTCTGGTTGGCGTGGCAGCGGCGGGCCGGTCTTCGCGCCCTTGGGCCCCTATTGCTGATCCCCACCGCCCTGGTTGGCTGGCATAGCTACCGGATCCTGGCGATCGAAGGCTTCCGCCCGCCGGAGCCCAGCCTCAACGCTTACATATATGCCTTGCTTCTCTCCCCCCACGCCAACCGAGTGGTCCCGATGCAGGGCTTCCTCTGGCCGTGGGACGCCATCGGACGGGCCCTCTGGAAGCTATGGATGGCACCGGACGTGGACCTGGTCGTGAATCTGATCCTGGCCGCATGGTTTCTGCTGCTCCTCTCCCGAGCTTGGGGCCGGATGGCCGGCGATGAGCGACTCTACACGCTGGCCATCGTCCTCTCGGCCTTCAGTTATCACACCGGGCCGGTTCATCCCTATATGGGGTTACCTCGCCACCTTTGGATCGCCTTCCCGGTGTTCCTGAAGGCCCCGCCAGCGAACCAGTTGAGGTTCCTGTGGATACTTGTTCACGCCATCGCTTACTTCTTCTGCATCTTGGTTGCGGTATTGAAGGCATGGGTTCCGTAAACAGGATTCGATGGATACGTCTGGCCATTGCCCTACAGGCAGGCATGCTGCTGGCCTACGCCGGCCTGATGGGCATCATCGGGCTTCAAGACCTGACGTGGATGGCGGATTTCACCAGTCACTACACAGGCGCCCTGATCGTGCGGAACGGTCTGGGGATGAGGCTCTATGATCTTTCGCTTCAAGCCGCAGTGCAGCGGGAAGTGCTCAGGGGACGTTACCTGGGAGATGGGTTGCTTCCCTTCAATCGTCCTCCCCACACGGCCCTGTTGCTCTGCCCGCTAACGCTCTTTCCTTTGGAAACCGCCTACTGGATCTGGATGGGGATGAACCTGATCGCATGGGGATGGCTCCTGAAATCCATATATGGCTGGAGCCAAGGCTGGGAGCGGGACGAGCGGCTGCTGGCCCTACTCACCCTCACGGCCCTGCCCTTCTGGTTCCGGGCCCTTGCGTTGGGAGCTTTCTCCATCTGGTCGATGTTATTCCTGTGGAAGTTCTATCAAGCGCTGCAGAAGAAACGCGAGACCGCTGCCGGGCTCTGGCTGGCCATGGGAAGTATCCATCCGGCGGTCACGGCGTTCCCTCTTCTGGCCCTGCTTGGGAGCCGGAGGTGGCGGGCGCTGGGAGCTTGGGCGGCCGGGATAGGCCTCTTCGGGCTATCCAGCGCCGGGATCCTCGGGCTTCCCGCCTGGACTGGATTCCTGCGGATCCTTTGGTTCACCGGCACCACACCTTCACACCCGGGGATTGTCCCGGAGCATATGTATAACCTTAGGGGAACCCTTCTATCCATCCTGGGCCGCTCCTCTTGGGAGCTGGTTCAAGCCATCTCCTGGGGAAGTTTCGCGCTGGGCGCATTCGCGATGCTCGCGCTCTGGGGGCAGAAGCCGCGCTCCGAGGTCGAGCTGGATCTGCGGCTCGGGATCACCGTGGCCGCTGGGCTCTTCCTGAGCCCGCACTTGAATCCCCAAGATGGCCTGCTCATGGGGCTTTCGGCCCTCTGGCTCTATGGGGCGGTGCGCGATGAACCGATGCACCGGCGAGCGCTGGGAGCTGTGATGGTTCTCAGCCCCCTCTTCTTTCTCCTCGGCGAGACCATCCTAGGGGGGCGCTTAGGGATTGGGATTCCCACCATAGGAATACTGGCGTTAGGAGGATGGAGCCTGAAGGCATGGCGTTCGACGCGAGCCGTCGCCCCATTGTCCTAAGAGGGTGTCTGAAAACTCACCAATAGTAAAGAAAGGAGTTCAGCATTCCCCAAACGGCCATTCATTGGGAAAACAGGCTGGCCTTGCAGCCTCGTAAACGGATTCCGTTCAGAGCTCTCTAAGGAGGCGGGAGGGCCCCACCCCTGGATCCCCGCGCAAAGGGCCGTGGGGAGGGGGATGAAAAATGCTTTGGGGGCCGAACCCCGTATGGGCGTTGCGTGAGAACGACTGAATCGCTACAGGGCTTCCTGCATATTTCTCAGACACTCTCTAAGAAAAACAGGCAAACACGGAGGTCAGCATTGTGATCCCCATAAGGAAAACCCATTGACGGTGTCACGGAGAAAGCGCATGAAATCGACTACACGCAATCAGGAGCGGAGTGTGGACAATAAAAACCTTTTCTGGAACCTGAGCCTGGACGAATGGCTTCGTCTGGGCACATTGGCCAGTGGGGTATTCTACGTTCTTCTCACCATCTGGACCGTGCGCCACTTGCCCTTACTGACTGTGGTTGGGGTGGATTTCCGAGCCTTTTTCGCTTCCGCCCAGATCGCGATGACCTCCGGTTTCGCTCAGGTCTATGATCTGACGGTTCAAAGGGAAGTTCAGAAAGCCTTGATGGCCCCATACACCGTTGGGGAGATCAGGATAATGCCCCCCTTATTTCTCCCGGTATTCATTGTCCCTTTTATTCCCTTCCTCCCGCTAGGCGTACTCGGAGGATTCGTCCTCTGGACCATTCTTAACGCGGGTGCGCTGGCCATTTATCTGCTACGGCTGGCAAGTGGAAGAGGTGATCGTTATCTCCTCCTGCGGTTAACATTGGTATCGCTTCCCGTGTTTTTAACCCTCCTATTGGGTCAGGTAAACGTCTGGTTGCTGGTATGTGTGGGAGAATTTCTGTTGGCCTGGGAGCGGAGACGAGGATTCCACGGGGGCCTCTGGCTGGGGGGTCTGCTCTTGAAGCCTCAGACGCTGATTTTGCTGATCCCTGTTCTGCTTCTGAGGAGAAGGTGGGACATCCTGGCCGGCTTTACTGTAGCAGCCATAGGAATAGCGGCAGCTTCCCTGGCGCTGGCCGGGCCAGAGGGTATGATGAGATGGTGGGATCTCATCATCCGTTCCAGCATGGATAGCTTGCTCGCAACGGACCCTATCGCGATGGGAAACCTCCGGATGCTGGGCGAATTGCTCTCGTTCTTGCTTCCGCCATGGTGGGCCTGGGGCATCACGGGAGGGCTGATGGTGACTACCATCCTACTGGCCCTATGGATCTCCATCCCACGAAAGAAAGAGGAGAATGAATCCGCCTTTTTGCTCCCGTTGCTGGGAGCAACTTCCGCGGTGGCCTGGCATTCCCACATTCATATGGCTGTGATTTTGATCCCCCCGTTGCTTCACCAGGTCATCACCACCAGGCGCCTCTCTCTGTTCGCACTATGGGCGCTGCTCCCCACCGCCGCATATTTTCTGGGTATAACCGGCATGGCGCTGTTGACCGCCATAGGGAAGCCGCTTCTTCCAATCCCCGGGTTCACCTATCCGGCCCTGGTGTTGCTGGGACTTCACCTCTACCTCGTGGTCCGGGCAATTTGGAGAGACCATTGAAACTGGATCTCTTCACTTAGAGTAAGAGAACTCCTATGCACACCAGAGCGCTCAATCTGAGCCTGTTCGCTCTAGCGATCCTTGAGCTCTTATACCTAATCGGCGCCGTGCGCTTCGCTGGCCTCTTCCCGGTGGTCGGTGCAGATTTCCGCGCTCTCTATGCGGCCGCCCGCATCGCACGGGAAGAGGGGTTCGCCTTTATCTACGATCTGGACCGCCATGCCCAGGTCCAGGAGGCCCTCTGCCGGGTGGCCGGGCCTGAGGCCCCGTGTGTGCGGATCCCAATGGTGTTCCTGCCAGTGTTCCTTCTCCCCATTCTCCCCCTGACCTTTTTGGGTCCTGTTCCGGCCTTTGTCCTCTGGTCGGCCCTAAACCTCTTAGGGAGTCTGCTGATCC
>DATMAC010000128.1:0-4109 GCA_035573655.1 Thermoflexus sp.
GGGATCCAGGGGGCCAAAACCTCCAGAAGCTTTGGAAATGCGCTGTGATTGCTCCGTTTCATTCACGAAGATCAATGAATTGTCTGCTGCCGCGACAGCTTCCCTTTTGTTGAGATCCTGATGCGGAACGAACTCGTCGCCTCCGGATGAGGGGCCCCTTTTGGCGGCCCAATGGACAGCCTGGTGAGTTTCGCGCACTGGTGTCTCAAAGTGGAGCGCGGCGTATCCTTGCTGTTGTGGGAATATCCAAGCTGGAACTTCACTGATTTACCTCTGGTATTTTTCGTAAGGGGCGAGGCCCGATGAAGCGGTGGTGGACATGGGTCCTGATCGGAATCGGAGGGCTTTTGATCGGCTGCCAGAGGGGCGCGCCGTCCCCCTTCCTCAGGCCTTCCTCGGTCCTCCCAACGCCCGTTCCCTCTCCCTCGCCGATGGCCCCCTCGCCCCGCTGCGCCCTCCCCTTTCGGCCCCACCGGGCGCTCCCCGCCGTCGACCTGTCCGCCCTGTCCTGGGCCGAGATGCCACTCATAGGGCATTCCGTTCGCCTCCTGGGGTCCTCCCCTCGCCCCCTGCTCCCCTTGACCATCTCCCCGGACGGTCGCTGGCTGGTGGTCGTGTTTCCCCGGGATGAGGTCGATGGCTCCGCTGAGGTGGCCCTGGTGGCTCTCCATGGAGCCGCGCGGCGTTGGCTGAATCGCCAGGTGGACCTCCTCAGCCCTTACGTCGCGGCCTCTGCGCTTCCCCTGGCCGCCTGGACGCGCTGGCGGGGCTTGCCATGGACTGTGAGCTGGCTGGCGGACGGGTCCGTCCTTTGGCTGGATGAGGCAGGACAGATCTGGCGCGACACGGGAGTGGAGACCCAATCCGTGTCCGCCCCTGCCCCGGTGGACTGGATCGAAGTCCAAGCGACGGGCCAAGGGCTGGCCCGGGGCGACCCTTCCGGCCTGTGGCGGGTGGATGTGATGCGCGGGCGGTGGGAGCCGGTGGGCCCGGAGGCCGTCCAACAGAGCGCGCTGGGAGGGTGGGGGCCAGGTGGCGCCTGGTTCCTCGTGTGGACGAGCCGTCCATCGGATGCACCGCCGGGGCCGACGCTGCCGGGGGCGACGTGGACCGAGCTGACCTTCTGGCGGGTGCCCCTGGCTGAGGGACAACCCGCCCATCGGCTGGGCCGAGTGACCCTGCCCCTGGTGGGCACCGATGCCTGGATGCCGCCCAGCCAGCGGTTGGCGGCCGGACGATGGTGGGTGCTGGGATTGCCCCTGGCGGGAGCGGGGGTGGGCGCGCTGGTGGATACGGAGGAAGGCCAGTGGCGCGACGCGCCGGCGCTGGGGCTTCCCCCAGGCGGACGGATGGTCGGGATCCAGGCCTCGCCGCAAGGCGGCTGGGTGATGGTGGCAGGGCAACGGCCGGAGGACCGCGAGGGACAGGGGATGCTGCGGCTCTGGGATGGGAACCTGACGGCCTCAATCTGGTCGGGGGAAGGTGTGGGGGTGGTAGCGTGGCATCCGGAGGATGAGGCAGTGGTGCTGGGGGAAGGGGGATTCGGGCCGCCGGACACCCTGGCGCCGCTTGCCGTGCTCCGGCTGCCGCCCACGGAGGCGCCTCGCCGCTTGGAAGGCGCGGGCTGGCCGGTGGCCTTCACGCGGGAGTGGGTGGTGGCCCAGGATCGGGCCCACCCTGCCCGGGTGCTGGCTTTCGATTTGGATGGGAACCAACGGGACGCGCTGGATCTGTCCAGGCAGGTGGAACGGGTGCGCACGATGCTGGGGGCAGGAGACGCCGTGTATCTCGATGTAGGATGGGCGGAAGGAGACGAATGCCGCTACGGGCTGGTGGAATGGCGCCCGCGATGAAGGCGATTTCGCCTCGCGCTCTCCCCATCCCAGATCCCGACGTCCCTACGAATCCCGAGGGACCAGGATCCGATAGATGAACCCGTTCATAGGGATGTCGGCGATGGGCCGGTAGGCCTGGCCGATGGCATCCAGCACCGGCTGGGGGTAGAACTGGGCCCGCAGCACCACGATCCCAAACGCCTGGGCCCGGATCATCCGGATCAACGGCTCCGGGTTCAGCTTGCCGTTTTTGTATAGGTTCAGCAGCTGGGTGGGGTTGGTCACCGGCTCCTTCCCCGCCAGGAGCGCCCACGAAGCCTCCTCGGTGAAGGCGGGGCCCGGCGCGGCCCGCACCATCTCCACGATCCGCCAGCCGTTCCGGAGATCCTCCGCTGTGGGCAGATGACCCAGCTGGGTGTAGCCCACGGTATCCACGTATCGGATCCCCTCCAAACCCAACCAGCGGGCGACCGGCGCGGTCAGGGGATGGTCGGTGGGCAGATGGAACACGCGCGCCGCCTGGTAGAGCATCGCGATTGGGATCAGCAGAGCGATCCCCATCCGCCACGCCGGCCAGCCGACCGCCCATCGCTCCAAACGGGCGAGGAGCCGGCCCGCAGCCAAGGTCGCCGCCACTACCGCGGTGATGAAATAGGATTCCCCGGCCCCCCACTTGCCCGCCAGCGCCCCCCCAGCGGCCGCGAAAACCGCCCAGACGCTAACCAACGAGAGGCGGTCGAAATAGAGCTCATACAGGACCAGCGCCGCCGATAGGAGCAGGATGACCATATGCAGGCGGAACCACTGGTTGTACAGGAAGAAAGCCTGACGGTAGTCGTATTCATTGATGTTGGCCTCGATGATATGCAGGGACCAATAGCCTCCGGTGGCGAGATCGAGGAGGGCGAACAAGCCCAGGTTCACCGCCCCAAAGGCGATCCCCCAGGCCAGCGCCCGGAGCGGGCGGCGCAGGAAGAGATAAGCGAACACGGCGAGCACCGTCACGATTGCATGCTGCTTCGTCCAACCCGCCGCCATCAGCGCCAGCGACCCCAGCCACAGCGCCCGAGGAGCGGGAAATTCCTCCTCCCGGGCCAGGGCCAGCACCGCCAAGGTCTCAAAGAGAACCATCAGCATATGGCTCCGGGAGAGGGGTCCGATGTGATAAACGTAGTTGGAGGCCAGGATCATCCCCCCCGCCCAGATCCCAATGGTCCACCTCCGGGTCCATTGCCCGACCGCCAGGCCCACGGCGACCGCCAGCGCGACCGTCGCGGCCGTGGAGAGCAGGCGCCCGGCGATCAAAGAAGGGCCGAAGATCCCCACCAAGGGGACGGCGAGGAGGTGAAAGAGCGGAGGGTAGTTGGAGGCATAGAAAGGATAGGCCTCGATATCCCGATAGGGCCATTGCCCCCGGGCGAAGTACACCGCGTCCAACAGCTCGAACCCTTCGCCCTGGTCATAATCGAAAGGGAAGCGGAACAGGGAAACCGCGTAGATCCCAAAGACCACCCCATAGGCCAGGTAGACAACGACCACCGCGATCCAGAGCGCCTGAGCGATGGGCCCGGCGAGATTCCGCAGACGATCGAGAGCGCTCATCCGCCCAAGATCCCTCCCCTCAGCATATGGAGACTTTTTGGGGCCGAGCCGCGCGCCTTCGGCGCGCGGCTCGGCCCCAAAAAATATTTTCGGAGGTGGGGCCCTTCCCCACTTATAGGGTTAGGGAGTTGCCAGGCCAAGGCGGAAAACCCATTCGGGTTGAAGGCCAACGGCGATCCCAGCGCTATGCCGGACGGCCATCCCGCCACAGGAGCGGAAGGGCCAGAAGGGCCAGAGCCCCGGCCACCCCCAGTGCGGCCTGCTGGAAGGGACCCCACTCTGTGGAACGGCCGAGATGCATCCAGTTGATCAGCACCTGAACCCCGGCGCTCAGGATGGCCACCCCCAACATGACCGCCCCCAAGGCCCGCTTGCTCATCGTTGCCCCTCCACGAACACCCGGAACATCTGCACATCGGCCGCTGCGAACCGCACCTCGAAGTCCCGCGTCGCCCCCGGCCCGATGGGCTCCTCCGAGAACACCACCTGCCGGAATCCCAGCAATTGATCCTGTTCGTTGTAGAAAGCCACCACCACATTGATCCGACGCATCGGCCCCGCGTCGGCGTTCCGCACTTGGCCACGGACGACGAAATCCGCCCCCTCGATCCCCCCCTCCGAGCGAACCAGCTCCACCGGCCCGTAACGGTTCCCGGGCTCTTGAGTAGGCTC
>DATMAC010000129.1:0-13277 GCA_035573655.1 Thermoflexus sp.
GCCTTCGGCGCGCGGCTCGGCCCCTAAAGCCCTCAAATCTAAAAGAAGTGGACAACCGCCCAAGGGCGGGCCTGGTGCCCGCCCTTACCAAACACGTTCGCATCCTGACCTAGGGGCATCCCCTGTGGGTGCATGATGTAGGGGCAGGCCTTGTGCCTGCCCCGACGGCCGATGTTCGTACCCTCGTGTAGGGGCACCCACAAGGGGTGCCCCTACACGAGGGCTATTCGTGTCCCCGGATCCTCCATACCTGCACGATCCCGCTTCGGAAGCCCAGGGCCAGCCGCGGGGAGCTTGGGTCGGGATCCTCTGGGCCTGCAGGGGAGAACGCCAGGCTGTAAAGGGCATCCTTTTCCCTCGTCCATCGGAGCCGCTCCACCCCCTCCGGGATCTCCCAGAGGACCAGCTGGCCCTCCGCGTCCCCGGCGGCCAGAAGCCGGCCGTTGGGAGAGAATTCCAGAGCCCGAACAGGCTTCGTTCCTACCGCCAGAACCCGAAGCTCATAACCGGCCACCGCATCCCAAAGCCGGACCGTCCCATCCTCCAACGCTGCGGCGAGCCAGCGCCCATCGGGCGAGAAGGCCACCCGGTCGATCCGCGCCGGGTAATCAGCCAAAACCAAACTGCGCCCTCCCCCCGCTGTTTCCCACCAGAGCCGCAGCATCCCATCGTTGCCGCCGGAAACCAGGATCTGCCCATCCGGGGAGAAGGCCACATCCCATACCTCGGCCGTATGGCCCTCCAGCCGTATCCGCTCTATCCCCTGTTCGACATCCCATATCCGCACCGTCCGATCCCACGAGGCGGAAGCCAAGAGCCGGCTGTCCGGCGAGAACCCCACCCCCCGCACGGGTCCCTCATGCCCGATCAGGGTTCGATCCAACATCCATCCGCCTCCAGGCGCATGCTGATATAGCCGGATGTGGCCACTGGCCAGCCCAACCGCAAGCCATCGACCATCCGCTGAGAAAGCGAGGCTCAGCCCGTCAGCGATCCGGAGAGGGATCCGCAACCGAGGGCGCCCGGTCCGCAGATCATACAGCCGCACCGCAGAGCCCTCGGGCACTCCCAGGATCCCCCCGTCCGGTGAGAAAGCGAGATCCCAGATGGGCATCAATCGGGGAAGGAAGCGGTACCGCTCGAGGCCCGTCGCTACCTCCCAGATCTGCACAATCGGCACGATGGAGGCTTGGTCGATTTCCGCTTCTCCGTGAAAGGCCAGCCATTGGCCATCTGGCGAAAAGCTCAGCTCGAGGGGCCAACGCGCCTCAATGGCCCCTGAGGGAAGCAGGCGCTCCTTCCCCGTCTTCAGATCCAGCAGGGAGAGCGTGGATGGGGTCCCTTTCGCCCAGGCCAGCATGGAGCCATCCGGAGAGAACGCTGCCGGCCCGCCCGCCGCGGACCAGCGGACCTCGCCGGTCGCTCGGGCGACGATGTCTACGGATCCGCCATGCTGCACAGCCAGCCAACGCTGATCGGGGGAGAGCAGCACAGAGCGGATCAAGGCCCCCGGATGTTGCCACAAGATCGTTTCCGCGCCGCTGGAGAGCTCCTTTTCCAGAACGGTTCCATCCGCACGGCCGACGATCACCCGATGGCCATCCAGGGTCCAGATCGGTGGGACCACGCTGGCGATCCTGGACCGCACCTGGCCGCTGGCCACATCCACCAAGAGCAGATCCTCCTCAGGGGAACACCGGATGCGGAGCGGATCGAGCCACTCTGGGCTGGCGCAGGCCGCCAGCAATGTGCCATCGGGGGAGAACCGAAGGGGAACGCGGCCGGGAAGCTCCCGGATCACCCATCCCGTCAGCGGATCCAACAACCAAATGAGGCCATCTTCATGGCCTGCGGCCAGGAGGCGGGCGTCCGGGGCTACGGCCAGGCCGAGGCCAGGCATATCGCTCCGGGACCAGCGTTCCCGGCGGGATGGGATCTCCCAGGCCTTCAGGGTTCCATCCTCCAGCCGGCCGATCAAAGTCTCCCCATCGGCCGTGAAGATCATCTCTTGCAACCGCCCCTCTACAGCGAAGAAGGCCAGCAGCCGGAGGGAAGGGAAGTGGTAGACGTAAAGGCGATTGGAGGAAGCGAGGGCCAGCCAGGGGCGACGAGGGGACCAAGCCATATGAAGGGGATGGTCTTGAAAGCCCCATTGGAAGAGGAGGATCGGCTGAATGAGGGATTCTGTTGGGATAGGGGTTCGAGTGGGGAGAGATGGCAGGCTTTCCACATAGGGAGGCGATGGGGTGACCTCGACGGGCGGGCTCATCGGCGCCCGCTGACAGAAGGCCAGCTCCAGGATCAGGGCCATCACGATAGGAGCCCGCTGCCTGCGGCCACCCAGGAGCATGACGAATACCTTTCCATCTTCGACCCCTTCTGATTCTATCACGCATCGCTCAATCCGGCCGCCCGGGAAGTCTTTCGACGGTGAACAGGGAGAGCCTTTCACGCGTGATTCGGCGAGTGAAGATGCGTTCTGGGTTTGACGCATAAAACGGGCACTGAGGCGCCCTACTACGAACAGGACTTTGTTCGTAGTAGGGCGCTTCAGCGCCCGTTCGATTCCTGTGAACATCCATCACGAGTCCCCAGTTCCCCTCGGCGTCTGATGACACGAAGAGCCGCTCATCCCTCACCCGACGGGCGAAGCCCCGTTCTAAGCCTGACGCATAAAACGGGCACTGAAGTGCCCTACTACGAACAGGACTTTGTTCGTAGTAGGGCGCTTTAGCGCCCGTTTGATTCCTGTGAACATCCATCACAGGTCCCCAGTTCCCTTCGGCGCCTGATGACCGGAAGAGCCGCTCACCCCTCACCCGGTGGGCGAAGACTCGTTCTGGGTCTGACGCATAAAACGGGCACGGAAGGGTTCTATTACGAACAGGACAAGGCACATTCCCTTTACAGGCGATCTCCCCGCCCCCAGGGCCGCGATCACGAGAGCGTCGCGGGCGAGAAAGCGCGCTGGGCGGCGCGGGCGCCTTCCCGCAGGGCCTGGATGTTTTGCTCGATCAAGTGCCGGTGGCGCCCCGGCATGTGTTCTTGAAGGGCCCGCTCCACCTGCTCCAGCGTCAGCACAGGCAGCCGGGCCAGCAACGCCCCGACCAGCACCATGTTCGCCAGGCGTCGATCCCCCAACGCCTCCGCCATCTCGCTGGCCGGAAGCGCCACCACCTCCACATCCGTCCGCTCGACCTCCCGCCCGGCCATCGAGGCGTTCACCACCAGGACGCCCCCGGGTTGCACAAGGGGCTCATATTTATCCAGCGAGGGCCGGTTCATGACGATGGCCGCACGTGGATAACGCACCAGGGGGGAGCCGATCTCTTCATCGGAAATGATCACGGTGCAGTTCGCTGTGCCCCCGCGCATCTCCGGCCCATAGGATGGGAACCAGGTCACGTTCTTCCCCGCATCCATGGCCGCGTAGGCGAGGACCTGACCGGCAAACAGGATCCCTTGCCCGCCGAATCCGGCGATGACGATTTCGACCTGCATCGTTGCGCCTCCGGCTCGAAAATCCGATCACGCTCGCACAAAGAGAAGTTATGCAGTTCGGAGCCCACAAAAAGCGGTGGAATGGCTCCGCCCCCAAAGCCCCCACCTCATTGGACAACACACTACACGCGCAACCCCTTGAGCTCGGGAGGCACTTTGAATTCCCCAAGGGGGAAGACCGGTATCATCATCTCTTCCACCCAATGCATGGCCTCAATCGGGGAAAGCCCCCAGTTGGTCGGACACGTAGAAAGCAGCTCCACGAAGGAGAAGCCTAACCCCCGGACCTGGGCCTCGAAGGCCATGCGGATCGCCTTCTTTGCCAGGCGGATGTTTTTCGGGTCGTGGAGGCTGCGCCGCGCCACGTAACTCGACCCCTCTAGGTTCGCCAACATCTCCGCCATTCGGATCGGGAAGCCGCTCCGGCGCACATCCCGTCCGTTCGGCGTTGTGGTCGTCCGCTGGCCCGGAACGGTGGTGGGAGCCATCTGGCCGCCGGTCATCCCATAATTGGCGTTGTTGATAAAGATGACCGTGATGTTCTCTCCCCGCGCAGCGGTGTGGATGATCTCCCCCATCCCAATGGAGGCCAGATCGCCGTCGCCCTGATAGGTGAAGACGATGCGATCGGGCAACATCCGCTTGATGCCCGTGGCCATCGCCGGCGCCCGACCGTGAGGCGCCTCCACGAAATCCACATCGAAGTAGTTATAAGCGAACACCGAGCACCCCACCGAGGCCACCCCAATGGTGCGCTCCCGCAGGCCCATCTCCTCCAGGACCTCGGCGATCAGGCGATGGGCCACGCCATGGGTGCACCCTGGGCAATAATGGGTGTGCACCTCGATCAGAACGCGCGGGCGCTCATAGACTTTCTCGTAAGTCATCTCCGGCGCAGTTACGGTCGCCATCTCCACTGCTCCTCCAAGAAGGTTGTGCGGGACATCCGCCTCATTCCTCGGGATCTCGGAGCAGGCCGCGATGCCCATCCCCAAACGTTCGGCCTCCTTTCGCTACACCACAAGGCTCAGACGTTGGAACCAGGCTTCCCGCGGATCTTCCTCCGGGCGCGGCAGGTGGCGGGCAAGCCGACGGATTTCCTCGAGGATCTCCTCCGGGAAGGGAACCACGCCACCCATCCGGCCGTAGAACGCCACCGGGACACGACGGGCCACCGCCAGCATCACGTCATCCAACATCTGGCCGGCGTTCATTTCGACGACCAGGAACGCTTGGGCCTGTCGGCAGAGCGCCTCGATCGCGGCGTAGGGGAAGGGGCTCAGGGTGATCGGCCGCAGCAACCCCACCCGGATCCCCTCGGCGCGGGCTGCCCGCACCGCCGAGAGCGCCACCCGCCCAGCGATCCCAAACCCCACCACCACCAACTCCGCGTCGTCCAGGTAGTATTCCCGATAGCGCACCTCGTTGGCTTGGATCTGACGCCAGCGCTCCAGCAGGCGTTTGTTGGTCTTCTCCTCCTCATAAGGATCCAGATAGATGGAGCTCAAAACCCGCCGGGGGCGGCCCTGGGCGCCCGTCACTGCCCACTCCGGCCGGGCCCGGGGGATCTCCCGCATCGGCGGCAGCTCCGCCGGCTCCATCATCTGACCGATGCTCCCATCGGTCAGCACCACCGCGATCGTCCGGTACTTTTCCGCCAAATCGAAGGCCAATACGGTGAGATCGATGGCCTCCTGAACCGTGGCCGGCGCCAGGGTGATCACCCGGTAATCCCCATGGCCGCCGCCGCGGACGATCTGGTTGTAATCCCCCTGGGAGGGCGCGATGTTCCCCAGACCTGGCCCCCCGCGCATCACATCAATGATCACGCAGGGAACCTCGGTGCCCGCGATGTAGGAGAGGCCCTCCATCATCAGGCTGATCCCAGGACCTGAGGAGGAAGTCATCACGCGAGCGCCGGTGCACGCGGCCCCGTACACCATATTGATGGCCGCGATCTCGCTCTCTGCCTGGACGAACACTCGGCCCAGCTCGGGCATGCGCCGGGCCATGTATTCCAAGAGCTCGGTCTGCGGCGTGATGGGATACCCGAAGTAGGCCTCCACCCCGGCCCGGATCGCCGCCTCCGCCATCGCCTCATTGCCTTTGAGCAACTCCCGCGCCATGGCCGCCTCCTCAAACCAGTGAAGGTACGCGCTGGGCTCGAACCGGCGCCTGCCGGTAAACCGTGATGGCCCCCTCCGGGCACACCACCGCACACACCTCACACCCGGTACATCGCTCCGGATCCACTAGATGCGCCGGGTGATACCCCTTCGGCGTCCATCGATCCCATGCCAACCCCAGCGCCTTCTGGGGGCAGAAATGCACGCAGAGCTCGCACCCTTTGCAGAACCGCTCATCGACGGTGATCCAACCCTTCACGGCCATCGGAAGCCTCCTGAAAGATAAATGAGAAAAATCCGTACCTCGCCCGGAGACTCCATTCCAGCGGTGCAATGATGCGGTGGAGAGGAAAGAGCGTTTGGGGAAATCCAGAGGGTAAAGCGATGGGTCGGAGGGAGCTACGGGGTGAGGAGTATAAAAGAATCCCTTCGCTCGATCGCCCGCCCCCGAGCCCAAGAAGCCAGGGCCCCAGGAGGCGAAGGACCGAGCCGATCCGAAGAAGCCAATCCAAAATCCTGGGCTCGTCCTTTCGGTGCGCGCAGATCATAGAAGAGGAGGAGCTTTTCCGCTCGTTTCACTGTCAATTATAAACGAAATCCATCAGGAAGCGAATTTAAATCCATGGAAAGCAAATTATTTCGATCAAGATGATGAGCGAAAATTTCCACTGGGCCTTTGGGCTTCCGAGTCCATCCCTGATTCACGGGAACTCATACCGCCGCACCTCCACCAGCGGGAACCCCCAGCGCGCGGTCAGCCGGCCGTGGACGTCCAGCCACCGTCGCACCAGGTCCCGATCGTCCCACATGGCGGCCTCGGAGTAGATCAGCCAGACCACTTTCCGGCCCCGCACCAACGAAGCCATCCGGGCCGCCACCTCCGGTTCCCCCAGGAGGTATTTCCCCTCGGGTGTCCGGTAATTCGTGGCCGGAGCCCACGCGCCCTCGTAGGGCTGGCGGAAGTAGTAATCGAAGACGTACTGAACATAGCCGATGTGGAACAGGATGAGATCCCCAGGCCGGTATTCGGCAGCGACGACCCGGGCCGCTGATCGGAAGTCCGATTTGATCGGCTGAGCGGCCTGGGCCCACAGGCCGACCGCCATCGGGGTCAGCGCCAACGCCAGGGCCAGCATCCGGGGGATACGGCCAGGGATCCGCTCCCAGCCCAGCGCGGCGAGGGCGAACCAGGCGGGGGCCGCAGCGATCAGGTAGCGCTCCACGAAGAGCGGCCGACAGAGGGAGAGCAAGGAGAGCAACGCCCATGGGCTCAGCGCCCACCAGGCCAGCGCCCCGCGGGTCCGCCACGGAGCGCGGCCCACCAGGATCCCCAGGGCCATCAGCCCGGCCAGCGGGAGCAGCCCCCAATCCGGGAATCCCCCCCACACACCCACCGCGAGCCCCCAGGCCAACATGCCAAGCCCTTCCAGCGGCGGAACCCGGGGGAAGCCGGTCTCACCACAAACCGGGCGGATCCCCCCGTCCCAACGAATCACCTGCTCGATTTGCCAACGCAATAAGGGGAGATCCGCCAGCAGCAACAAGGCCCCCGCGATCGCCATTCCCACCCAAGCTTTTCGCGGCCACCCTCCTCGGGCCAGGGTCAAACCCAGGAAGGCCGGGAGGAAGAGGGCGAACAGGATATGGCTGTATAGCCCCAGGCCCAGCCAGAGCGCCGCCTCCAGCCACCCCACCGGATCCCGACGGGCGGTCTCTCCCGCTCCCCAGGCCGCCAGGAAGAGGAAAACCAGGAGGGAATACATCTTCGCCTCCTGACCGTACCAGACCAGAAAAGGAGCCGTTGCCAGAAACCAGGCCGTCAACCGCGCGGCGGAGAGCGGGAGAACGCGTCGGAAAAGGGCCGCACTGAGGGCGACCGCGAGGACCCCGAACCCGGCGGAGGGGAACCGGAGGGCGAACTCCGAATCGCCGGCGAGGCGAACCCACTGGAAGAGCCCGATGAAATAGAGCGGCCCGTTAAAGCCGGGGCGGGTCAACAAGGCACTCAACGCCTCCCATCCGGCCTGGGCCCCCCGTTGGAACGCCCCTTCCACCTCTGCCGAGAGATCTCGACCGAACCGCAGGGCATCCACTTCATCCCGCCAGAGGGGCTGAGCCGTGAGGGTGGAAACCCGCAAGACGAAGGCCAGCAGGATGAGAAGGAGGAGACGGGGATCCGGGGACCTGTGGGCGCTCCGCATGCCCGCCCGGATCGCCCGTCCCACGCTCAGGCTGATCCCCAAGCCGGTTAGGAAAGCGAACAGCGGAACCTTCAGGTTCATCGCCACACGAGGCCGCAGATGGAGACGACCGAGGTCCCCTGCTCGTCCGCCGGGCAGAGCTCATAGCCCACCGGCTCGCCCGCCGTGGGCTCGAGCGCCCGCATGGCCAGGTAGATCGGGGAGACACCGCAGACGTTGTTGCGGTCCTTCGTCCGCCGGATCTCGGCGAAGAAGCCGGCTGCATCTCCGGCGGCCATACGGTCGATCAAGGCTTCGTCGTCGGCCTTCAAGCGGGCCCGCCCTTGCAGGTCCAGCGGACGGCCCCCGAAGGCAGGGCCGACGTGGGCCAGATCCCCCGCGGCCACCACCACGGCCCGCCGCCCCGCGATGAACGTCCGCAAGGTCTCGACGAACCGCGCGATCACCGGATCAGACATCGGATCGCGATCCTCCCCAATGAAGGAAACGAAGGGGCCGCACAAAATGGGGACCATCTCCACCGGCTTCCCCTCGCGGATCGCATGGAGCCACACAGCGGCCAGCTCGATAGAATGCTCGCCCCGGTGGCGGAGCTCGCCGGCGAAGGCGGCATCCTCCCCCAGGGCCTGCGCCAGGGCGTCCACGATCGGCAGGGCGGTGGGCAACACACCGAAAGGCGTGGCGTAATGCTGTCGGGTCAGGGTGATCGAGCGGTCTTCCCCATAGTGGTCGGTCCCCAGGAGGATGACCAAATCCGCCTCCCGCACGAACGGGGCCGCCCGCCTCCAGACGCGGGCGTAGATCCGGCCGCCCCGCGCGTAGTCGATGTGTGGGCTGAGCAGCCCACGCCCGGTTTCCTCTGGATCTTCCCCCCGCGCTTCTTCTTCAAACCGACGGAGCAGTTGTCGTAACGCCGTCGGATCCCCCGGGTAGACCTCCTCCGCCAGCATCGGCGGCCGGAAAGGAGCCCGGCGATAGATCTCCAGCGCGCGGGCTTGGGCCTCGCGGAAGCGCTCGTTCTCCAGCAGATACAATTCATCCAGGGTCGCGATCAGTGAGCGGAGCGTTTCCTCATCCACGCGCACGCCATAGCGCACCATCAAGGCGGCGCGGATGGCCCGCAAGTCCCGCGTCCCATCACACAGGGCCAGAAGCGGGGCCAGGGGCTGAGGGATCAGCGCCATCTGCTCCGAGAGCCGGAGAGGATCCCGGAGGAGCAGATAAGGTCGGCCGTTGCGGCGGATCGGGCGAACGTCGACCGCTCGGATCCGCGGATAGGATAAGGGATCGCGCAGCGGGCTCCTTTCCATCGATCCTCCTTCGCGGTCTCAATGTGGACGATCCGATAGCCGGCGGGTGCGAATCACCCACCGCCATGGGTTCATGTAGGGGCACCCCTTGTGGGTGCCCCTGCATGAACCACCCAACCTTCTGCACCCCGCCCCCTGAAGCCGTAATTATGCGGGGAAGTGCGTATCGATCCAGGCCACATCCTCAGGGTCGAGGGTGAAGTCGAGCGCCCCCAGGTTCTCCTGGAGGTGCTCGATTCGCTCGGTCTTGAAAATCACGATCACATCCCGTCGTCGGGTCAGGAAATTCAGCACCACCTGGTGCGGGCTTCGACCGTAGCGGGCAGCGATCCGCTCGATCCCCCGCCAACGGGGGCTCCGCCGGGGGATCTGGCCTTCCCAGAACGGCGAATAACCGGAAACCGTGACGCCCGTCTCCTGGCAATAAGGCAGCAGGTCCCGCTCGAGCCGCCGGTGGGTCAGGTTGTATTCCACCTGATTGTTCACCAAGACATACGGGTGAAACATCGCCTGGGCCCGCCGAAGCTCCCGCACCCCGAAGTTGCTCACCCCGACGAACCGCACCTTCCCCTGCTCGATCAACGTGCGGAACGCCCGGAGGGTCTCTTCCAAAGGGGTGTCCCGCTCCAGCCAATGTAACAGGTAGAGATCGATGTACGATGTGCGGAGCCTCCGAAGGCTCCCCTCACAGGCCGCCAAGGTCCCGTGATAGGTGGCGTGCTGGGGGGCCACTTTGGTGGTGATAAAGACCCGTTCTCGGATCCCCCGAATCGCCTCTCCCACCACCTCCTCCGCCCCCGGATAGATCTCGGCGGTGTCGATATGGAAGATCCCCTGATCCACCGCGGCCCGGATGGTCTCCCGCATCGCCGCCGGATCGCGGATGTTCCAGGTCCCCAGGGCGAAGATGGGCAGTTGGATCCCGGTGCGTCCCAGCTCGACCATCCACATGGATCGCCTCCTGTAGGGGCACCCCTTGTGGGCGCCCCATTGGGACAGGCACAAGACCTGCCTCTACAAAAGGCATTCACGTTCTTTATGTAGGGGCACCCCTTGTGGGTGCCCCATTGGGGCAGGCACAAGGCCTGCCCCTACAAAAGGCATCCACGTTCTTCTTGTAGGGGCACCCCTCGTGGGCGCCCATTGGGGCAGGCACAAGGCCTGCCCCTACAAAAGGCATCCACGTTCTTTACGTAGGGGCACCCCTTGTGGGTGCCCCACTGGGGCAGGCACAAAGCCCGCCCATACAAGGGAAGGGAGAGATATGTTCCTTCGTAGAATGGGGGCTGCCTTCGGCGACCCCCACCTCACGACGATGCGAGTGGCGCGACCACCCAAAATCAAGAAGGCATGGAGGCCGCTTGTCCCACCAGAAAAGCGTAGGCCACAGCTGCCGCCAGGGCCACGGTCCGGCCATCGGGATCCAGGGGCGGCGCGGTTTCCACCAGATCCATCCCCAGACAGGCGGGATGGGCCGCCAGACGCCGCACCATGCTCAGGCCCTCGAAGGCCGTGAGCCCCCCTGGGCTGAGAGCGGAAACGCCCGGCGCGTAGGCTGGATCGAACACATCCATATCGAAGCTGATGAAGAACCCCGCGGTTCCCTCCACGACCGCCGCCAGAGCTTCCGCCGCGATGGCCTCCGGATCCCCTCCGTGGACCCGGGCCGCCGGCACCGTCCGGATCCCGTACCGGCGCGCCGTTTCCGCATAGAACCGGCTGTTCCGCCCTCCGAGCAGGCCGATTTGAACCAGGCGTGCGCCCTCCAGGATCCCTTCCGCCAGCAGGCGCCCGAAGGGGGTCCCACTGGTGATCTCCCCGTCCACGGGCTCCCGCAGATCGTGATGGGCATCGAACTGGATCACGCCGATGGGGCGCCCCTCCAGGCCTTCCTTCAGCCCGCGGATCGTGGCGTAGGAGAGGCTGTGATCGCCCCCCAAGATCAGGGGGCGCAGCCCCCGGCGGACCACCTGGGCCACTACGGCGGCCACCCGGCGATGGGTTTCGTGGATGTCCCCATGCACCACCGCCACGTCCCCCAGATCGATCACCCGGAGCCGTTCCGCAAGGTCGATTCCGCTTTCCAAATCGAACGCCGTCATCCGGTATAGGGCGCGGCGGATCGCCGTCGGGGCCTCCCGCGCCCCCCGGCGGCCGATCACCGCAGTGTCGAAGGGGACCCCCATCAGCGCAATGCGCGCCCGCTCGAGCTCCCCCACTTGAAGATCCCCCACCCGTACGTCATGGGGATCCGGGGGGACCGGGGAGCGCTCCGCCGGACGCAGCCACGGGATGCTTTCCATGTGCGCTCCACCCACGGCGGCCTCTTCCCTAATGGTCTCGGTAGGACCAAGCTGGCTCTCGGGCCGTGTCCGTGCGACCTCAGGCCCCTGTGGAGACGACCACGGCGATGGCAAAGCCGCCGTCGTGGGTCATGCTGACTGCCCATTGCCGCAGGCCGAGCACCCGGGCGCGCTCGGCCGCCCACCCGTGCAGGTGCACGTGGGGCTGCCCCCGATGGTCCGGCAGGATCTCCACATCGTAGAAGCCGATGCCCTCGCGGGCCATGATCCGCAGGCCCACCCCCAGCGCCTTCGCGGTTGCCTCCTTCGCCGCGAAGCGCGCCGCATATTCGAACACCCGACCCCGACAGGCCCGGCGCTCCGCCGGCGTGAAGACTCGCTGGAGGAACCGCTCCCCGAACCGGGCAACCGCCCGTTCCACTCGCCGGATCTCAACGATATCGATTCCGATCGCCAACATCTCTTTGTCCTTGTTGGATCAGATCGCGCGGATCAGGTTAAGCGATCCAGAAAGGAGCGAACGGCCTCCGCCACCGCCTCCGGCTGCTCCAACATGACCATATGGCCGGCTCCCTCGATTCGAACCAGCTGAGCCCCAGGGATATGGGCGGCCAGATATTCCGCGTATTTCATGGGCGTCATGCGATCCGCTGTGCCCCCGATCACCAGGGTCGGCACCCGGATCGCCTCCAACTGGCCCATCACATCGAACGCATCGCACGCCCGATAGTCCCCCTCGACGACCGTCGGGTCCATCGCCAGCAGCATGCGGCGGCCCTCCTCCACGAGCTGGGCCGGTGGAGCCGTCCCCCAGCTCCATTCGGTGATCAGATCCACGGTTTGGGGGAAGTTCGAACGCAGGCCCTCCAAGATCTGAGGGCTCACCCGCAGCCGGGCCCCGGTGGCGATCAGGACCAACCCGGCCACCCGCTCCGGGTGATGCAGCGCTGCCCACTGCGCGATGGCACCCCCCATCGAATGCCCAACCCAGACCGCCTCCGGGATCCCGACGGCTTCCATCCAACGCACGATCACTTCTGCGTATTCCGCGATGGAGGATCGACCGCGCCCCCGGGAGCGCCCATGGCCCGGAAGATCGAGGGCGTAAACGATCGCCCCCCGGAGGTTGCGCAATGCCCTCGGCCACACCAGATGCGATTCCCCCGCGCCGTGGATTAGGATCAGGGAGCGGCGAGCCCCGGGATCCGCATGGACGGCGTAGTAAAGCACCTCCCCATCAATGATCTGTTCCGGCATATCGCGCCTCCAGTCGAGGGCCCAATTGCAGCTGGTGCATGACCTCGAAGCAAGCCCAGGCGGCTCCCTTTACCTATACCTACCCCTTCGCCTGATTCGATTAGGAGTTGTGCAGTTCGGAGCCCACGAAGGGAGGCGGAAGGGCTCCACCTCCCTGGATCCCCTCTCCCCACGGCCCAAAGGGCCGTGGGGAGAGGGGATCCAAACATTTTTTGGGGCGGAGCCGGGCGCCTTCGGCGCCGCCCCAAAACCCCATGTAGGAATCAACCGTGTAACTTCTATCTATTGTGAAGGAGAACGAGCAGGAGACCAAGCCGCTCTCCATGATAATGTGAGTTAAGCCCTTTCGCTGGCCTCAGCGGCGATCCGAACCGAAACCCATTCCAGGGTGGAGATGGTGAAGGGAGGGACGCGGTGGGATAAAGAGAGGACGCTCAGCGATCGGACGAGGGGGCTGGCGGCACAAGGGGTGGGCGGGTGCAGCGGACGATCCGCCGGACCCGGCGTTCGAACTCCCGGCGGGGCAACAGCACCCGACGGCCGCAGGTCAGGCAGCGGATCCCGATATCCGCCCCCACC
>DATMAC010000130.1:0-4410 GCA_035573655.1 Thermoflexus sp.
CGAGAAGACTTTGGATTACGTCCGCCCGCGGGCCAAGCGCCCCTTCACTGTTTATGCGGACGATCCGGACGCCCAGTATGCAGTCGATTTGGACTTCAACGTCAGCGAGTGGGAGCCGGTGGTGGCGGTGCCCCATCTGCCCTCTAATGTGCGGCCGGTGAGCGAGCTGGCGGACGTTCCGATTGACCAGGTGTTCATCGGCTCGTGCACGAACGGGCGCATCGAGGATCTGCGGGTGGCCGCTCGGATCCTCCAAGGCCGGCAGGTCCACCCGGAGGTCCGGTGCATCATCATCCCGGGCAGCGGCCCCACCTACCGTCAGGCCTTGGCGGAGGGGCTGATCGACATCTTTGTGGAGGCCGGCGCGGTGGTGGGCCTGCCTTCCTGCGGCCCGTGTATGGGCGGCTACTCGGGGGTGCTGGGGCCCGGGGAGCGCTGCGTCTCCACCACCAATCGCAACTTCGTCGGCCGGATGGGCCATCCGACCAGCGAGGTGTATCTGGCCAACCCGGCGGTGGCCGCCGCCAGCGCGATCATGGGCCGCATTGCCAGCCCGGAGGAAGTCGGGGTGGAGGCGGTCGCTGTGTAATGAGCGCGTAAAAAGGGTTTCCCACTTGGGGATGGAGGAGCTGGGATGGACGAGCGCCACTGGATCTGGGAGGAAGTTCTGGAGGAGGCCATCGCGTCCTGGGAGCCGGAGGACGCGGACAGCCCGGACGGCGTTCACCGCTCGATGGAGTGGGTGGTGGACTGCATGATGGGGTGCTACAACTTCGTGGAACCCGATGGGGAATAGGGAGGAGGGAAATGCGCTTCCAGGGGCATGCCTGGGTGTTCGGGGACAACATCGATACCGATGTGATCATCCCGGGCCGGTATCTAAATACCACTGATCCGAAGGAGCTGGCCGCGCATTGCATGGAGGGGGTGGACCCTGAGTTCCCCCGCAAGGTACGACCTGGCGACATCGTGGTGGCGGGCCGGAACTTCGGGAGCGGCTCCTCCCGCGAGCACGCGCCCATCAGCCTGAAGGCGGCCGGCGTCTCCTGCGTCATCGCCAAATCCTTCGCCCGCATCTTCTTCCGGAACGCCATCAACATCGGCCTCCCGGTGTTGGAGTGCCCTGAGGCCGTGGAGGCCGTCCAGCCCGGCGACGAACTGGAGGTCCGCCTGGACACTGGGGAGATCCGCCACCTGCGGACCGGCCAGGTTTTCCGGGCGAAGCCCTATCCGCCTTTCATGCTCGAGCTGATCCGCGCGGGCGGGCTGATTCCCTACACTCGGGCCCGCTTGCAGGCAGGCAGCGCCCAGGCCCGATGATTCCCCTTGGGATCATCCGGCTCACTTTGCTCAGGGATGGGGCCGCCCGTCCCTATGAAGCGGATTTCAGGGATTTTGAATCTTTATTCCAGGGAGGAGGTCATATGCGTCGCTGGGAAAGGAGGTGGACCCGGGTCGCCCCGCGCTGGGGCCGTTGGGTTGGGGCCCTGAGCGGGGTTGCCCGCGCCATCGCCGCCGCGTTCGGCCGGACGATGCATCCTGCTTTCCATCCCATACCGGTCGAGGAGGTGCGCGATGGAATCCATTTGGCTTTACGACACCACCCTGCGCGATGGCAGCCAGCGGGAAGGGATCTCATTCACCGTTGAGGACAAGCTTCGGATCACGGAGAAGCTCGACGAGCTGGGGGTTCATTACATTGAAGGCGGCTGGCCCGGCTCCAACCCAAAGGACGCGGAGTATTTCCGCCGGGCTCGCCGTTTGTCCCTGCGCCACGCCCGCCTCGCCGCCTTCGGCATGACCCGGCGCCCGGGCCGCCGGGCCGAGGAGGATGAGAACCTGCGGGCTCTGCTGGAGGCGGAGACCCCGGTGGTCACGGTGGTCGGCAAATCATGGGACCTCCACGTCCATCGGGTGTTGGAGACCACGCTGGAGGAGAACCTGGCGATGATCCGGGAGAGCGTGGCGCTCCTGAAGGCCCACGGGCGGGAGGTGGTGTACGACGCCGAACATTTCTTTGACGGCTGGAAGCGAAACCCGGACTATGCCCTTGCCACCTTGCGGGCCGCTCAGGAAGGAGGGGCGGACTGGATCGTGCTCTGCGACACCAACGGCGGGTCTATGCCATGGGAGATCGAGGAAGGGGTGGAGGCAGCCCGGCGCGCCGTCTCGGTCCCTCTGGGGATTCACACCCACAACGACTGCGAGCTGGCGGTGGCCAACTCATTGGCTGCCGTTCGACGGGGCGTCCGCCAGGTTCAGGGCACGATCAACGGCTACGGGGAGCGGGTAGGCAACGCCAACTTGATCTCCATCATCGCCAACCTCAAGCTCAAGATGGGGATCGATTGCGTGACCGATGAGCAGCTGGCCCGCCTAACAGAGATCTCCCGCTTTGTGGCCGAGGTGGCCAACCTCCCTCACGATTCTCACCAACCCTATGTGGGGGCCAGCGCCTTCGCCCATAAGGGCGGCATCCATGTGGCCGCCATCCTGAAAACGGAGGAGAGCTACCAACACATCGATCCGGCCCGCGTGGGCAATGTCAAGCGGGTCCTGGTCTCTGAGCTATCCGGACGAGGGAACATCGTCGCCAAAGCGCTGGAGTCCGGGGTCCATCTGGACCCGGACGATCCCGCCGTGCAGGCGGTGGTGCGCCGGATCAAGGTCCTGGAGAACGAGGGCTTCTACTTCGAGGACGCGGAGGCCTCCGTGCTCCTGATGCTGCGACGCGCCCGGCCGGATTACACTCCACCCTTCCAGGTTCTGGACTACGTCGTGGTGGTGGAACGTCGGGGGGAGCGGGAGCCGGTCGCAGAGGCAGCCGTCAAGGTTCGGGTCGACGGGGAGGTGGTGCATACCGCGGCGGAGGGGAACGGGCCTGTCAACGCCCTCGACCGGGCCTTGCGCAAGGCGCTCCTCCCCCGTTATCCGGTCCTCGCCCGGGTCCATCTGACCAACTACCGGGTTCACATTCTGAACGGGGACGCCGGCACGGCGGCTCGCGTGCGGGTGTGGATCGAGAGCACCGATGGCCAGCGGGTGTGGCGGACGGTGGGCGCTTCCACGAATATTCTGGAGGCGAGCCGATTGGCCCTCGAGGATAGCTTGGAGTTTGGGATCGGGTAGCTCTCACGCCCAAGGGATGGCCCGGAGGAAAGAGAAAGACCCTTTGTGGGTGGGGGTCGCTGGGGCGGTCCCCCACCCACGCAAAAAATTAATGCCCCAATGGGGGTTTGGGGGCAAGCCGGGCGCCTTCGGCTGGGGTGGGGGCCCCACTTTCCTCACGGTGTGTCCTCAGCGCGCATAAATTGCGTGCAGGAATGGCTCATCCACGTTGAATCAGACAAGGCGCTGGATCACCTATGGAATTCTGAAATAGAGAGCGCGACTGCGCTGGGGAGGCAGCCGCGCGTTTTCTGATTCCTTCCATCGGAGTCTGGCAATGGGACGTTTTGTGATCACCGTGTTGCCGGGGGACGGGATCGGGCCGGAGGTGACCGCAGAGGCCGTGCGGGTCCTGGAGGCGATCGGCCGCCGGTTCGGTCATGTTTTCGAGTTCCACGAGAGGCTAATTGGCGGAGCAGCCATCGACGCCACCGGCTCGCCCCTCCCGGAGGAGACGTTGGCTCAGTGTCGTCGTTCCGATGCGATCCTTTTAGGGGCGGTTGGGGGGCCGAAATGGGATGACCCCGCGGCCCCGGTGCGTCCGGAACAAGGGCTGCTCGGCCTGCGCAAGGCCTTCGATCTCTTCGCCAACCTCCGTCCGGTCCGCATGTTCCCCGCCTTGGTCCACGCGACCCCGCTTAAGGAGGGGGTCGTGCGCGGGGTGGACCTTCTGTTCGTGCGGGAGCTGACGGGGGGCCTCTACTTCGGCCCCCGACAGGAGGCAGGGCCGGATGGGGAGGAGGCCTATGACACCATGCGTTATACCCGGCCGGAGATCGAGCGGGTGGTGCGGCTGGTCGCCCGTCTCGCCCAGGGCCGCCGGAAGAAGTTGACCTCGGTGGACAAGGCCAATGTGCTGGCGGCCTCCCGCCTCTGGCGCCGGGTAACGGAGGACGTGGTTCGCCGGGAGTTCCCGGACGTGGCTCTGGAGCATATGCTGGTGGATGCCTTCGCCATGCACCTCATCCGGCGGCCTGCGGTCTTCGATGTGGTGGTGACGGAGAACATGTTCGGGGATATCCTGACGGATGAGGCGGCGGTGCTGCCGGGGTCGATGGGGATGCTCCCGTCGGCCTCGTTGGGGGAGGAGCCCCCGGGGCTCTTCGAGCCGGTGCACGGTTCCGCCCCCGATATCGCGGGCCGGAACATCGCCAACCCCATCGGAGCGATCCTGAGCGCAGCCATGATGCTGCGCCACGCCTTCGGCCTCGAGGCCGAGGCCCAGGCGGTCGAGCGGGCCGT
>DATMAC010000131.1:0-12455 GCA_035573655.1 Thermoflexus sp.
TCCCTCAGCCCCTTAGGAAGCCACCGCCCGCACCGGAAGGCGGCGGATTGCTTTTTCAATGCGCTCGAGGGCCTTCTGGATGTTCTCCACCGAGTTGGCAAAAGAGAGGCGCAGAAAGCCTTCCCCATACTCCCCGAAGGCAGTTCCCGAGAGCACGGCCACCCCCGCCTCTTCCAGCAAATAAGCCGCCAGCTCCCGGGATGATAACCCTGTCCCCTCGATGTTCGGGAAGGCATAGAAGGCCCCCTTCGGCTTCAAGCACCGGAAGCCCGGGATGCGGTTCAATCCCTCCACGATCACTTCCCGCCGCTCCCGGAACGCCGCGACCATCCGGTCCACATCATCCTGAGGGCCGGTCAGGGCGGTGATCCCAGCGATCTGGGTGAAGGCCGCGGTGCATGAATTCGAGTTGATCATCAGACGGGTCACCGCTTCCGCCAACGGCTCGGGCATCACTCCATATCCCAACCGCCATCCGGTCATCGCGTAGGTCTTGCTGAAGCCATCCAAGATGATCGTGCGCTCCAACATCCCCGGGAAGCTGGCGATGCTGATGTGCTCCCCTTCATAAATGATGCGGCTGTAGATCTCGTCCGAGAGCACGATCAAATCGTGCTTCAGACACAGCTCGGCGATGGCGGCCAAGTCCTCCCGGGTCAGGACCCCGCCCGTGGGGTTGGCTGGGGAGTTGAGGATCAGCATGCGGGTCCGCGGCGTGATCAGCCGGGCCAATTCCTCTACATCCACGCGGAACTCGTTTTCCATTCGCAGACGCAAGGGGACGGGATGCCCGCCCACGAAGCGAATCATGGACTCGTAGATGGGGAAACCCGGATTGGGATAGATCACTTCGTCCCCTTCCTCCACTAGAGCGAGGATGGCGAAGAACATGATGGGCTTCCCACCGGGGACCACCACCACATTCTCCGGGCCCACGGGGATACCGCGAGTGCGGCGGATGTAATCCGCGATGGCCTCCCGAAGGGCGGGGATCCCTGCCGCTGGGGTGTAGTGGGTGTATCCTTCGTCCAGTGCGCGCACGGCGGCGGCCTTGATATGGGCGGGGGTATCGAAATCCGGCTCCCCGATCTCCAGATGGATGATGTCCCTTCCCTGCGCCTCCAGGGCTTTCGCCCGTGCCAGCACCTCAAAGGCGGTCTCCGTGCCCAATCGGGACATGCGTTGTGCGAGCCGCATAGGGGCCTCCTGTCCGAAAGAAAGCGCGGGTGTTCCCGCTTCCAGCTCAATTATGGATATAGAAGGGACAACTCACAACTTCCCTCTTGTGTGATTATAGTTTCCTCCAATTAGGACGATGCGGTTAATTCCCTTGCAGGGGGTTCGGGACGAGCCAGGCACGCCTTTGGCTCTCGGCCCGCTCCTTAAACACTTCCCATTTCCTTGCCCTAAGGTTTTGGGGGCTGGGAAGGCCGCCTTCGGCGGCCTTCCCAGCCCCCAAAACCCTTCCAGGAATTATGCAACAGGTCTAAAGGGTTTCCGTTCAGTGGTAAAATTCCCCCTAAGCTCCCGTCTTTGAAATCAACACCCATGGCGTCGATTCTGGAGGTTCGCAATTTAACGTTTCGTTACGCCGCGCGGCGACAACCCGCTGTGCAGGACATTTCGTTCTCCGCTGAAGAAGGGGAGATGCTCTTGGTAGCGGGGCCCAGCGGATGTGGGAAGAGCACCCTTTTGCGAGCGCTCAACGGCCTGATCCCCCGAAGCTATAAAGGGGAGCTCCATGGCCTCATCCGCATCGGTGGGCATGATCCGCGAGCGTGGCCGTTGTCTCGGCTCTCCCAGCAAGTGGGGACGTTGCTTCAGGATCCGGAGCGTCAGATTGTAGCCGCGGATGTCCTGCACGACGTCGCTTTCGGACTGGAGAACCTGGGCTGGCCTCGCCCCAGGATCCTGGAGCGGGTGGAGGAGGTCCTGCACGCTTTGGGGATCGCCCATTTGCGGGATCGGCCTACTTTTCAACTTTCCGGAGGGGAAAAGCAACGCGTGGCGCTCGCCGGGGTCCTGGCGATGGCTCCCCGGATTCTCCTCCTGGATGAACCCCTGGCTTCTCTGGATCCCCAGAGCGCTCAGGACGCCTTGGCCCTCTTCCGACGGCTTCACCAGGAAGGCCATACCATATTGCTGGTTGAGCATCGAGTGGAAGATGCGATGAAAGCCCATCCGGACCGGGTGCTCTACCTGGAGGAAGGTCGCCTGACCTTTGATGGGGATCCAGAGGCGTTTTTCGAACGGGTGGATCCGACCGCGGTGAAAGTCCCTTTCCCCGTCTGGATGCAGCGCTGGCCTGTCATTCGAGAACGTCAAGAGCCACCGGTAGAGATCCCACCCGCCTCTCCCTCTGCACCGCCGCTCGTCGTCTTCGAGGGCGTATCCTTTGGCTACGGCGACGGTCCGGATGTCGTGCATGAGATCCACGCAGAGATCCGGAAAGGGGACAGCCTGGCGATCCTGGGTCCGAACGGGGCCGGTAAGACCACGCTGCTCAAGCTGGCGATGGGATTGCTGAAGCCCCGGAGGGGCCGTGTGTGGGTAGGGGGGAAGACAACGCGAGATCAGACGGTGGCAGAAGTCGCCCGAACAATCGGATACGTGTTCCAGAGCCCGAGTCAAATGCTCTTCGCACCGACCGTATGGGAAGAGGTGGCCTTCGGGCCCCGCAACCTGGGCCATCCCCCGGAGCAGATTGAGTCGGATGTCCGTTGGGCACTGGAGCTGGTGGGGCTTCTGGACCAAGCGCGCGTCTCACCTTGGGCTTTAAGCTTCGGCCAGCAGAAGCGAGTCACCATCGCCTCGGTGCTCAGCATGCGCAGCCGGATCCTGGTGATGGATGAGCCAACGGCAGGACAGGATTATCGAGCGTATATGCAATTGATGGACTCGATCGCGAGGATCGCCTTTGGCCCCGCTCAGGCGGTGGATGCGATGGTCTTCATCACCCACGATGTGGATCTGGCGCTCTCCTTTGCGAACCGAGTCTGGGTCGTAGCGGATGGTCGCTTGATCGCCGATGGCCCACCGGAAGTTGTTCTCTTGAATCCGGAAGTGATGCGACAAGGGCGGCTGGTTCCCACATCCCTTCTCGAGGCCAATTGGCAGTATCTGGGCCGAACGGGGCGTTTTCGGCGAGCAGATCAGCTTGCGGAATTCCTTCATGGATTGCGTTGAGCTGGCTGTCGGCCATATAGAGGCCCAGCATCCCCTGGACAAAGCACCGTTTCTGTTTACCAGTTACAATATCTTTTAGGGACCGAGCTGCTTCATTCAATTTTGTTTTGAGGATTGAGGTGGTGAGGGCGCCCGGCTCGCCCCCAAACCCCAAATTAAGGAGCGGATAGCCCTTCCATGCAGATTTTATGTTAGGAAAGGGGAAAAGAACCTCATTCAATTTTTATATCGGAGGGAGCCATGACACGCAAAGCGTTCACCTGGTTAATTCTGCTGATCGTGGTGGTCGTGTTGATGGGATTGGCCAGCCTGATGACTGGGGAGTCCGGAGCGCGGCTCCAAGGCTTCGGCTGGCTGCTCTGGGTGGCGATCGGTGCGGTCTTGGTCTACATCGTCTACTTCGCCACAGCGGACCACCCGGCGTGGCAGATCGGCACCCGTGAAGTGGTGTATATGGCCATCGGAGCGGCCCTCTACGGCGTGTTCTCTTACTTGTTCAACGGCACCGTCTTCGTGGTCCCATCGGTGAGCCAGGTGGCCCTGCGCCCTGCCATCGTCTTCCCGGTCTTCTTCGGCTACGTGTTCGGCCCGGCGGTAGGCTTCTTCACCGGGGCGGTAGGCAACATCTTGGGGGATTTCCTCACCGGCTGGGGGGTGTTCCCCGCTTGGGATATCGGGAACGGCTTGGTCGGATTGGTGGCCGGTCTTCCGGTGATCTTAGGCCGGGAACGGGCTCTGAACATCCTCACAGGGATCGTGGCCACGGTGGGCGTAGCGCTGAGCCTTTGGGCCTTAACCACGGAGATCGAAAGCCCCTTCTTCGGAGGGCCGCTCAGCCCGTTGATGCGCTGGGTGCCGCTGATCGGAGCGATCCTGGTGGTGGCCCTCCGGTTCGCCCTGGGCACGAACATCGCCCTGGCCTCGGTCATCGTATGGGGTGCGGTCGCTAACATTGTCGGCATCGGCTTCGCGGCGATCGCGGACATCTGGATCAACGGCTATCCGCCGGCGGTGGCCTTGTTGGGAGAGTTCGTGCCTGCAGCGGGCCCGAACATCCTGCACGCCGCGATCCTTACGCCATTGCTCGTGGCTGCTTATAACGCCCTCCAGCAACAGCTGGGGCGGGGCGCTGGGGTCGCATAAGCGGATCCCCCGCCGTAGGAGGAGAACCTTACCTTGCTGGTGACCTGGCCTTACCGGCGACGAGGAAGTTTCTTGGAGGCCTTTGACCCACGGGCCCGCCTGCTTTTCGCCCTTTCCCTTATGCTTTCCACACTCTTCTTCTGGGATGTGCGGATGCTGGCGGGCCTGTGGGCGCTCGCGCTTTTCTATTTCCGGCTGAACCGTCTGACATGGCGGGAGACCCGCCGGGCGTGGCTGTTCACAGGCTTTGTCGCCACGGTGTTTGTCACGATCACTTTCCTCACCGGCCGGGGTGGCTTCGAGGTCTACCAAACGGAGCGGCTCCTGGCCCGCCTCTCGCTCCCTGTGACCGTGTTCGGGTGGACCCCCGCGGTGAACGTCACGGTGGAGCGGATGTTCTTCGCCCTCAGCCAAATGTGTCGAATGGGAACGGTGATCACCGCAGCCATCCTGATCCCGTACACGTTGGACCCCACGCAATACGGTGTGGTCTTCCGAGGCCTAGGGCTACCGGATAAAATCGCTTATGCGATGGATCTGGCGTTCCGGTTCATCCCCACGTTAGGTCGGGACGCCATGCAGACGATGGACGCCCAGCGGGCTCGGGGCTACGAGCTAGAGAACATCCGCGGTGGCCCTCTGGGGCAGATCCGCCGCCTCGCCCCCCTGGTGGTGCCTGTGACGCTTCATGCCTTGATGATGGCGGAAGACATCATCGATGCGATGGATCTGCGCGCCTTCGGAGTGGGGCGACGGACATGGATCACCGAGTTGCGCTTCCGGGGCCGCGATTTCGTCCTGCTCGGACTCAGCGCCGCGCTGTTTTTCGGATCGATGGCGGCAGCAGCCCTGGGCCTCGGCCGGTTCTGGACCCCATAATCGCCCTGGAAAGAGCGCAACGGGACCCCGAAGCTCAACGCGCGACCTGTGAAAGCCACCAGAGGACCAAGCGAGGGGTCACGTGGACCTCGATCCAGGCCGCAAGAAGGAGAAGGGGCGTCGCCAACAGAAACAGCTTCAGCCAGTCCGCCCAGGCCAGCATCAGGCGGTCCCGCAGGCTCCGCGGGCCGGGGGGCGTCAGCAAGGTGAGCCCCAGTCGAAGCGCCCCCGCCAGCACCAGCCCCGCCGCGGGCAGCTCCAGGATCCCGTGGGGGAGGATCGCCAACAGGCCGGCGATCCCCAGCCGGAGGTCGCTGGCGAAGAGACCTCGCAAGAGCACCCCGATTGCCCCCATGAGACCCACTGGGTAGAAGGCCACCCATAGCCCCAAAGTGATCGTGCCGATCAGCGTGTTCAAAGCCAGCGCCCGCAGGTTGTGGAAGAAGATCCACCACGGGGTGAGCGGAAGGCCCTGCCCAAGGGAGAGACTTGCAGCCCGAAGCTGGCGCAGAAGTTCATCCGGTGAACCGACAAGGGCGGGAAGCCACAACCAGGCGATCCCGAATCCCAACAACCCCAGCGCCGCCAAGGTCACGAGCGCCCCAGCGGAACGTCGAACCGGGTGCCCCACGTGATCCCACAGGCTGGAGATCGGCTGCGCAGGATCCCCCCGCCAGAACACACGCCAAAAGCCCCGCAGGATCCCCCTTAGGTCCAGCGTGTCGAACTCCGCGCTGAGAAGCTGCTCCCGGTTGAACAGCACAATCCCCATGCGGACCAACAGGGTGGCGTAGACGACCAGGATGCACAGCACGACCACCAGGGTTCGATAGTTGCTCCAGAAAAGCAATAAGGACTCGAGGACCAGCAACATAGAAATGGGAAGGATGATAAAGCTGGCCAGCAGGTTGGCCCCGCGCACGCTGTTGGACTGGGTGGAGATCACAATGGCGCCGGCGACCATCACCACCGCGTGCAGGACCAGGATGCTGGGAAGGAAGAACACCAACGCGGGATCCGGCCTCCACGCGCCGCGAAAGGTTAGGATGAGCAGGTAAAGCATCAACCCAAGGAGCGAAGTCGCCGTGGGAACCACCATGGCGGCCGCTCCCTTCCCGATGTAAAGCTGTAGATCGCCCAGCGGAGCGGCTAACAACGGCTCCATGGTTCGCCGTTCTTTCTCACCCACAAACGTCTCCAGTGGGATGACCAAACAGACCGTCAGGGGAAGGAAACCGGTCGCCAGGGCCAGGAAAGGCAACAGGCGTTCGCCGACCAGCTGGGCGCCGAATTGGGAGACATAGTAGGCCGCTCCCCGCGCGGAAAGCAAAGAGAGCACCGGAAACACAAAAAGCAACAAGACCAGGGGGGTAACCATGCGCCAGTCTCGCAGGATGTCCAGAATGTCCCGCCGGAAGACCGCCCATGTCCCCCGGATCCATCGCCTCAGATCTTGCGACACCGCTTGCACAGCCGCGATCCGTTCCCCAAGCCCGATGTGACCCTTGGTGGACCTTCGACCAGGGTTCTGAGGGGAAGCCATCGGAGCCCGAACGCCCGCCTCGGCCCCGCAGTCCCCCACCTCGATGGGCAACGTAGAGCGTTCCGGGGCGCTTGCCCCGTCCAGGATCCGAAGATAGATGGTCTCCAGCGGAAGATGGACCTCCGAGAGCGAGATCACTGGAATCCCGTGAGCGATCAGCGACGCAAGGAGGCGAGGATTCTCCTGCTCCGGATCCCGAACCGGATAGCGGATCCAGTTCGGTCCGCGGGCAATGATCGACAGGCCCTGGGGAAGGGCTCTCTGGGCCTCCTCGACAGAGGTTGCGAGACGAAGCTCATAGACAGGCGGGCCCATAAAGCGCTCCCGTAAGGCATGGGGGCTCCCCTCCACCAGGATCCGACCTTGATAGAGGACCGCGATCCGATCCGCCAGGGCTTCCGCCTCATACAAATTATGGGTACACAGCAGGACCGCATGGCCGTTCTCGGCGAAGGAGCGGATCATCTCCCGAGCGACCTGGGCGCTCTCCGGATCCATCGCCGAGGTGGGCTCATCGAGCAGGAGCACCGGTGGGCGATGGAGGAACGCGCGCAGGAGGGCCAGCTTCTGCCGCATCCCTTTCGAGTAGGTGGCGATCCGTCGGTGCAAAGCCTCCCGGAGCCCCAGCCGGTCCAACCAGTCCCCCAGCCGCTCTCGGAGAAGCGGGCGGGGCACCTCATAGAGATACGCGAAGAACGCCAGGTACTCCTCGCCGGTCATCCGCAGGTAAAGGCCTGGAAGCTCGGTCAGCAACCCAACGCGACGACGAACCTCCTGAGGCTGCTCCACCGTGTCATAGCCCGCCACGATGGCCCGTCCCGCCGTGGGCCGCAGCAGGGCCGCCAGCATCCGGACCGTGGTGGTTTTCCCGGCCCCGTTCGGGCCCAACAAAGCCACGACCTCACCGGGCCGAACCTCCAGGTTAACCTCCTCGACGGCGACCACCGTTTCGAAAACCTTCCGAAGCCCTTCCGACCGGATCATGGCTGATGGCGCTCCAGGACGCTCAGCGTTCGCATCGCCCGCCAGGCGCGCTGCAATGCGGTGAGGTGGGCGAGGACCGCGAATAGGATCAGCAACGGCCCATACCACCCGGTGAGCAAAGCCATGAGGATCAGGAGGAACCGCTCCGATCGGGTGAAGAGGCCTTCACGAATGGAAACCCCCAATCCCTCCCCTCGAGCCCGTGTGTAGCTGACCATCAGGGCGCCTAACAGGGCGACCCCAGCGATCCATCCGCCCCAGGCCGTCCCCGCCCGCTGCCAGGCCGCCCCGATGCCGAGGAGGATCGCCGCATCGCTGTAACGATCCAGCGTGGAATCCAGGAAGGCCCCGGCCGGCGATGCCTTCCCCGACCGACGGGCCAAGGTCCCATCCAGGGCATCACACAATCCACCGAGAGTCCAAAGCAACGCCGCTCCCCAGCGGAGATCCAGCCCGGTCAGCAGCCCAGCACCTGCGCTGAGCAGAAAGCCCAACACGGTCAGGGTGTTGGGATGGATCCCCCAACGCTCCAGCGGTCGTGTCAGCCTGGCCAGCCAAGGCTCTACAAGTTCCCGCCATCGCTCTGCGCTCACCCAGATCCTCCTTCGTAGGCCGTGTAGGGGCACCCACAAGGGGTGCCCCTACACGGCCGCACCCAGGCGTGTCCGTTCGCCGCTCAATACGGCCGCGCCAGCAGGCGGTAACTATTCGGCTGGCGGGCTTGGAGGACCTGCAACTCCTCCCGCTGACGTCGCACCTCCTCCAGATCGATGCGGGCAACCACATAGCCCTCGGTCGGCTCGTCCAGGGAAGCGAAAACCTGGCCCCGTGGTCCAACGATCATCGAATCCCCAACGAACTCGTAAGTCACCTCTTTGCCAACCCGATTGGCCCCAACGAGGAAGAACGTGTTCTCCAGCGCCCGCGCCCGGGTCAAGATCCGCCACTCCTCCCGCAGCGGCTGCTCCCAGGCCGCAGGGACCGCCAGCAGCTCGGCACCGCTCAGCGCTAGCACCCGTGCGGCCTCCGGGAAGAGCAAATCCCATCCGAGCAACACCCCCAGAAGGCCGAAGCCGGTCTCGAAAACCGGGAATCGGTATCCGCTCCGGAACAACAAGCGCTCTTCCCCCTTGAGATGAACCTTGTGATACGCGCCCAGGGTCTCCCCATCCGGGCCGATCACCACCGCCGAGTTGTAGAGGATGGTCTCCACCCGCTCCCGCACCGCCATCCCGAATACCACGTGGACCCCGAACTCTCTGGCCCGCTGGGCGATGCGATGCGTCGAAGGCCCAGGGATCCGCTGCGCCCATTCCGTGAAGCGGGCCCCGCACTCGTATCCGGTGGTCACCAGCTCTGGGAAGACGATCAAGTCCACTCGCTGCTCGCTGGCGATCCGCGCGATCCACTCCGCGATGCGAGCCACGTTATCCTCGACCGCATTCAACCGGGCGTCCATTTGAACGGCGGCAACCGTGATCTCACGCATGAAATCCTCCTTGAGATTTATATGGCCGCTTTGGGCGCAGATGGGGGAGGGATGATCATTTTTCGCCTTCCTCAGGTCTCCTGCTATTATACTGAAAGCGCAATCATGAGCAGGCCTTGTGTTCTTTACCGAAGGCATCCCACAAGAGGTGCACCGATGGATAGGGGCGGGGCCTGCTCTGGCCTGGAAAACCCGAAGCAAACGCCTTCGTAAATCGAGGGTCCTGGATTCGATCATGGCGACTCGCAAGCCAATGGTCGCCCTGGTGGGGCGGCCCAACGTGGGGAAATCCTCCCTCTTCAATCGATTGATCGGGCAACGGCTGGCCTTAGTTGACGAGCGGCCAGGGACGACGCGGGATCGCCTGCATGGGGAGGTGATCTGGAACGGTTTCGCGTTCACTTTAGTGGACACCGGGGGGCTGGAGGTGTTACCTCCGAAAGCGGAGGCCGGCCTCCGCCCGGCTCAGCCTCTGGCCGAGGACTCCGCCTCCTTCATCCCGCAAATCCGGGCCCAGGCGGAGATCGCCATCGCGGAGGCTGATGTCCTGGTGATGGTGGTGGACGTCCAGGCGGGCCTCACCGCCGCCGACGAGGCCGTGGCCGAGGTCCTCCGGCGGACCCAGAAGCCGGTCCTGGTGGCCGCAAACAAAGCGGACAACGCCGCCCAGCGGGAGGCAGCAGTTGAGTTCTACCGGCTGGGGCTGGGGGAGGTTTACCCAATCTCAGCGCTCCACGGCACGGGGATCAGCGAGCTGCTGGACGCCATCGTGGCGACCCTCCCCGGCCTGGCCGAAGTTGAGGAGGAGGAAGGGATCCGCATTGCGATCGTCGGTCGCCCCAACGTGGGGAAATCCTCCCTGCTGAACGCCATCCTGGGGGAGGAGCGGGCGATCGTCAGCCCGATCCCGGGGACCACCCGGGATGCCATCGACACACCGATCGAATGGGAGGGAAAGAAGATCGTCCTCATCGACACGGCGGGGATCCGCCGCCGAGGGCAGATTCAACCGGGGGTCGAGCGCTACAGCGTCCTGCGAGCCTTACGGGCCATCCAGCGCAGCGACATCGTCCTCTTAGTGCTGGATGCAAAGGAAGGGGTCACGCACCAGGACGCCGTGATCGGCGGGATGGCCGTGGAGGAGGCCCGCAGCGTGATCCTGGTGGTCAACAAGTGGGATCTCATGCTGGACGAGCGGGGGCGCCCCCGGGTGAAGCCGGAGGAGTTCGTTCAGCATATCCGCCAAACCATGAAGTTTCTCGACTATGCACCGATCCGCTTCGTGTCCGCGAAGACCGGCTATGGGGTTCCCGCGTTGCTTCCTCTGGCGCTCCAAGTGTATCAGGAGCGGCACGCGCGTCTGAGCACCTCGGAGTTGAACCGGCTCATCCGGGAGGCGATGGAGGAACATCCTCCACCGACGCGAAAGGGAAAGCCGTTGAAGATTTATTATGTCACCCAAGCGCGCACCGATCCGCCGACCATTGTGTTCTTTGTGAACGACGCGGATTTGGTTCACTTTTCCTATGAGCGTTATCTCGAAAACCGGATCCGCGCCCGTTATCCGTTCACAGGGACCCCGCTCCGCTTGGTCTTTCGGGGCCATGAACGGGAATCCTAAAGGAGGCTTTTAAGGGGTGTCGATTGCCGAAGGTGCCCACCCCAACCTGGATGGAAGGCATCTGTGTAGGGGCAAAGGCATCTGTGTAGGGGCACCCACAAGGGGTGCCCCTACACAGGATTTTCACATCTGCAAGGCTGTCAGGTTCTCCCCACCTTTCAGGAAGATCACCTCTTAGGACGGGTTCTGAATGATTCGATTGCTCTCTTCTCGTTTCTGGATCGGCCTGGGATTGGGCTTGATGATCTTAGCCGCCTGCCAGCCCGCGCCGTTGCTGCGGACGGCGTCGGTGACCCCCGATCTTCTCACGCCGGACGCCGATGGCCACAACGATGTGGTGTCGATCCGCTACGCCCTGGGCCGCAACGCGGTGGTCTCCATCTATTTCCTCGGGGCGGACGGCGTGCCCCGCTATTTCCGACGGGAACAACCTCGGCCTCAGGGAGACTACGAGGTTCTGTTCAACGGCGTGGTGGAGAACCAGCTGCTCCCGGACGGACGCTATACCTGGGTGGTGGAAGCCCGGGATGAACAGGAAACCGCTCAAATCACGGGCACGCTGGTCGTAAGCGGATCGAATCCGCAGCCCCTCCAGATCACCGGCTTCAGCGTCTCGCCGCCTGAGATCACCCCGAACCGGGACGGCTTGAGCGACCGGGCGACGATCAACGTGTGTGTCAACCGCCCGTCGCAACTCGCGGTCTATTTGGAGGGCGCTGACGGCGTGCGCTATCCAGTGCCCCGAAAGGAAGTGCAGCTCCGCAAGCCCGGCGAGCCCGGCTGCCATGTGTTCGACTATGACGCCGGGGTGGATCGCGGTCAGGAACCTCCGCCGGACGGGGTTTACACGGTCTATGCCATCGCCGAGGACGCGCTGGGGTTGCGGGATGTGGTGACCGGGACCTTGACCATCCGTGAGGGCGGCGTGCCGCGGGCGGAGATCCTCAACGGACAAGTGGAGTTCCGATCAGACATCTCCTCCGGAACCGGCGATTACATCCCGGTCACGCTGGGAGGTTTCCTTTACTTCACACTGACCGTCCACAATTACGGATCGGTTCCCATCCGCACCAGCGGGCCGCCCCCGGGGACCTGCTACGATATGGACCAGACCTTCAACACGCCGCAGCCCGGCCGCCCGGAAGGATGGGCGGAGGAGTCAGGGGCTTGGCGGGTGGGCATCGACTTCGACACATCGCTGCGGAATTACCCCTTCCGGTGGGCCGTGGGCCGGCCGGAGGACCTGGAGACCCGCATCATCGACGGACGGCCCTACTACTATCTGCCGGCCGGGCGGACCGCTTTGGTGACCGGCTGTATCCGAATCACCCAAGTGCCGCCCCGCAATCCGCTTTACTTCTGGGCTGGCCTGATCCACGAGGACGTGGAGATCGCGCCGCTGAACAACCGGGTCGATCCCCATCGGGTGCTCATCGAGGGACCGTGAGCCGCGGGGTGGGTGGGGCTGCCGAAGCGGTCCCACCCACCCCAAAATCCCCCACTGGCCTTCGGCGTTCCGAATTCACAGCAAAGATTTGCAACAGGCAAGTGAACAAACTGAAGTTCGGACATGAATTAGGCCATCAAGCAGGTGGGACCTCACCCCGCCT